>NZ_CM002139.1:4633853-4668853 GCF_000454545.1 Xanthomonas cassavae CFBP 4642
CTGGCGACGGCGCTGCTGCGTTGCACACCTTGCCCAGAGCGCGTTTTGCGTATGGCAAGCAACTTCCATGGCTGAGGGATGGGGCTAATCAGGACTATTTAATGAACGCAATCTTCTTGGCAATGGCGTTTCTTGACGGCTTTGGCCCCAGACTCCACTGGGCAATACGGGCTAGTACCCGACCCGCATCTGAGGTTTCCCCCGGTTCTTCGTGCGAATCAAACACTTGGTGCGCAAGGACGTGGACGAAGGTGCGCGCATGGGGCATGCTTCAAGGTGACTAAGCCAGAGAAAGTGCTGACCATGCGCGCCAGCGAAGTTCTTTTACCACCCGAGGTTGCAGTGTTACAGAAGTGATCGAGAAACACTGACTGCTTTTTTATAAGTTCTGTGGCTCCACCACCACCGCAGTGCCATAGCACAACACCTCCGTGAGTCCGGCAATCAGCTCGGTGGCGTCGTAGCGCACCGCGATGATCCCGTTCGCACCCAGCTGCCGGGCGTGCTGCGCCATGTCGCGATAGGTTTCCGAACGTGCCTGCTCGCAGAGCTGGGTGTAGATGGTGATGTTGCCGCCCAGCAAGGTCTGCAGGCCGCCGAAGAAATTTCCTACGATCGAGCGCGATCTCACCGTGATGCCGCGCACCAGTCCCAGGCTGCGGATGATGCGGTAGCCGGGCAACTCCAGTGCCGTGGTCACCATGGTGTCGTTGAGGTGCTGCATCGCTGCAGGCATCGGCGATGAGTTGTAGGGATTGTTCACTGGTCGCTTGCTCCGGATCGGGTCGCTGGAAGACGGCTCTACGTGTGCAACAGCACCGCTCCAGGCAGGGCGGTACCACAAGGACGTTTGCCTGTGCTGCGGTCAATGCTTGGCCCGGAACGCATGCCGGATGGCGATGGCCACGTACAGGCCGTAGACAACGAACACCCCACCCAGGACGGCGCCGAACCCCAGGGTATGGCGAAACAGGAGTTCGTATCCGCCGAACAGGACGCCCAGAACGACGTAGAAGATCGCCGTGGCGTAACGTCCGGGGCCGCCGATGGACTGTGCGCGCACCGAGCGCACCACGGCCTGGGTCGTGAAGATCACTTCTGTCTCGTGCAGGCCGCGGCAGGCCAACCCGGCGCCGAGGTCGTTGGCGCAGCTGTGGCACAGCGCCTTGCTGCAGTGCTTGCACAGCCCGATCGCCTGGGTGTGGTCATGGTTGAAGCAGAACATCGTCGGTCCTCAGCATTGGATTGGATCACACCGCGCGGCGACGCAACGGCAGGCCAGGTTGCTGTGCAGGCGATGTCTTGCGCCGGACACGAACCGGACGCCTGCACGCAAAGGCCGCGCGTGCTTCCGAGCTATTCGCAGAACTCCCAGCCATCGTTATGTCCAGCCAACGGCGTGGCATGCAGCGCCAACTCCTGTTCGAAGGCCACGATGCCACGGTAGGTGGGCACCATGGTCGGGTACACCGTCACATCCATCGGAAAGGCGGTGTTCTGTTCGTAGTAGCGGCAACGCACCTTCTGCTCGCAGCGCAGCATCGCCACGCAGAATTCCAGTGCCGATTCCTTTGCGGGAAACACCACCGAGAAATCGATTTCCCGGGGCTTGGTCAGGTCCACTCCCTGCCGGGCGATGTGCCACAGCGTGTCCCCGTTGTCGTCGTTCGGATATAGAACCGGATCGCGTTGCATGGCGCTCTCTTCAAGGTGGCGGCCGGGACGGCCAGTGGTGCCCGGATCTGCGCTGCCGGGCCGGCAAGCCAACGCCGGCAGCATCCGCATTGGGTCACGGCGGTGCGTCCGGATCCGGTTTGCTGCCGACTGCGGCACGGGCGGGAATCCGCCGGAAACGGCGAGCCCGGCGCCGCCCGTTGCGCGAGGTGGGCGTGTCGCGGTGGCGCTAATGCTCCACCGGCAGCCCACCTTCCCGATCGCCGCTCGGGTCGGCGACGCGCCGCATGAAATCGTCCAGCATCAGCGTGCGGCATTGGGCCAGGGGCATGCGGTCGCGCTGGGCGAACATCCGCGAGGCATGCTCGAACAGATCGGCAAGCAGTTCGCCGAAATCTTCCGCCCCGCCGCCCAGATCGCTGTTGATGCTCACGTGCAGCTGCTCGTGCGCGGCCCACAGGCGCAACAACTCGAACGCGTCCGGATCGGCCAAGGCGTCGGGCGGGACAATCAACTCTCCATCGTGCATCGCATACCTCGTGTGGTGGATGGGGAAGCGCTGCAGACGCTGCCCGCGATGCCTCGCCTGGGCGGTCGCGCGGAGGGGCGCCGGATGAGCCAGCTGCGCCCCCGCTTCGTACCTCAGGGTGCCCAGACCAGATTCATCAGCTGCGGGTCCGCGGTGACCTTGACCAGCTTGCCGCTGGGGCCGAACTGCACCTGATATTCGGAGAAACTGTCGCGCCAGTAGCGCCACAGGGATGCCTCCAGGTTCGGATTTTCGCTGCTGATGGGATAGCCGACCGCCATGATGACCTGCTCGCGCGTCATGCCGCCGGTGAGCTTGCCGTCGGCGATGGCCTGGCGGATCTTGGGCGGAAAGGTCGCCAGCTTGAGCTTGGGGTCGGCGGCGACGACATAGCGCGCGGCGAACGCGGTGTTGTCCAGGTCGCGGCTGTAGTCGTTGCCGATGGATTGCTTTTCCCCGGCGATCTTCAGGTTGACGCGGTTGCGGCCGAAGCCGGTGACGCTGACCGGGGTGCCGACGGGGAGCACGCGCTTGCCGTCTTCGGCGTAGTTGCTGTCGCTGATCCAGCTGCCGTCGGTGCGCAGGTTGCAGCACAGGAAGCCATCGTATTTGGTGACGTCGGCGGCGGCGGCCAGGTTGGAGGCGGTGAGCAGGCTCAGGGCCAGCAGACAAGAACGCAAACGCATGGGGAAGACTCCTTTCTCGACGGCCGGAGCCGCGCGGCAATGATGGATATGGAGCGTCGCCGTGTCCCCGACGACGCCGTGGCATTGTCGCAGCCTCGGGCCGCTTGGCAAGCGCGGGTGACGCGCATCGCCCGGGGTTGTGTATGCTCGGGGCGTGGACACACTCTCACCCGCCGAGATCCTCGAGCAGATCGCCGCGTTACGACGCGCGCACCGCGCGTTGGACGAGGAAATCCAGCGCATGCCCGCCAATCTGGAGGACGAACTGCAGATGAAGCGGCTGAAGAAGCGCAAGCTGCAGATCAAGGACTGCATCATTCGGCTGGAAATGGAGTTGGTGCCCGACGAGCCGGCGTAGGTCGCAGCTGCGGTTGGGTTTGCTTGGTGATGTGCGTGCGCCGCTCGCAGCGGCGGCCCGCTCCAGCTGCGGCTCCGCGCGTAGGAGCGCACCTGGGCGCGAAGAAGCTTTCCCGGCAAGGCCCGTCGCGCCCAGGTGCGCTCCTGCAGGATGCCTGCGAGCGGGCTGGCTGCTGCGGCTGCGAATGTGCGGCGTCCCCCATCCGCCCTTCGGGCACCTTCCCCGCAGGCGGGGGAAGGAGGTCCGCTGGGTGTCGGGCGCAGGCGGGGGAGAGATCGGCTGGGTATCGGCGCCTTGCATGGTTGCGGTTGCTCAGCCTGCGCACAGCAGGATCTTGCCGCGACGTCCCGGCTCGGCGCTGGCGGCGGCCGCCTCGGCGGCGTCTTGCAGGTCGTAGACCGCTTCCACCGGCAGAGCCAGGCTGCCATCCAGGGCCGCCTTGAGCAGTTCGCCAATCATGCGGCGCTTGTCCTCGGGCGGGGTGGCCTGCATCACCTTGCTGCCCCAGAACCCGCGCACGGTGGCCTGCTTGAAGATGACATCGCCGCTGGAAATCTGCAGCGGCTCGCCAGTCATCGAGCCGAACGACACCAGCTCGCCACCTTCGGCCAGCAAACCGAGCAGGTCGCCGGCTGCGGTACCGGCCACCGAGTCGATGGCGCGAACGATGGGCGCATTGCCGGCCAGCGCGCGCACCTGCTCCTGCCAGCCGTCCTGCGCGGTGGACACGGCATTGCCGATGCCCAGCGCTTTGAGTTCTTCCACGCCGGCATCGCGGCGTACCAGGTTGATCACGTTGATGCCGCGGATGGCCGCCAGCATGGCGACGGTCTTGCCGACGGCGCCATTGGCGGTGTTCTGCACGATCCAGTCGCCCCGTTGCACGCGCAGAAATTCGATCAGCATCAGCGCGCTCAACGGCATGGCGATCAACTGGCTGCCACGGTCGTCGTCCAGCGCATCGGGAAGCGGTACCACGCCGGATGCCGATGCCAGGAAGTACTCGGCCCAGCTCTCGTGCACGCCGGCCGCGACCACGCGTTGGCCAACCTGCAGGGCATCCACGCCCTCCCCAAGCGCATCGATGACACCGGACCCTTCACTGCCGCCGATCGCGGGCAACTCCGGCTTGTAGCCATAGTTGCCGCGCACGGTCCACAAATCGTGGTTGTGGATCGGCGAGCGCCGCATGGCGATACGTACCTGGCCCTTGCCGGGCTGCGGCACTGGACGGTCGCCAAGAGCAAGCACCTTGGCGGGATCGCCGAACTGGGTATGGATGGCTGCGCGCATGGAATCTCCTGCCAGGCGCATCCGCGTTGCGATGCGCCCGGTCACTGTGAAAGGTCATCCGATGGTATCTGCATGCGCGCAAGCGGCCGATGAAACGGACGCAACCGTTGTATGAAACCGTGCGGTGCTGCGGGTCGATCTGGGTGCGAGCGATGTGCTGCATGGCTGCATCGCTGTATGATCGCCGACGGTCGTACCCTCATCCGGCGCTTCGCGCCACCTTCTCCCGAGGGGAGAAGGGGTCTTCGCATTGTTGTTGAGGTGTGCGCTGTCTCCATCCAGCGCTTGTCATCTTCGATGCGGCGCTTTTGAGGTGTGTCCATGCAGTCCTGTCTTGCTGCCAAGCCTAGCCTAGCCTGGCCAGAGCAACATCACTCCGGTTCGCTGCGCGGCCGCACGACAGCGCGCACAATCGCACCATGGCAGCGTCGAAGACGCGCGCTCGCAAGGATGCGTCGCACGCGCGCACTTCGTACCGCCACGACAGCCGCCTTACTCCGGCGGCAACACCACGTCCGGCTTCACCGCCGCCGGGCTGACCCGCTCGATCGTGTGGCGCAGCTCGCGGCCAAGGATGAACTTGGCGTCCTTGGCCCAGGCATCCAGGCGCTCATCGAACAGCAACTTGCTGTTCTCGTCCGGCCACACCAGGCGCAGCTCACGCAGTTTCTGGATGAAGCTGCGGAACAGGGTCTTATCGAAGAATTCCGGCGCAGCCGGTGCGTACAACAGGCTCAGACGCTGCGCGGCCTGCTGGCACAGGCTTTCCAGTTCGCCGGCGCCGAGCACGCCGGGGCCATTTTTCACCAGCACCGAAATGGCGATGTAATAGCGCTCGAACGCCTGCTGCAGCGAGTGGCCGATGGCGCGCAGTCGGAACACTTCATCGGTCTGCCCGGTGTTGCGCGCCAGGATGCCGCCATCGTCGTCGGTGACGTTGAGCAGCAGGCCTTCGCGTACGAACATCTCGATGGTCTGTTCGATGCGCTCGGCAAAGCGGTCTTCGCTCCACGGCAGGAACAGCTCGGCCTGCAGAAACGGGTACACCGTGCGGCCCAGGCGGATCAGGCCGGCACGGCTCATGCGGCGGTTGTTCTGGAAACAGCACGCCACCCACGAAGACGCGGTGAACAGGTGCAGCACGTTATTGCGGAAGTAGCTCAGCAACACCGCGGTATCGCCGCTGACGCTGAGGACATCGCCCAGCGGATGCGACACACGCGTCAGCACGTTGATCTCTTCGGCGTGAGTGATGATGCGCGCCGGGGTGTGCGGGGTGACGGTGACGCGATCGGAATACGGCATCTCCGCCAGCAGCTTCTTGCACAGCTCGATCTGCGCGATCAGATCGGCCTCGCCCATTGCGTGCTTGGGCGTGGACAGCAGCGCCAGCGCCAGCAGATTGATCGGATTGACGTCGGCCGCGCAGTTGATGCGGGTCTGGATCTGGATGGACAAGGTGTCCACCGCCGGCGCCAGCCAGGTGGGTTTTTCGTCCTCGGGCAGCGGCTGGCCGTCCCAGTCCGGGGCGTGCCTGGCCAGCACGTCGTTGAGCGCGATCGGCTCGCCGAAGTTCACCACCACCTGGCCGTAGTTCTGCTTGAGCACCTTGGGGATGGACCACAGCAGGCCCCAGATGGATTCCTTTTCCTTGGGCCGGCCGGTGAGCTCGTCGAGATAGCTGTTGCCTTCCATCAGCTTCTCGTAGCCGATGTACACCGGCTGGAACAGCACCGGCTTGCGCGGCTGGCGCAGATAGGCGCGCAGCGTCATCGCGATCATGCCGCCCTTGGGCTGCAGCAGGCGCCCGGTGCGCGAGCGCCCGCCTTCGACGAAGTATTCGATCGAATAGCCGCCGGCCACCAGTTGGGCGACGTATTCGCTGAGCACTGCCGAATACAGCGCGTTGCCCTTGATCGAGCGGCGGATGAAGAACGCGCCGCCCTTGCGCAGCAGCGTGCCCACCACCGGCAGGTTGAGGTTGATGCCGGCCACGATGTGCGGCGGCACGATGCCGCGTTCGTACAGCAGGTAGCTCAGCAGCAGGTAGTCCATGTGGCTGCGGTGGCTGGGCACATACACCACTTCGTGCCCGGGCGCGGCCTGTTTGAGCTTGTCCAGGTGATGCACCAGCACGCCGGCGTAGATGCGGTTCCACACGTGGGTAAGCAGGAAGCTGGCCGAGCGCACCACCGGGCTGGAATAATCGGCGGCGATTTCCCAGGCGTAGGCATGCGCCTTGCGCCAGGCATCGACCGGCTTGGAGTTGTCGCGCTTGGCCTGGGTGGCGATGGCCTCGCGTACCGAGTCGGCCGCCAGCACCTGGTCCACCAGCAGGCGACGGGTGGACAGGTCCGGCCCGATCACCGCCTCGCGGATGCGCCGGAAGTGGGTGCGCAGCACGCGCTGCAGCTTGCGCAGGGTGCGCTCGGGCGGCAGGCCCTCGGCCATGGTCTGGCGCAGCGAAATCGGCGGCGCGAAGCGCACGATGGTGGTGCGGCCATTGAGCAGCACCGACAGCAGGCGACGGAAGCGGCCCACCAGCGCCCAGTTTTCCGAGAACAGCACCGCGAACCAGCCGCTCTGCTTGTCCGGCGCACGGCCGACGAAGATCGACACCGGCACCAGATGCACGTCCAGGTCGGCGCGCACGCGGTGCGCCTGCAGCAACTTGGCCAGCGAATCGGAATGGGTCTTGCCGCCGCGCTGTTCGGGAATCAGCGAATTGCTGCTGCTGCGTCGCGACAGTGCCAGATAGGCGCGCTTGCGCTCCAGCGGGTCGCCCGGCAACGGCACCAGCGGCGAGGGCAGGCCGACTTCGCGGCAGGCCTTGTCCAGGATCAACGCGTTGGACAGGCCGTAGTCTTCCAGCACGTACACCACCGGGCGGCCATCGTCGTAGCGGCCGGGTTGATCCGGCTCGATGGTCAAGCTCAACCACGGGTCGGCCAGGCGCCCGAGCAGGCGCGCCCACCAGGGGCGTTTGGCCTGCCGCGCAGTGGCCGGCAGCGGCACCGCGGCCACTGGCGCATCCGGCGGCACCGGCGTAGCGGTGGGCAACGGCGAGGCGGCTACCGTCGCGCCAGGGTCGGCGGCGGTCGGGGCGGGCGGGCCGTCAGGAAACGGCAGGGGGTTCTGTTCTGGCATCGCCGTCATTATCGCCCAGCCGGGCGCTGCCCGGCGTCTGCCGCCGTTGCCGGCGCCGCATCGGTGCCTGCCGCGGCCTCGGGTAGGCCCGGTGTCGGCTGCGCGCGCAGCAGTGCAGCCACTTCGTCCTGGGTCTGCTGCTGGTACCAATGGCCATCGCGTTTGATCAACGCCACCGTCAGGTCGATATCGTGCGCGGCCAGCGGATAACGCAGCCGAACCTGCGCGCTGTCCCCCTCCTGCTTGACCAGGCCGGTACGCAGCGCATCCAGGCTGCTGTCGACCGACAGGTCGTAGCGCTCCAGCACCTTCTTGCACGTGGCCCAGAACGGCCCGAGCCGGCGCAGGCTTTCTTCCATGCCCAGCTGCTGCAGGTCGGCGTCGGAGGTAATGCCGGTGGCACGCGCGGCGGTCACCAGATCGGCGATGCTGGCCTTGGCACGCGGACGGTCGGCCAGCGGCGCGGACGCGGCCCAGGCACTCAGCGCATCGACCAGTTGCACATAGTGCGCCCGCTGCTCGGGCTGGTAATCGCTGCGACTGCGCAGGTACTGCACGCCGAACTGGCCCAGCGACTGCGCTGCCTGGGCAATGCCCCGCGACTGCCCGGCCAGCTGCGCATCGAAGGCCTGCTGCAGGCGGCGCTCGGCATCGGGGGCCGACAACGACCCCAGCAGGGCGCCGGTTTCGTTGGGCAACGGCAACTCGGTCAGCGGCCAGCGGCTGGCGCCGCTGCGCCAGGCCGCTTCCAGCTGGGTGTATTGCGCAGGTGTGACCCGGATCCGCGCGTAGGCCACCAGGTCGTTGCGCCGCAGCGGCACCGTCATCGACTGCATCGCGGCGGCCGGCTCGGCCTTGGCTCCGGGCAATGCAACGGCGGTGTCGTTGCGCTGACAGGCGCCGACGCAGAGTGCGGCCAGCAACACCCACGCGATGGACTGGAACCGGCCTGCGCGGCCGGTGGATGGCGACATGCGCACGATGTTCCCCTGATCGATCGGCGCATCTTGCTGTCTGAATGCACTGGCGGCAAGGCGCCTGGCCACCGTACGCTGAAGTACGGATCAAAGATGTTACGTTTTCGTAGTTCTTCATCTGTTGCCAACCGGTGTCCGACCAGGACTGCCGTTGTCTCATTCGGACAACTTTGTCCACCAAACAGGTCGCGAGCCTTGTCCCGACTGCGTTTCGCCCGATGTTGCGGCGCATCATGTAAGCGATTGCAGTTCCTGCTAGCGTGCGCGCCATCGCGCTTCGAGGTCGCCATCGGATGGGGCCGATGACATTCATGTGCCTGTGCGACACGAACGTTGGGCACCCGCAGACTGCACGCACTGCTTTGGCACGCGGCCGTCACCGCCTTGTTTTGGAGAAAGCGCCATGAGTCGGCCACGTTCGGAAGGCGGCAGCGTCACCATCAAGGACGTGGCCCGCGAGGCGCAGGTGTCGGTCGCCACGGTGTCGCGCACCATGAACGGGCACCAGCACGTCGCGGAGTCGGTGCGTGAACGCGTGCTGCAGGTGGCGCGCGCACTGAACTACATCCCGCATCACGCCGCGCGCAGCCTGAGCAGCCGCCGGACCCACACCATCGGGGTGGTGTTGCCGGATCTGCATGGCGAATTCTTTTCCGAACTGATCCGCGGCATCGACCAGGTGGCACGGGAGCAGGGCTACCACCTGCTGGTGTCCAGCTCGCACGGCGACCCGCAGGCGCAGCGTCGTGCGCTGGAGCGTCTGCCCGGCCGGGTGGATGGGGTGGTGGTGATGTCGCCGTCGTTGGGTGATTCGGGCGTGCACGAAGACGCGCTACCGGGCAGTCTGCCGGCGGTGCTGCTCAATTGCGCCGGCAGTGCCAGCCAGCGCCCGGTGCTCAACGTGGACAACTACGGCGGCGCGCGGGTGATGACACGCCATTTGCGCGACAGCGGGCACCGCCGCATCGCCTTCATCGCCGGCCCTGACGACAACTTCGATGCGCACGAGCGCCTGCGCGGCTATCGCGATGAAATGGCGGTGGATGCACACGCGCAGCCGTGGGTGCTGCCGGGCAACTTCGACGAGGAGTCCGGCTACCGCGCCGGCCAGGCATTGACGCAGCAGGACCACCCGGACGCGGTATTCGCCGCCAACGACATGATGGCGCTGGGCTGCCTGTTCGCGCTCGGCCACGCCGGGCTGAAGGTGCCGCAGGACATCGCGCTGGCCGGCTTCGACGACGTGCCGATGGCGCGCTATGTGCTTCCCGCGCTGACCACCATGCGGGTGGACATCGCCGGGCTGGGCGCGCGCGCGTTACGGCTGCTGCTCGGCCAGCAGTTGGTCGATGCCCCGCCGCCGCCCGCCGATGCTGCGCCGCCAGCGTTTTCGGAAATGGTGCCGGAGCTGATCGTACGGGCTTCCAGTGCCGCCCGAGCCACGCCGGGCAGCTGACAGAGACGCCACGTGCCGCATCTTCACGAATTCTTTGCGGTTTCTTATGTTTTTTATAACTCCTGCTCTGTTGCCGACATCGCTCCATCGTCCCTGAAACAACGCACCATCCCGCGCAACGCCGACCATTTCGCCGGTACGCGCCTGACCCCTGGGAGGGGGAAGTCATGAAGACCTACCGTACCGTCTCCATCCTGCCGGCGCGCAGCCTGCTGTGCTGTGCCCTCGCCGCTTCGTTGCTAGCCGCCGCCCCGGCCATGGCCCAGTCCAGCAACGCCACCCTGCGCGGACAGGTGGCCGCGTCCCAGGCCGGGACCACGGTGACCGCGACCAATGTCGCCACTGGCGCCACCCGACGCGTGGTCACCGGGGCGGACGGCAGTTATGCCTTGGTCGGTCTGCCGCCGGGGACCTACAAGGTGGATGCGGGCCCGGGTACGGAGAAGACGGTGACCTTGTCGGTGGCCTCGTCGGTCAGTCTGGATCTGGGCGCCGGCGGCCAGGCGGCAGTGCCGGCCGCCGACGGTACCGCCACCACCCTGGACACGGTCAAGGTCACCGCCACCACGCTGCAGGAGGTCAAGACCTCCGAGGTGGGCACCAACATCTCGCTCAAGCAGATCAGCACCGTGCCGCAGCTGACGCGCAACTTCCTGGAGTTCGCCGACACCGTGCCGGGCATGCAGTTCGAGACCGATGCCAACGGCAATAGCCGTATCCGCGGCGGTGCGCAGGCCAGCTCGGCGGTCAATGTCTACATCGACGGCGTGGGCCAGAAGAGCTACCTGTTCGGCGGCGTCTCCGGCCAGCAGCAGAGCGCGGGCAACCCATTCCCGCAGCTGGCGATCGGCGAATACAAGGTCATCACCTCCAACTACAAGGCCGAGTTCGATCAGGTGGGCTCGGCGGCGATCGTGGCGTCCACCAAATCCGGCGGCAACGAGTTCCACGGCGAGATCTTCGGGCGCACCACCAATACCGATTTCCGCGCGCGCCAGGCCGACGAGCGCGCCGGCGCGCCCAATGCCGACGGCAGCAAGCGCAAGACCCACCAGGACGAGTACGGCTTCGCGTTGAGCGGCCCGATCGTCAAGGACAGGGCGCACTTCTTCTTCAGCTACGAAGGCAAGGGCTTCGAGGTGTCGGCCAACCCGGTCTCGGTGCCGGACAATTTCAGCGTGTTGAGCGACGACCTGCCGGCCGGCGTGCAGGGCCGCCTGGGCTCGGTGACCCGTCCGTTCAACGAAGACCTGTACTTCGGCAAGATCGATTGGGACATCGGCGAGAACGACCGCCTGGAGCTCACCGCCAAGGTCCGCGACGAAGAAAGCCGCGACAGCGTGGGTGACCGCAACACCGCCATCGCCGCCAAGATCAATCTCAATTCCGAAGAGCGCTACGACCTGCGCTGGCAACATTTTGGCGAAACCTATGTCAACGAGGCGCGCATCTCCTACGAGGACGTGCTGTTCAATCCCACCGCCTACACCATCGGCAGCCAGAGCGTGTATACGCGCGGCATCGCCGAGAACGATGTGCTGATCAACGACGGCGCCACCAGCGGCCTGGCGATCCAGCGCAAGGGCCAGAAAGGCCCCAGTTTCCAGAACGACCTGACCTTCAACAGCATCGACTGGCACGGCAGCCACGTGATCAAGATGGGCGTGAAGTACAAGGAAGTGGAACTGACCCAGAGCGAGAATTCCACCGTCAACCCGTCGTTCTTCTACGCGGTCAACGATGGCCAGGGCACGGGCGCGATTCCGTACCAGGTGCGCTTCAACCTGCCGTTCGCCGGCGCCGCACCGTCGGTGACCACCACCAGCAAACAGCTGGGCCTGTACATTCAGGACGATTGGGACGTCAACGACAAGCTGCAGTTGAACCTGGGCGTGCGCTGGGACGGCGAAAAGATCCCGTCCTACCTGGACAACGTGACCCCGCCGGAAGTGATCGCCGCCTTGAACGGCCCCGGCACCGACCCGGCCGTCAGCGCCACCTATGCCGAACAACTGGCCAAGGGCGGCGTGGACATCAACGACTACATCAGCAACGGCCGCAATCGCAAACAGGACAACAACAACTTCGCGCCGCGCCTGGGCTTCTCCTACGACTTCCGCGGCGACGAATCGCTGGTGCTGTTCGGTGGTGCCGGGCGCAGCTTCGACCGCAATCTGTTCGACATCATGGGCCTGGAACAGGTCAAGTCGGCACTGTCGCAGTACACCATCCGCTTTGTCGAATCCTCCGGCTGCACGCCGGCGCCGGGCACCTGCACCAACTTCAATCCGGCCTATCTCAGCAACCCGGACAGCCTGGCCGGCCTGGTCGATGCGCGCGTGCGCAACGGCGAGATCGACCTGCTCAACAACGATCTGAAGACGCCGTATTCGGACCAGTACTCGCTGGGCCTGCGCACCCGCGTGGGCGAGTGGAGCAACTCGGCCACGGTGTCCTACATCCATAGCCAGGACGGCCTGATCCTGACCCTGGGCAACCGCTACCCGAATGGCGACTTCTTCCAGGCCGGCGGCCAGCCGTGGACCCAGACCCCGCCCGGTTTCGGTTCGCTGATCATCGGAAACAACGGAGTGGAGACCAAGACCGCGCAGCTGCTGTTGTCCACCGACAAGGCCTACACCAAGGAAAGCGGCTGGGGCCTGACCGCGGCGTATACGTTCTCGCGCGCACGCGGCAACCGCGGCAACGACGAGCAGTACGGCTTCGACGCGGCCACCATCGCCGATTATCCGTTCCTGGATCTGAACTCGGTCCCGCGCCACCGCCTGGTGGTCACCGGCATCTACGATCTGTTCTGGGGCATCAGCGCCTCGGCCAAGCTGACCCTGGCCACGGTGCCACCGCGCAACGAAGCGGTGTCCTACGACCTGTATGGCGGCCCACCTTCGAACAACATCCGTGTGGTCTCGGTAGATGCGCCCGGCGGCAAGTTCCTGGCCGGCGGCGACATCTTCGGCACCCGCCAGCTGGATCTGTCGCTGTCCAAGGACATGCACGTCACCGATGCGGTAACCGTGCAGGTGCGCGGCGACCTGATCAACGCATTGAACTTCCGCAACTACGACCAGTACGCCATCGATTGGGGCCAGGGCGGCGTCTACGACCCGCGCGTGAGCATCAACCAATACGGCGCCATGTCCACCCCGCCACGCAGCCTGTTCCTGAGCGCGCGCATCATCTGGTAAGTCGCCAGAAGCGGCTGACACACGTAGCGAGCAGTCGTCAGGCGAGGACGGCGCGCTCAGAACCGGGCCGTATGCGTGGTACATGCCGATTCTGAGTAACGACCACGCCCGCCTCGCAGCTGTGCAGGTGATTTGTCAGCTGCTCTCAACAAACAGGGTCGCCAGCAATGCCAGCACAGGGATGCCGCCTGTGCTGGCCATCGTGCATGGCATTCGCCCTGGGCCGCCGCTGATGATTGCAACGCCCGTTGCATGCCGATGCGCCGTATCGGCCACGCGCCGCCAATGCTTTCCCCGTCTCGACCCGTGCCTGAAGGAGCAGCCGCCCGTCACCGTAGACCTTTGTCGTTCTTGCAGCCATTCGGCTGTTGTTGCCTGCCGTTCCCGTGTTCCACACCAAAGCATCAACCCAACGCGCCAGTCACTGCACTGCGTCGCGCCTTACCCCTGGGAGGGGGAAAGTCATGAAGAATCACCGCACCGTCTCCATCCTGCCGGTGCGCAGCCTGTTGTGCTGCGCCCTGGCCGCCTCGTTGTTCGCCACCACGCCAACCATGGCCCAGTCCAGCAATGCCACGTTGCGCGGACAGGTCGCCTCCGCGCAGAGCGGCAGCGAAGTGGTCGTCACCAATCTGGCCACCGGCTCGGTGCGTCGCGCGCCGGTCAATGCGAACGGCAACTACACCATCGTCGGTCTGCAGCCGGGCACCTACACCGTCGAATCCAACGGCGTCAGCCGCACGGTGACCCTGTCGGTGGCCTCCAGCGCCACCGTCGATCTCGGCACCGAGACGGCGACCGCACCGGCCGGCGATGCGACCACGCTGGACACGGTGACGGTCAGCGCGCCGATGATTCGCGACGTCAAGACCTCCGAAGTGGGCAACACCATCAGCGCGCGGCAGATCCAGCAATTGCCGCAGGCCACGCGTAACTTCCTGGAGTTCGCCGATACCGTGCCGGGCATGGTGTTTCAGGTGGACGGCAACGGCAACACCAAGCTGCGCGGCGGTGCGTCCAACGCCAGCGCCGGTAATCTGTACATCGATGGCGTGGGCCAGAAGAGCTACGTGCGCAGCGGCGGCGTGGCCGGCCAGAGCGACACACAAGGCAACCCGTTCCCGCAGCTCGCCATCGGCGAGTACAAGGTGATCACGTCCAACTACAAGGCCGAATACGGCCAGATCAGTGGCGCGGCGATTACCGCGGCCACCAAGTCCGGCACCAACGAGTTCCACGGCGAAGCGTTCTACCGCTACACCGATCAGGATCTGCGCGACACGCGTCCCGACGAGGAACAAAACGGCAAGATCGATTCGCAGACCAAGGAATACGGATTTGCGTTGGGTGGGCCGCTCATCCAGGACCGCATGCATTTCTTCGTTGCCTACGAGGGCAAGGAGAACGTGGCGCCCAAGAGCGTGCAGCCGAGCGCGGAAGCAGCCGCCTTCGTCAATCAGTTGCCGTCCGACCTAGCCAGCCAGTACGGCCCGGCCAATATGCCGTTCGAGGAGGACCTGTTCTTCGGCAAGATCGATTTCGAACCCACCGATCGCGATCGTATCGAGCTGAGCACGATCTACCGCGACGAAACACAGACCGCCAACGTCGGCGGTACCAACACGCTGACGCAGGCCACCGACAAGATCAACAAGGACAAGCGCACCAACCTGCGTTGGCAGCACAGTGCCGACAACTGGTACAACGAGCTCATCGTTGGCACGGAAAACTCGGAGAACAATCCGACCCCGCGTACGCTTGGTAACGGCATCATCTACACCTATTTCCAGCCACGTGCCGGCTCCACCGATATCGATGAGCGGACCTTTTTGACCGCCGGATCGGCGGGCGGCCTCAATGCGCAGCGCAAGAGTCAAAAAGGCTGGTTTCTCCAGAACGATCTGACCTTCACCAGCTTCCAGTGGCATGGCGAACACACCATCAAGATGGGTGTGAACTACAAGGACATCGAGCTCACCTCGCAGGATGCGGCGGCGTTGAATCCGCAGTTCAGCTATCGCGTCAACGGTGGCAGCGTGGAGTCCACGCCATATCGCGTGGATTTCGTCGCGCCGTACACCACGCCCGGCCAGCGCGCCACGGTGGTCTCGCCGTCCAAGCAGTACGGCATCTATCTGCAGGACGACTGGGCCGCCACCGACAAGCTGATGATCAACATCGGCGTGCGCTGGGATTACGAAGACACTCCGGCCTACACCGACTTCGTTACCTCGCAAGCCTTCGTCGATGCGCTGTATGCCAACGATGCGGAAAACCCCGGCCAGCCGTGGGCCAACCGCTTGCTGCCCAGCGGAATCAACGTGGCCGACTACATCAGCACCGGCAACAATCGCAAGAACTTCAAGGATGCCTGGGCGCCGCGCTTCGGCTTCTCGTATGACATCTTCGGCGACGAAGCCGCCATCGTGCATGGCGGTGCGGCGCGTTCGTACGACCGCAACCTGTTCGAGCAGCTGGCGCTGGAAACCAGCAAGGCGGCGTTGTCGCCGGTGGCGGTGTATTTCGAAAATCCGGCAACCCAGCAGTGCTATCGCGCGGATCGCCCCTGTGTCGCGTTCGATCCCCGTTATCTGAACGGCATCGACCAGCTCAATACCATTCCTGATGTCAGCGGCAGCGCCGAGCTTTTCATGTTCAACAACAAGCTCAAGACGCCTTACAGCGATCAGTACAGCATCGGCATCACCAATCAGGTGGGCGACTGGCTGACCGATGTGACCTTCCAGCGCATTTTGAGCTACGACGGCTTTGCGATGGGCCTGATCAACCGTTACCCGGATGGTTCGTATTTCCAGAACGGCAACGTGCCGTGGGGCGAGCCGGTTCCCGGCTACCAGAACACCATCCTGGGCAGCAACGGCCTGGAACAGCGCAACAGCCAGGTGCTGCTGTCGGCCGACAAGCCGTATACCAAGGACTCCGGTTGGGGCCTGACCTTGTCCTACACCCACACCAGCGCGCGCCAGAACCGCAACATCGACGAGCCGTACGGCTTCGACAAGGCCATCATTCGCGGCTATCCGTTCGTGAAGTCCGATGCGGTGGCTGCACACCGCTTCGTGGCTTCCGGCTCGATCGATATCCCGTGGGGTGTGACGCTGGGTGCCAAGCTGGTGCTGGCAACGCCCGAGCCGATCAACACGATCGCCTGCTTCGGCTTCACCGATCCCGATGGCGCAACCTGCCAACAGGTCGGCGTCACTCCGCCGGGCAGCGGCAAATTCCTGGTCGGTGGCGATATCTGGGGCTACCGCACGGTGGATTTCCAGGCCACCAAGGAGTTCACCGTGGTCGGCGACTTCAAGCTCAACGCGCGCGTGAACCTGCTCAACGCGTTCAACTTCAAGAACTACAGCGCCTACGCCTACAACGGCTTCGGCAGCAACGGGCAGTTCGATCCGGACATCGCCATCAACACCAGTGGCGAAATCAACTATGTGCCGCGTAGCGTGGTGCTGGAGATCGGCGCAGAGTTCTGATGGATGCGCCTTCCCCACGCATGCGCTGCACGCGTGGGGATCTTTCGCAACGGGGCCGGCTGGCCCCGTTCGTTTGTCTGTCTTCTCTCACCTCAGGAACATGCAGGCATGATTCCCGCTCTCCTTCGCAACATCGTCATCGTCGGCGGCGGCACCGCCGGCTGGATGGCGGCCGCCGCCTTCGCGCGCGTGCTCGGGCCCACCTTCAACGTGCAGCTGATCGAATCCGAACAGCTCGGCACCATCGGTGTGGGCGAAGCGACCGTGCCGCATATCAAGGCCTTCAACAACCTGCTCGGCATCGACGAAGCCGAGTTCGTGCGCCAGACCCAGGGTAGCTTCAAGCTCGGCATCGCGTTCGTCGACTGGCAGCGCCCCGGCACAGCGTACATCCACGGCTTCGGTACCCAGATCGGGCATCCGCTCGGGCTGCTGCCGTTCCATCAATACTGGATCAAGCAACAGCTGCGCGGCACGGCGCAGCCGCTGGGTGCGTACACGCTCAATACCATGGCCGCCGCGCGCGGCAAGTTCATGACCTCGGCCGGCGATGTGCCGGCCACCTCGCCGCTGGCCAATATTGCCTACGCGTATCACTTCGATGCCGCGCTGTACGCGCGCTTCCTGCGCGGGTTTGCCGAGGCACGCGGCGTCACGCGTGTCGAAGGCATGGTGGAGCAGGTGCAGCTGCATCCGGAATCGGGCAACGTGGTGGCGCTGCACCTGGCGTCGGGCCAGGTAATCGCCGGCGACCTGTTTATCGATTGCTCGGGATTTCGCGGGCTGTTGATCGAAGACGCCCTGCACACCGGCTACCACGACTTCACCCATTGGCTGCCGTGCGATCGTGCACTGGCGGTGCCCTGCGAAAAGGTCGGCCCGCCCACGCCCTACACGCGCTGCACCGCGCGCGCGGCCGGTTGGCAATGGCGCATTCCGCTGCAGCATCGCACCGGCAACGGCTATGTGTACTGCAGCGCGCACATCAGCGACGACGAAGCCGCCGCCACCTTGCTGGCCAATCTGGATGGCAAGCCGCTGGCCGACCCACGCCCGCTGCGCTTTACCACCGGGCGGCGCAAGCAGTGCTGGAACCGCAACGTGGTCGCGTTGGGCTTGGCCAGCGGTTTTCTGGAGCCGCTGGAATCGACCAGCATCCATCTCATCCAGTCCGGCATTTCCAGGTTGCTGGAGCTGTTTCCGCGCGAGGGCATCAGCCCGGTGCTGGCGCAGCGCTACAACGACCGGCTGGCATTCGAGTTCGACCGCATCCGCGATTTCCTGTTGCTGCACTACCACGCCACCGAGCGCGACGACAGCGCGTTCTGGCGGCACTGCCGCCAGATGCCGATCACCCCGGAACTACGAACCACCTTGGACTTGTTCCGCGACAGCGGGCGCTTCTACCGCAATGCCGAGGAGATGTTCGCCGAGATCAGCTGGGTGCAGGTGCTGGTGGGCCAGGGCGTCCTGCCGCAGGGCTACCACCCCCTGGTGGACCAGGTGCCGGATACCGACGCCAAGGGCTTCCTGGCCAGCGTGGCGCAGACCATCAGCCATTGCGTGGACGTGATGCCGAGCCACCAGCAATTCATCGACCGCTATTGCAAGGCGCCAGCGATACGGTAAGCGCGATGACCGAGCGGCAAGCGCCCCGAAGGCAATGCCCGCGCATCATCGGACAGGTACCCGAACGGCATGGCGGGCGATGCGCAAGGTCGCCTCGGCCGCCGCCGTGTGCACCAGGCGGTAGCAATCCGCGCGCGCCGAACCACCGCCTGAAGCTTCGCCAAAAAAAAGGATCGGGCACAAGGTCCGATCCCTTCGAAAACCGGGACACGCCCGGTGGACAATGAGTGGCACAGCTTCCGACTGACATCGGATGCCGGCATGTTAACGAGACTTTCACATTAAAGCAATGCTTTAATTATTCCGACTTAAGCGATTGATTTATATCGCCAAATCGGAATGGCTGAATGACTGCCGCTCAGTCCCGGTGCTGCATCACTGCCGCGCGGATCTCGGCCTGGATGGCGGTGGCAGCGGCTGCGGGGTCGTCAGCCAGGCGGATCGGGCGGCCGACGACAATCGCATCGGCGCCATCGGTAAAGGCATGCGCCACGCCCACGGTGCGCTGCTGGTCGTCGCCAACCGGGCCGCCGGGGCGGATGCCCGGGCAGACGATCGAAAAGGCCGGGCCGGTGGCGCGGCGGATCGGGCCGGCTTCCTGGCCGGAGGCGATCACCCCGTCGATGCCCGCGGCCTGGGCAGCCAGCGCGCGCTCCACCACCACGTCCACCGGTTCGCGGTCGATGCCCATCGCGGCCAGGTCCGGGCGGCCCATCGAGGTCAGCACGGTCACTGCGAGCAGGCGCATGTCGCCCTGGTTGGCCTCGGCGGCGGCCTGCAGCATGCCGGCATGCCAGCCGTGCACGGTGCAATAGCTCACCGGCCACTGCGACAGGCGGGCGATGGTGCCGGCCACGGTGGCGGGGATGTCGAAGAATTTCAGGTCGACGAACACGCGCTTGTTGCGCTTGGCCAGCGCATCGAGCACGTGGAAATACTCGCCGGAGGCCAGCAGCTCCATGCCGATCTTGTAGAACGCCACCGACTCGCCCAGCCGGTCGACCCACGCGATTGCTTCATCGTGGCCGGGCACGTCCAGCGCGAAGATCAGCCGCTCGTGCGCGGCCAGGGCTAACGGGGGACGGCTCATCGTGCAAGCTCCAGTGCGGCGCGCTTGGCGTCGTGGCGGGTCTGCCAGGGTTGCGAATAATCGTTGTTGAACTGCGCCGGCTCCCAGCCGCCATAGCTGGGATTGGGCAGCATCCACCAGCGCTCGCCGAACCAGTCGTGGTACCGCTGCAGCAGCGCGCCACGGGCCTGGCTGGTGTTGGCGGTGACCTGCACGAAATCGCCCAGCTGGTCGCCGAACTGCATCAGCACGCGGTAGGTCTGCCCGGCCAGCTGGCGGCGGCAGTTCTTCTCGCTGCCGTTCTGCTCGCAGCCCTGGACCACGGTGCCAAGGCCCAGAAACACGCTGTCATCGGCCACCGGCAACCCGACGCTACGCAGGTTGGCCAGCGTGGCGTCCTTCAGGTGCACGGCGCGGTTAGAGATGTAGAGCAGGGTGATGCCGCGGGCGTTGGCGGCCTTGGCGAAATCCACCACGCCCGGGATCGCGATGGCCTTCTTCTCCGCCACCCACTGGTCCCAACTCAGCTCGTCGTATTCCTTGCCGTCGCGCAGCAGGCGCGCCTGGTAGGGCGAGTTGTCCAGCACCGTCTCGTCCACGTCCAGCACCACCGCCGGCTTCAGCCCGGTGGCGGCATTGCCGCGCTCCTCGGGCACCAGCGCGTCCCAGTTGGGTTGCTTGAGCGCAGCGTCCAGCGTGTCGGCAGCGGCGCGGTAGGTCTGCTCGGCCACCGCGCGGTATTCCTCCGAGCGCTGCATCCACAGCACCGCGTTGAGGTTGTCGTCGCCGGCCGGCGCGGTGGCGGCTACGGGCGGCGTAGCAGTCTTGGCTGCGGCGGCGCCGGCGGCCGCATTGGCGGATACGGCGGCGCCCTGCGCGCGCTGCGCCAGCTCCTTGTCGCCGGGTTTGCAGGCGCTCAGGGCCAGCGCGGTGCAGGCGAGCAGGGACAACGGGGCGTAAAGCGAGGGGCGCATGGCATCCACCAGGACAGGAGCGGCAATGGAGACCGCGATTTTAGCGGGTTCGCGCCGCACCGCCCGCTCCGACTGACGGCAGCGGCGCGTGCGCACGCACGGCGACGTGGCCACTGCGGCATTTGCTGGCGATGCCCGCGTGCTTCATGCGCCTTCAACGACTGACGGCCGCCTCGATCCCGTTGCCGCTCTGGTCGCCCTCCATGGGATCGCGGCCTGAAGAACGCCGATGCAGGATCGGCATATGCTTGTGCGCTGATTGCCCCGGAGTCGCCCCCATGACAGATGCACCTTCCCCGCCCGTCCTCGATACCGCCCAGGCCCGCGTGCTTGGCTGCCTGATCGAAAAAGAGGCCACCACCCCGGACGCCTACCCGCTCACCGTCAACGCCGCGCAGGTAGCCGCCAACCAGAAGACCGCGCGCGAGCCGGTGCTGAATCTGCAGACCGGCGTGGTGCATCACGCGCTGCGCCAGCTGGAAACGCTGGGGCTGGTGCGCCAGCAGTTCTCCTCGCGCGCCGAACGTTACGAGCACAAGCTGGGCAGCGTGCTGGACCTGACCCGCCAGCAGGTGGCGTTGATCGGCCTGCTGCTGCTGCGCGGGCCGCAGACATTGGGCGAGCTGTTCGCGCGCAGCGAGCGGCTGGCGCGCTTCAACGATGCCGACGATGTGCGCCATCACCTGGACCGTCTGATCCAGCGCGGCCTTGCGGTGCAATTGCCGCGTGCCAGCGGCCAGCGCGAAGACCGTTACATGCATCTGCTCAGCGGCGAGCTGGATCTCGACGCGCTGCAGGCCGCAGCTGCAACGCGCGAGAGCGCGCCGCGCGGCGCCGACACCGCTGCCCTGGAAGCGCGGGTGCAGAGCCTGGAAGACCAGCTGCAGGAACTGCGCGAGCAGGTCACCGGGCTGCTTACCCGCCTGGGCGAGTAAGCGCGAGGAGCGAGCAGCCTGCGCAGCCGCCAACCACGCGCGACCGATGCTTGCTGCAGCACGGACCACGCGCGTACTGCGGTCACTGCGCGCCAGTTCTTGGTTCACTACCTGCCAGCCGTGAGTCGCGTCCGGGCAAATCAGCGGTCGGTACTGGCCGGATCACGCCGTCGCCGGCACCGGTTCCAGCATCCCGCCCGCGTAGTCGGCCTGGAACGGCAGGTCAGGCCGATGCACGTAGCCGATGAAGCAATCGCACCGCGTGTTCGGGCAGCTGCGCGCACGCAGCTGCGCCGCGAAACTGCCGTCGTAGAGATTGCCCAGCGGCGTGTCGACGAAGTTGCAGCGCCGCACGGTGCCGTCGCCATCCACCCACAGCACCGATTCCCCGGTCAGGCAGGGCGCGCCGAAGCTGGGCGGCGGAGTGAGGTTGTAGCCGACGTACGGATCGATCCGGCTCAAGCGCTGCACCTGCTCGGGCGTGTAGTAGTCCGCCGGGCGTGGATCGAAGGCGTTGAGCCACATCGGCGTGGTGTCGGGCAAGGCCGCGCGTAGCGCCTCGATCTCGTCCATGTGCGCGTGCGCGGCCACCATGCCCACGCTGTGGCGCACGCCGCGCTGGCGCAATGCTGGCAACGCTGCAGGAAGGCCGCGCGCGTGACCTGGCTGATCAGCGCCCGGCCCTGCGGGTCGCGCACGCTGCCGTCGGCCAGGAAGCACACCGCATTGGCCTGCTCGGCCCACTGCGCCAACGCGCCGAACGCCGCATCGTCCACCTCGAAGCTGAAGTGCTGGCGCACTCGCTGCACATGCCGCATCAGGTGATAGCGCGCCTGGGTCATCTGGCCATCGCCGGTCTGATTCACATAGCCGACAAACCCATGCGGATACGCGGCCAGTTCCGGGTCGGCGTGGTCGCGATGGTGCACGGCGGCCTGCGGCAAAAAGTCCAGCCACAGCAACGTGCGCAGCGTGGAATAGGCGTTGACCAACAGTACCATGCAGGCCTGCCTGTGCGGTGGAAAACAGCCGGCAGGGTGACGCAGCGCCGCTCAGCTGTCCACGCCACCAGGGCCGAGGTCGATCGTGTAGTACGCCGCGGCCTCGGTGCCGGGACTCAGCATCCGCAGGCTGTCGTAGCGCAGCCCCAGCGCCTCCAGTGCGCGGATCGACTCCGCATTGCCTGGCGAGACGATCGCGCACACTTGCGTCAATCCCAGTACCTGGCGTGCATGCTCCAGCACCGCACGCCCGGCTTCGGTCACATAGCCCTTGCCGCGATACGCGGGCAACAGCGCAAAGCCGATATGCGGCACCGGCAAGGTCTCGCGGCACAACAGGCCCAAGGTGCCCATGAAGGTGCTTGCCTCGCGCGTTTCCAGCGCCCAGTGCGCGAAGCCGTGTTGTTGCTGATGCGCCTGCGCCCATTCGCGCACATGCTCGCGTGCCTGCGCGCGGGTGCGGATACCGCGGTCGTTGATGCCGGCAATGAACGCAGGATCGTTGACCAGCGCCAGCATCGCCTCGGCATCGTGCTCGGGATCGAGCAGACGCAAGCGCACGCGTGCGGTTTCGAGGATGACGGTCACGGTGCACTCCGTTGGCGGGAATCTCAGATTGCCGCGCGGCAGTGGCACTGGCAAGCCTGACGACAGCACGCATGGCCACGCTGCATTACGCGCACGGTTGGCGATGTCACTCCGGTTGGGTGGTGCAACCGGCGTGCACCACCGGTGCGTCTTGCCGGCCACCGGCACGTTGCCGGCTCGCTTGACTGGCCAGCAGCGCTCCAGCCTTGCGCCGTTCCAGCGACGGTGCGAGCGATCATGCCTGGCATGCATGCCAGGCTATCCCGCGTCTGTTGCAGGTCGCGTGCCTCAGCGCGTCGTGCGCACGTCGAGCGGCAAGACTGGGCATCGATGCACGCCTGACCGCCAGCACATCACGGCCGGTACGTCCACGATGCGCTCCACCCTTGCGCACGCGTACCGCGCGGGGCAGCCGGCCCGGGAGGCGAAGTGTCAGGCGCGATTCGCCGCCGATGTGTGCCACGCACTCACCAGCAGTGCCTCCGGCTGACGCCCATCGCCGTCTCGCCTGCCAGGCTCACCTCTTGATGCACGTGGCACAAAGCTGCCCGCGCGGCTCAGTCGACCTCAATCGAACAATGCCTGGATCGCCGCCAACCCCGCGCTGGCGCGTTCCTTCTTGCGCTCGGCATCGGCCACCGGGTCGGCGCCATCGCGCTGCAGCTCCGCTGCCGGAATCTCATCGAAGAACCGGCTCGGCTTCAACCGCACATGCTCGCCGAACTTGCGCGTCAGCTTGCTGTAGCTCATCCACAACTGCTGCTTGGCGCGGGTGATGCCCACGTACAACAGGCGGCGCTCTTCCTGCAGATTGCCTTCTTCCAGGCTGACTTCGTGCGGCAGCACACCGTCTTCGCAGCCCACGATGAACACATAGCGGAATTCCAGGCCCTTGGACGCATGCATGGTCATCATGCGCACCTGGTTGCCGCCATCGTCCTTGTCGTTGCGCGACAACAGCGCCAGCTGCGCAGCCAGATCGCTGGCGCTGGCGCCGCGCGGCCCACCTTCGAACCACTCGGCCAATTCGTCCAGGTTGCGCTTGCGGCGCTGGAAACCGGTTTCGTCCTTGGACTGGTTGCGCAGGTCGTTGAGCATGCCGGACTTGTCGGCCAGCATGCGTACCAGTTCGCCCGCCGGCATGCTGGTGGAGTGCTGGCGCATCTCGCGCAGGATGTCGGTGAACGCGCTCAGGCCATTGGCCGCACGCGGCGGCAGCTGCTGCAATGCGCCCATCGACTCTGCCGCACGCGACATCGGCACCGACTTGCCGCTGGCAAGCTCCGCCAGTCGCGCCAACGAGGTCGCACCCACTTCGCGCTTGGGCGACTGCACCGCACGCAGGAAGGCAGCGTCATCGTCCGGGTTGACGATCAGGCGCAGCCACGACAGCAGATCCTTGACCTCCTGCCGCTCCAGAAACGCCGTGCCGCCGGTCAGGTGATACGGCACCCGCAACAACTGCAGCGCCTTTTCCAGCGGCCGCGACTGGAAATTGCCGCGGAACAGGATGCAGAAATCGCTCCACGGCACCTGCTTGGCGGTGCCCAGGAACGAAATTTCGGCGGCTACCTTTTCCGCCTCGTGCTCGCTGTCGCGGCACTCCCACACGCGGATGCGTTCGCCGTCGGCCTGGTCGCTCCACAGCGTTTTCAGATGCTCGTGCGGGTTATGCGCGATCAAGGCGTTGGCCGCGCGCAGCACGCGGTTGGAGCAGCGGTAATTCTGCTCCAGCTTGATGATTTCCAGCGCCGGATAATCGCGCCCCATCTGCTGCAGGTTTTCCGGGTTGGCGCCGCGCCAGGCGTAGATGCTCTGGTCGTCGTCGCCCACGCAGGTGAAGTTGCCGCGCGGGCCGGCCAGCATTTTCAGCAGCCGGTATTGCGCATCGTTGGTGTCCTGGCATTCGTCCACCAGCAGGTAGCCGATGCGTTCGCGCCAGCCCATCACGATCTCTTCGTTGGCTTCCAGGATCTGCACCGGCAGGCGGATCAGATCGTCGAAGTCCACCGCATTGAAGGTGGTCAGCCGCGCCTGGTAGCGCTCGTACAGACTGGCGGCTTCTTTCTCGCGGTTGCTGCGTGCCGCGGCCATCGCCTGCTCCGGCGACTGCCCGGCGTTCTTGGCGCGCGAGATCAGGTTCTTGGCGTCTTCGATCGCATCGGGCTTGGCGCCATGCATCAGGTCCTTGATCTGCGCGGCGGCATCGTCCGAATCGAAGATCGAAAACCCGCGCTTCAGGCCGGCCGCGGCATGCTCGATCTGCAGGAACTTCAGGCCCAGCGCGTGGAAGGTGCAGATGGTCAGGCCGTCGGCGCCGTCGCCGCGGATGCGCTTGGCCACACGCTCGCGCATTTCCTTGGCCGATTTGTTGGTAAAGGTGATCGCGGCGATGCGCTTGGCCGGGTAGCGCCCGGTGGCGATCAGGTGCGCGATCTTCTCCACGATCACGCGCGTCTTGCCGCTGCCGGCACCGGCCAGCACCAACAAGGGACCTTCGCAGTGCAGCACCGCGGCGCTTTGCGGGGGATTGAGACCGTGCATAGAGGCTTCCGACAGAGCGCGCCATTGTACCGGGGCGGGCAACGGCTGGCCGGCGCAGCGGGTTCATGTGGCGCCGGGAAGCGCCAGGGTTGCCGCAGCGCGTTCGCAGAACGCGGCGGCGCGGTTCTGGTGCAGCATCGGCCGGCCATGCCAGACAGCAGCGGGCTTCCGCATCCGCCCGCCCGGCCCGCTAAAATCGCGCCATGGCCAAGCTCTACTTCTACTATTCGGCGATGAATGCCGGCAAGACCACCACCTTGCTGCAGTCGGCGCACAACTACCGCGAGCGCGGCATGCGCACGCTGATCCTCACGCCCAAGCTCGATCACCGCGCCGGCAGCGGCGTGGTCGCCTCGCGGATCGGCCTGCGGGCGGACGGGCGCACGTTCGACCGCAGCACCCAATTGCAACAGTTGGTCGAACGCGACATCGCTGCCGACGGGCCGCTGCATTGCGTGCTGGTGGACGAAGCGCAATTCCTTGGCCGCGCACAGGTCTGGCAATTGAGCGAGGTGGTCGACCGGCTGCGCATTCCGGTGCTCTGCTACGGCCTGCGCACGGATTTCCGCGGCGAGCTGTTCGAAGGCAGCCAGTTCCTGCTGGCCTGGGCCGACGAACTGGAAGAGATCAAGACCATCTGCCACAGCGGCAGCAAGGCGACCATGACCGTCCGCGTGGATGCGCACGGCCATGCCGTACAGGATGGCCCGCAGGTGGAGATCGGCGGCAACGAGCGCTACGTCTCGGTCAGCCGCGCCGAGTTCAAGAAGATCATGCGTGGCGAAGGCCGCATCGACCCGTTGCAGATCGCCCTGCCGTTGCCGGCTGCAGGCAGCTAGGTTGTCGCCTCATCGGCCAGCTGCCGCGCCGAGCAGGCGCAGGGCGACGCCGATCAGGAACGCTTACGGCCGCCGCGACGTCGCATTCCCAACTATATGGTTCATCGGCATCGCTAGATCTTCGCGGGCATGCGGGTGCGGCCGCATCGCCGACGTCGGCCGACAGGCGTATCGTGATACCTGTATGGCATCAACCGGATGCCCAACCAGGCCCGACTGCTGTCCTGTAAACTGGTGACCATCCACTTCTCGGGAGGCAATGTATGGGTCCGCTTCCCGCTGAGCTCCGCGCCGACATCGCGCGCGTTGGCCGACTCTCTTCGGTCCCCGATGTCCTGAACATCCTCACTCGTCTGACCGGCATGGGCTTTGCCGCGGTCGCGCGCGTGACCGAGGCGCGCTGGATCACCTGCCAGGTGCGCGACGAACTGGCCTTCGGTCTGGTGCCTGGCGACGAACTGCCGCTGGCCACCACGTTCTGCGACAGCGTGCGGGTCAGGGGCAACGCGGTCTGGTTCGGCCACGCTTCGGACGACCCGGTCTACCGCGACCATCCTTCGCCGCGGCTGTACGGCTTCGAAAGCTACGTCTCGGTGCCGATCCGCTTCAACGATGGCAGCGTGTTCGGCACCTTGTGCGCGCTGGATCCGCTGCCGCGGCTCATGGACCGGCAGCTGGTGGAGAAGGTCGAGCTGCTGGCGCAGCTGCTGGCGGCGCAGATCCAGGCCGAGCAACGCGCCGAGGAGAGTGCGCAGGAATCGCAGCGTGCCCGTAGCGAGCTCGGTCGCGCCGGCGCCTCGGCACGGCTGCGCGAAGAATTCATCGGCATCCTGGGGCACGACCTGCGCAATCCGCTGCAGTCCATGCACGCTGTGGTGGACATGCTCGCCATCGACCCGATCAACCAGCGCCAGGGCGGCGCCATTCGTTCGATGCAGCGCAGCTTGCAGCGCATGGAAGAGCTGATCGACTTCGCCTGCGATTTCGCCCGCGGTATCGAGCGCGACTGGCTGCAGCTGGACTACGGCAATGGCAGCGACCTGTCCGACGCGCTCTCGCAAGTGGTGGACGAAACCCGCGCCGCCTACCCCAATCAGGTGCTGTCCACGCATGTGGCCATCGACGAGCCGGTGCACGGCGATGCGGTGCGGCTGGCGCAGATGTTCGGCAGCATGATGATCAACGCAGTGGTACAGGGCCAGCAGAGTTCGCTGATCAAGGCGGTGGCGGTCACCGAGCAGGGTCGTCTACGGCTTGAGGTCTGCAATCTCGACGGCATCGATCCACGCCGGCTGGATGTGCTGCATGCCTCCACGCACGTGCACAGCGGCGGCCGCGCGGTACCGGGCGTGGATCTGGGACTGCATATGGCCGCGCAGATCGCACAGGCGCACCAGGGTGAGCTGCGCATCACCAGCGGCAAGAACGGCACCTGCTTCCGCGTGGAGTTGTCCTGCGCACGGCCGCGTACGCGCCTGCAACTGATCAACGGCACGACGCTGGCCTGAGCGCGTCGACCAACCGACTGCGGTCATCCTGGCAGGCGCGGCGTATCGAAGTCAGTCCCCACAGCCGCGATGTGGCATCGCCGCGGTCGTCATGCCGCGCACCACGATGACGTGCCGCCTACGGTGGGCCGCAGTGCCAGCTCGGCCGACTCATCAGGTTACCCCGGCTCTGGAGCGCCCTGTGGTGCATCCGCAACGTAGCACACGACTCGCACTCACGCCCCTGAGCACTCCTGCAGTGCGGCATTGCTTGATCGCTTTGTTGTCCGAACGCCCATCCTTGGCTGCCATGCGCAAGGCACACCGCGCGCCAGGCGCAGCGCGCATCGATCGCCCTATTGTCCCAGACGTCCTGCGTCGCCGCTGCCAACAGAGTGCCATCGAACAGTGCTCACGACACCGCCGGCGTTCGGATATCACTCCTCATACCCGCAGATAGCCAATGCCTACCGCGTAATACCCTGGCAACGCGCCACAACTCAACGCATCACCGCGACGATCGAAGACTGCAGCACCCGCGCGGAACGGCAGCACACACGTTCCGCATACCCGCCTTGCAAACTCAGTAAAGCTTGCGCTCACTCGCCGGTGGCGGTGTCCACTGATAGAGCCAGGTTTCGGTCAACGGCTTGCCGTTGGCGCGCAGGTACAGGCGGATGTCGATCTGCTGGGTGCCCTCGTCCGGCGGCACCAGGTCGAACATCGCCCGGTAGCCCTTGAGCTCGTGCAACGGGCGTGCCGAAACGATTTCGGTGGTGCCGCGCGACACCTGGATCATCGCTTCGACCTTGGTCTTCGCCTCATTGACCAGGGCCGGCAGCTCGCCTCCGGCGAAATCCACCGCAAACCGCCATGAGAAGTGGCTGCGCTTCTGCCCGACGATACCCCCCAGCCCGGTGCGGGTGGCCACGCAATGCGCCAGTGGCGAACTGGCCGGCGGCTGCGCGCCCCAGTGCAGCCGGTAGCCCATCAACAGCTCCTGCCCCGGCTGCGGTTTGGCCTGCGGATTCCAAAACGCCACGATATTGTCGAAGGTCTCGTCCACGGTCGGGATCTCGACCAGTTGTACCGAGCCCTTGCCCCAACCACGCTTGGGCTCCACCCACAGGCACGGGCGCTTCTCGTAGAACACGCCGTCGTCCTGGTAGTGGTCGAAGTTGCGATCGCGCTGCAGCAGCCCGAAGCCGCGCGGGTTCTCATCCATAAACATGTTGAAACGCAGCTGCGGCGGATTGCACAGCGGCCGCCAGATCCATTCACCGCCACCGGTCCACATCGCCAGGCCGTCGGTGTCGTGGATCTCCGGCCGCCAGTCCCAGTCCATGCGGCGATCGTTTTCGCCGACCTGGTACATGCTGGTGCACGGGCCGATGCCCAGTCGCTCGATGGCCTTGCGCGGGTACAACGCGCTGTCGATATCCATCACCAGCACATCGCCATTGGTGATGGCAAAGCGGTAGGCGCCGGCAACGCTGGGCGAATCCAGCAGGCCATACACCACCACGGTGTCCGAATCGTCGGCCGGTTGTTCCAGGTAATAGGCGATGAAGTCCGGAAATTCTTCCGGTCCACCGGTGCCGGTATCGATCGCCAGCCCGCGTGCCGACTGTCCGTACTGGCCTTCCTTGCCCACCGCGCGGAAATAGCTCGCGCCCAGAAATGCCGCAAAGTCTCGGTCGGTGTCCTTGCGCGTGTTGAGGCGGAAGCCGGCAAAACCCAGATCCTTAGGCAACTGCTTGCCGCCCAGCCCACTGCTGCCGTAATCGAACGCAGCCGGGTCGTAAGCCAGTTGCTGCGCCTTGCCGTCGACGATGTCGTAGATGTGTACCGGTGTATGGAAATACAGGCCTAGGTGGAAGAACTTCGCCTGGAACTTGCCATTGCCATCTGCCCACAACGCGTGGTCCTGGCGGTAGCGGATCGATTGATACTGATCCCAGTTCAGTGCCTCCAGCGGGCCGGGCAGCACCTGCTTGTGGCTCTTGTACGGCGTGGCAGCCAACGCACGCGCCTGCCCCTTGAGCCAGGCGTAGTCGAACGGTTGCGGCTGACCGAGCCGACGCAGTCCCACGGCCTTGGCTGCCAATGCCCACTGCGGCACCGCCGGTAAACCAAGCGCGGCCAGGGCGGCAGCGGCATTCTTCAAGAAGTGACGTCGTTGCATGCGCATCGGTCTGAGCTAAGGAATGGCGACATCATAGCCACAGCCCGGCGTGGACGCGCATGCGGGATGCAAGATCACCGGGATGCAGCCGCGCAGGCTTGGTCCAGGTTCAGCTCCTCGGCCTTGCTGCACAGGAACTGCCGCTGCGCCTGCTCCTGATCGGGCCCGGCGTACGGCAACACCGTCCACTGCTCCCGCGCCTGCATCTGTGCGCCTGGCGCCAGCTGGCGATACGGCGCGTGCACTTCCATTTCCAGCAAGCCCTGTTCCGGATGCTCTGGCGGCGCATCCAGATACAACTCCACCTGACCCTGCTCTGGATGAATCGCCGCCAACGGCTGATGCGCAAAGCGAATCACCAGAACCTGCTTCCCCGCAAACCCGGCCATCCAGCCTGCCGATGGCTGCAGCAACAGCTTGCCGCGTTGGATCAGGCTGTCGTCCCGTGCGTCGGCGCGCAGTGCAAGGACGCCTGCGTGGTGCGAGAAGGTCGGCGCCGTCGTACCCGCCTCGCTGGGTGGCTGCACACGCACATCGGTCCTGTTCGCCACCGGCACAAGGACCCGCGTACTCGCTGCCACCCGCGTGTTGAACCACAGGTCCCAGGCGATCGCCTCTTTGCGGATATTGCGCGCCGTGGCCCACAGTTCCACGGTATCCGCGCGTGTCCTGGAGACCTCGACGTGCTTGCCCGTCACCGGGCTGGGCACGCCCTGCAGGCTCGCCTGGCGTGGTCCCTGCGTGACCACGCGGGTAGTTGCCAACGACAGATACGGGTCCGGCGGCCACACCGCAGCGGCGGCCTTGCGCTGCGGATTGACCTGCTGATGCAGCCACCACTGGCTCTGCGGTCCCACCCAGACATCGTGGCCCAGATACGGCACATCGCCAGCGGCGGCGGACACCGCCGGTGTGGGTTGCCGCTCCACGGCGGCTCCCACGTTCAACACATTGGGTTGGCCACGCAGGTTGAAGGACAGCACGCGCCCGCCGAATGCCGGCGTCAGGCTCAGTTCCAACACCTCGTTGCTCAGGCGAATGCGTTCTACGGATGCCGCATCCTTCTGCCCTGGCATATCTGCCTGCGCCAGGTTGCAGGGCAGCAGCGTCAACGCCAAGGCAATCCACAGGGAATCGAAGCGGTGCGGCGTTGTGAGCATGTGGCACTCCGGGCGTGAGACCTGTGATTGTCGCGCCGTCCCCGCCAGGACACTAGCCGCGCACGCTGGAAACGCCAGCACCATCCCACAGCCGCATGCGTGCTTGTTGCAGAGTGAATGTGCCGGCCGGTCTGCGGTCGTTTAGTCGTCTGAGGCCCGGCGCTCTGGCACATGGCCACCAGTTCTGTAAGACATGCAGTCTCCAACTCGGAGCCACCAGCAAACGTAGTGACCAGGTGTCGGATGGGTGTGGACCGGCGCTCAGAACCGGAGTGTACGGGTAGTACAAGAGTGCGGGCCTGAGCACCGGCCGCGCCCGCCTGGCAGCTGCATAGTCGTTTGTTGGTGCTCTCGGATTGATTGAAGCGATGGATGCAGCTTGCTGCCTCGTACAGCGCTGCATTGTCCGGCGCGCGTAGCGCACAAGGCTCGAACTGAAGCTGCCATGGCCCGGCCTACCGTTTCAGCCAACACGCGCTACCGCTTATCGCTGGCAACTCCCGCACCACACCGTTGCTCGTTGTCCAATGGTGGCGTGCTTCAGCAGTCGCCCGCACTGTTTGCAGGGCTCGCCCTCACGTCCATAGACAGTCAATTCCTGCTCGAAATAACCGGGTGCACCATCCGGGCTGATAAAGTCCCGCAGCGTAGTGCCTCCGCGCTGGATGGCGTAGCCGAGTATCTCTTTGACTGCAGCGGCCAGCCCGCGATACCGGTCCAGCGAAACCTTTCCGGCTTCGCGCAAAGGGCTGATTCCCGCGCGATACAGGCTTTCAGCCGCGTAGATATTGCCGACACCGACCACCACAGCCTGATCCATCAGAAAGGTCTTGACGGCTGCACGACGTCCGCGCGACAGCGCATGCAGATAATCTCCAGTAAATGCAGCGGATAATGGCTCCGGACCCAGGGTCGCAAGCAATTCATGCACTTGCATATCCGGCTGCCATAGCAAGCATCCGAACCGGCGCGGATCGTTGAAGCGCAGGACACGCCCATTCTGCAGGCTGATATCCACGTGATCGTGCGCACGCGGCAAGGTATCGCCCGGCAATACGCGCAGGCTGCCCGACATCCCAAGATGCAGCACTGCACTGCCACCGGCATCGGTATCCAACAGCAGATACTTCGCGCGTCGACGCACCTGCGTGATAGTGGCGCCAGGCAGCAAGCGTTCGATCTGCTCGGCAATGGGCCAGCGTAAATCCGGACGACGCAGGATCACGCCATGAATACGTTGCCCGACCAGATGCGGCGCCAGACCACGTACGGTAGTTTCGACTTCGGGCAACTCTGGCATGCGGACATCCAGCAACACCGGCCATGCACCGGCAAGATCCAAGATGGAGATCCGCCGGGCAAAAACAATCCACCTGCTGGCGTGCTCTATTTGCCGTTTTTTGAGGTGCCTTGCCAGGCAAGTCCCGATCCAACGAGCCCCCCGGGGCCAGAGTTGAGCAAGAAGCTCAACGTTGGACCACGTCAGTGACCTGCGTAAACCGACGCGTCAGGTACTGCGTTACATGTCGATGAGCCCCCCCGATCACAGTGGCGNCCGGGGCCAGAGTTGAGCAAGAAGCTCAACGTTGGACCACGTCAGTGACCTGCGTAAACCGACGCGTCAGGTACTGCGTTACATGTCGATGAGCCCCCCCGATCACAGTGGCGAGGTGCCAAGAGATGCACCTAGCGCGTCCACGTACCGCGGTGAGATTCGGACCATCGGCTTGGGCTGCGGCGTTTCGCGGTTGAATTTCGCACAAAAACAAACCCCCAGTCCTTGAGGACTGAGGGTTTGGGGTAAAGCCCCTGGCGATGACCTACTCTCGCATGGCTTGAGCCACACTACCATCGGCGCAGCTGCGTTTCACTTCCGAGTTCGGGATGGGATCGGGTGGTTCCACAGCGCTAATTTCACCAGGGAGACGGTTGGAGCAGCGCTTATAGCGCTCGTCTCGCATAGGTAACTTGTGACGTAGCTTGCGTTTGATGATCTACCAACGTTCGTTGGGACCAAGGCAACTTGAGGTTATATGGTCAAGCCGCACGGATCATTAGTATCAGTTAGCTCAATACATTGCTGTACTTACACACCTGACCTATCAACCACGTAGTCTACATGGTTCCTTTAGGGGGCTTGTGCCCCGGGAAGTCTCATCTTGAGGCGCGCTTCCCGCTTAGATGCTTTCAGCGGTTATCGCTTCCGAACATAGCTACCCGGCAATGCCACTGGCGTGACAACCGGAACACCAGAGGTTCGTCCACTCCGGTCCTCTCGTACTAGGAGCAGCCCCTCTCAAACTTCCAACGCCCATGGCAGATAGGGACCGAACTGTCTCACGACGTTCTGAACCCAGCTCGCGTACCACTTTAAATGGCGAACAGCCATACCCTTGGGACCGACTACAGCCCCAGGATGTGATGAGCCGACATCGAGGTGCCAAACACCGCCGTCGATATGAACTCTTGGGCGGTATCAGCCTGTTATCCCCGGAGTACCTTTTATCCGTTGAGCGATGGCCCTTCCATACAGAACCACCGGATCACTAAGACCTACTTTCGTACCTGCTTGATCCGTCGATCTTGCAGTCAAGCACGCTTATGCCTTTGCACACAGTGCGCGATGTCCGACCGCGCTGAGCGTACCTTCGTGCTCCTCCGTTACTCTTTAGGAGGAGACCGCCCCAGTCAAACTACCCACCATACACGGTCCCTGATCCGGATAACGGATCTAGGTTAGAACGTCAAGCACGACAGGGTGGTATTTCAAGGATGGCTCCCCTGCAGCTAGCGCCACAGTTTCATAGCCTCCCACCTATCCTACACAGACGAACTCAACGTTCAGTGTAAAGCTATAGTAAAGGTTCACGGGGTCTTTCCGTCTTGCCACGGGAACGCTGCATCTTCACAGCGATTTCAATTTCACTGAGTCTCGGGTGGAGACAGCGCCGCTGTCGTTACGCCATTCGTGCAGGTCGGAACTTACCCGACAAGGAATTTCGCTACCTTAGGACCGTTATAGTTACGGCCGCCGTTTACTGGGGCTTCGATCAAGAGCTTCGCCTTGCGGCTGACCCCATCAATTAACCTTCCAGCACCGGGCAGGCGTCACACCCTATACGTCCACTTTCGTGTTTGCAGAGTGCTGTGTTTTTGATAAACAGTCGCAGCGGCCTGGTTTCTGCGACCCTCTTCAGCTATAGCTCGCATGAGCCACCAAAAAGGGTGCACCTTCTCCCGAAGTTACGGTGCCATGTTGCCTAGTTCCTTCACCCGAGTTCTCTCAAGCGCCTGAGAATTCTCATCCTACCCACCTGTGTCGGTTTACGGTACGGTCTTCGTGAGCTGAAGCTTAGGAGCTTTTCCTGGAAGCGTGGTATCAGTGACTTCGCCATAAAGGCTCGTCTCGGTGCTCGGTCTTAAAGGATCCCGGATTTGCCAAAGATCCAAACCTACCGCCTTTCCCCGGGACAACCAACGCCCGGTACACCTAACCTTCTCCGTCCCTCCATCGCACTCACGCGAGGTGCAGGAATATTAACCTGCTTCCCATCGACTACGGCTTTCGCCCTCGCCTTAGGGACCGACTAACCCTGCGTCGATTAACGTTGCGCAAGGAAACCTTGGGCTTTCGGCGTGCGGGCTTTTCACCCGCATTATCGTTACTCATGTCAGCATTCGCACTTCCGATACCTCCAGCAGACTTCTCAATCCACCTTCGCAGGCTTACGGAACGCTCCTCTACCGCGCATAAAACAAGTTT
>NZ_CM002139.1:4672605-4724743 GCF_000454545.1 Xanthomonas cassavae CFBP 4642
CCTCGTGAAGAGGAAGTTGCCGCCGCCGCACCTCAATCCGCCGTAGCGTCTTTCCATGTAGCGAGCCGCCCATCATAGCCGGCTTTTGCGTTTCGTCAACACCCTAAATCAGGGAATCTTCGAACCCGTCCCGCTCTGGTCCGCGTTTGCGGGTCCGTTGCGTCGGGGGAGGCGAACTATATGCCTGCGCAACGGTTTTGGGAAGGGTTTTGTGAAAAATATTTCACGAGATTTCCTGAAACCTAGCACTGCTGCGCAAACCTCTGGGTATTCGTAGTCTGAATATGCCGCTGGGGCTGCCATCCCCTCATACAGAGAGAGCGGCAGCCCACTTGCGATTGCCGCTCTGCAGCAGCGTGGCGCGCCCTTAGCTGTTGACCAGCACCACGCGGGCGAAGTTGCGTTTGCCTACCTGGATCACGCCTTCAAAACCAGGGACCAACATGCGCGCCGCATCTTCGATGACCTCGCCGTCGATCTTGACCGCGCGCTCTTTCAGCTTGCGCGTCGCTTCGGAATTGCTCGGCGTGAGGCCGGCTGCGGTCAGCAGACCGGCGATTCGCAGCCCTTCGGCGGGCACCGCAACTTGCTGCAAAGGCAACAGGCTGGTGTCGCCTTGCCCGGTTACCACGGCATGCCAGCCCGCGATCGCCTGCTCGGCGGTGGCCGCGTCATGGAATCGCGTGGCCAGTTCACGCGCCAGGCGCAGTTTGACATCGCGCGGGTGCAACTCACCGGTGGCGACCTGCTCCTTCAGATGCACCGCTTCGGCCACGCTGATATCGAAGGACAGCAGATCGATCCAACGCCAGGTCAACTCATCGCCGATCTTCATCGTCTTGGTGACGATGTCGATGGCCGGCTCGTTGATGCCGATGTAATTGCCCAGTGACTTGGACATCTTGGCCATGCCGTCCAGGCCTTCCAGCAGCGGCATGGTCAGCACGATCTGCGGGGCCTGGCCGTAATGCTCCTGCAGGCCACGGCCCATCAACAGGTTGAACTTCTGGTCGGTGCCACCGAGTTCGACGTCCGCCTTTAGGGCGACTGAGTCGTAACCCTGCACAAGGGGATAGAGGAATTCGTGGATGGCGATGGGCTGCTGGCCGGTGAAGCGCTTGGCGAAATCGTCGCGCTCCAGCATGCGGGCCACGGTGTGCTGGGCAGAGAGCTTGATCATGTCCGCCGCGGTCATCTGCCCGAACCACTCGGAGTTGAAACGCACTTCCGTACGCTCGCGGTCCAGGATCTTGAAGACCTGCTCTTCATAGGTGCGTGCGTTGGCCAGCACATCCTCGCGGCTGAGCGGCTTGCGGGTGGCGTTCTTGCCACTGGGGTCGCCGATCATGCCGGTGAAGTCGCCGATCAGGAAAATGACCTGATGTCCGAGTTGCTGGAACTGCCGCATCTTGTTGAGCAGCACGGTATGGCCCAGGTGCAGATCCGGCGCGGTGGGATCGAAGCCGGCCTTCACCCGTAGCGGTACGCCCGATGTCAGGCGTGCTTCGAGCTGATCGAGCTTGAGAATCTCGTCGGCGCCACGGCCGATGAGTGCGAGGGATTCTTCGAGAGTGGTCAACCACGGACTCCAGCGGCATTTGCCGTCAACAACGTGAATGATGTTAAACGCGGGTTAATTCCGCGCCAAGTGAAAATAATCAACGAGCTCAATGGTTTGACGCGCTGTTACAGCCTGTCTATGGTACCGGCGATCGGGCTCGCACTTCGAGCCCTCGAGGACATTGAACGATGCAGAACTCAGAGCAGGGCCGTGCACGCAAGCGGCGCTTTCACGAACGCCTCCACGTCCTCCACGACACTGCACTGCATCGCAAGCTCAAGGCGCACCTGCCGGCGGCCTTCAATGACCGCTGGACACGCCGCCATTGGATCCACGCCAGCCTGTTCGCGACCATCGGGGCAATGGTCGCGACCATCGTGCCTGGCTTCTCCAACGCGATCGATACGCCGCTGTCCAGCCATTCCACGCTGGCATTGCCGTTGCCGCCGCTGGTGCCGAGCCGCAAGCAGCTGGCGCCGAGTACCGAGTGGGAGATCCTGCAGGTCAAGCCGGGCCAGACGCTTAGCACCTTGTTCGGCGAATTGGGAATTCCGACCACGGTGATGTACCAGGTGCTGGCGCATCCGGGCACCAAGGAGGCGCTGACCAAGCTGCGTCCGGGCGCGGAGATCGCGTTCGACATACCGACGCCCGGCCAGTTGCGGGCCCTGCGCTTTGATCGCGACGACAGCCACCGGGTGGAATTGCGCCTGCTAGGCGATGCCGTGCGCGAGAACGTGACCGAGCGGGCGACGACCACGCGTACGGTGGTGGCCAGTGGCGAGATCACCAGCTCGCTGTACGCCTCGGCGGACAAGTCCGGGTTGTCGCCGGCAGCGGTGGCGATCATGACCGACGAGATCTTCAAGTACGACATCGACTTCGACAAGGACCTGCAGCCCGGCGACCGTTTCAGCGTGGTGATGGACGAAACCTGGCGCGAGGGCGAGCGGATCAATACCGGCGACATCCTGGCGGCAACCTTCACCACCGGCGGCAAGACCTACACCGGCTTCCGCTTCGAGCGCGCCGGCAAGCCGGCCGAGTACTACGACATCACCGGCCGCCCGCTGAAGAAGAGCTTCATTCGCATGCCGGTGGCCTATAGCCGCATCAGCTCCACCTTCGGCGCGCGCCGGCACCCGGTGCTGGGCACGATGCGCATGCACAAGGGCGTGGACTACGCGGCCGCGTCGGGCACGCCGATCATGGCGGCCGGCGATGCGCGGGTGGTGTTCGTCGGCACCCAGCGCGGCTACGGCAATGTGGTGATCCTGGATCACGGCAGGAACTTCAGCACGCTGTACGGGCACATGTCGCGCTTCGGCAAGATCAAGGCCGGCCAGCGCATCAACCAGGGCACGGTGATCGGCTATGTCGGCATGACCGGCCTAGCGACCGGCCCGCACCTGCATTACGAATTCCGCGTGGCCGGGCAGCAGCGCAACCCGATGTCGGTGACCATGCCGCCTCCGGAACCGTTGCAGGGCGCCGAACTGGCCGCCTTCCGCGCGCAGACCGCACCGGCGATGGCGCGCATCGAAGGTATGGAAAAGCTGATCTATGCCGATGCCGGCAAGCCGGCCAAGGGCAAGTCGCGCGGCTGAGCGCGACCTAGCACTGCGCTTGCCGCCGGCAGACCGGCGGCAAGCGCCTGCAGTGGAGCGGCCATCGGCTGGGATTGCACAACCGGCGACACCGGTTGATTGCTTCCCACGCCATCTCGCCACTACAGCAATGCCGCGTCGCCGGTGCCAAGCGTGCCGGCAGACCTGGACGCAGCCAATGACCACTGCCTTCGAACGCAGGAGCAGTTGACGACCCTGCTCCGGCTGCACAAGCTGGACGGCCGCGCATCTCTGGCTCCGGCATGCCCGCTTTGGAACACGTTGACTCCCCGCTTTACCTGGGCCTGATGTCGGGCACCAGCGCCGACGGCATCGACGCGGCGCTGGTGCGCTTTGCCGACGACAGCCATCGCCGCTGCGCGTTGGTGGCGGGCATCACGGTGCCATGGGCGCCGGCGTTGCGCGAGCTGCTGGTTACGCTGGGCCAGGGCGCAGAGACAGTCGCCATCGATACGCTTGGACGGCTGGATGCACAGGTGGGGCTGGCGTTCGCCGACGCGGCCAACCGACTCATCGACGAGGCCGGGGTGGCGCGCGCCCGTATTCGCGCGATCGGCTCGCATGGGCAGACCATCCGCCACCGCCCCAAGGCCGACCCGGCGTTCACCTGGCAGATCGGCGATGCCAGCCGGATTGCCGAGCACACCGGGATCACCACGGTGGCCGATTTCCGCCGTCGCGACATTGCCGCCGGTGGCCAGGGTGCGCCGCTGATGCCCGCCTTCCATCTGGCCATGCTGGGCGCAGGCGACGAAGACCGCGCCGTGCTCAACCTGGGCGGCATCGGCAACCTGACGCTGATCCCGCGCGACGGCACGGTACTGGGCTTCGATACCGGGCCGGCCAACGCGCTGCTGGACAGCTGGTGCCAGCAGCATCACGGCACCGCGTTCGATGCCGACGGTGCATTCGCGGCCAGCGGCCAGGTGGATACGCGCCTGCTGCAGGCGTTGCTGGCCGACCCATGGTTTGCGCTGGCGCCGCCCAAGAGTACCGGGCGCGAGCAGTTCCACCTGGCCTGGGTGATGCAGGCGATGGGCGATGCGCGCCTGCGCCCGGCCGATGTGCAGGCGACCTTGCTCGAACTCACCGCGGCCACCGTGGCCGACGCCTTGCTGCGGCTGCAACCGCAGACCCGCCGGGTGCTGGTCTGTGGCGGCGGCGTGCGCAATCCGGTGCTGATGGCACGCCTGGCGGCGCGGCTGCCGGGGGTGGTGGTGGAATCCAGCGCGCGGCATGGGCTGGATCCGGATTATCTGGAAGCGATGGGGTTTGCCTGGCTGGCGGCCGAACTCCTGGCCGGTCGCCCGGCGAACCTGCCGTCGGTCACCGGCGCGGCGGGGCTGCGGTTGCTGGGGGCGATCCATCCGGCCTGAGGGTCCTCCCAGGCCATTGCCAGCAGCCGGCGCAAGAGGATAGACGGTTGGGGCGAACGTGGGCTGGAGCCGGCTTCCATCCGGGCCTGAGACGGACCCGCCTGCCGCCAATTGCCTGGCCCCGCTAGTAAGGGCCGGAAGCGCTTCACCACTGCAGGTGTTGCGAATCGGCCCTTTCTAACCCTGCCTGGCAGCCGCCGCAGTTCGCCTGTCGCTAGGGAGTGTTCCCGGCCGGCAGCGCCTTGAGTGCAGCAATCGCTTCGGCCAGGGCATCGACTTCCGGATGCTGCAGGCCGCCAGTGACTTCGTATTCGCTGGCGAACAGCCCTTGCTCGAGCAGATGCATGACGGTCTGGTGCTGGGTCCAGCCCCGTGCGACGGAAATGCGGCGGATGCGGTCCACCAGCAGCGGATCGATGTCACGCAACACCAGATCGGTCATGCCCTTCCTCGTGCGATGCAGTGCCCGGTCGGCATCATCGACAACCTTGACGGCGGTTTCAATCCGGCTGCCTGTCGTGTGCCAGCAGGCGCGGCCAGAGCCAGGCCAATAGCAGCAGGGTCGGGATCACCGTCAGGGCGCTGAGGATGAAGAAGGTGCTGTAGGACGTGGCCTGGACCAGAAACCCGGACACGCCGCCAGCGAACTTGCCCGGCAGATTGGCCAGCGATACCAGCAATGCGTATTGCGTGGCGGTGAAGTTGCGGTCGGTCAGCGACGACATGAAGGCCACCAGCACGGTGGCTGCGAAACCCTGGAACAGGTTGTCGGCGCTGAGCGCGGCATAGAACGCCCACAGCTTGCCCGGGTTGTGCGCCATCAGCAGGAACGCAAGGTTGGACAGCGCTACACCCAGCGCAGCCACCAGCAACATGCGGCGGAAGCCGAATGTCGCCACCGCCGCGCCGCCGGCAAAGGCACCGACAATCCCGATCCACACGCCGAACAGCTTGGAGACGGTGGCGATGTCGGCCTTGGTGTAGCCGGAATCCAGATAGAACGGCCCAGCCATCACGCCGATCACCTGATCGGGGAACTTGTACAAGCCCACGAACAGCAGCAGCACGACCCCCAACGCCACGCCGTTGCCGGAAAAGAAGCTGGAGATGGGTTGCCAGAACGCTCCTGCCACATCGACGCGGCGGACCACCGTGGCTTCGGGTCGGTCGGGCTCGCGGCACACCAGCGTGGTGATGATCGGCAGCAGCATCAACGCCGACATGCCCAGGTACGCCCAGGTCCAGTCGAGGTATTCGGCCATGTACAGTGCGCCTGCACCGCCCAGGATCAGACCGATGCGGTAGCCCAGGGTGTAGGTCGCGGCCAGCGCTGCCTGCGCGGTTTCCGGCGCGATCTCGATGCGGTAGGCATCCACCACCGAATCCTGGGTGGCGCCCCAGAACGAGGCGAACAGCACCCAGCTCACCAGCCCCGTCACGCTCAGGTCCGGGCGCGAGAATGCCAGCGCAACCAAACCAATGGTGACGCCGATCTGCGCGACCAGCAGCCAGGAGCGGCGGCGGCCGAGGAAGGCCGTGAGCGGGAACGCGTAGCGGTCGATCAGCGGCGCCCACAGGAACTTGAGCAGATAGAAGAAGCTGGCCAGGCTGATCAGGCCGATGCTGCCTAGGTCCAGCCCGACATCACGCAGCCGGGTGGACAGGGTCTGCGAGGCGATCAAAAGGAACGGCAGACCGCTGCCGAAACCCAGCAGCGCCATGGTCGCCGCCGATGGCGTGGCGAAGGCTTGCCGGATGCCGCGCAGGCCGTTGTACTTGGGTGCGGGCTTGCTCATGCGTGCGGCCGGTGGGATCGGATGCTGGTCGATGCAGTGCGGGCAGTGTTACCGACCGCGGCGCGGGCCAGGCTGCCGTAACCGCACAATCGGCTCCCTGAAGGGTCTACAGCCGTTGCGATGCTCGCCTGCACCGCGCCAACAAAAGCGCGCCAATCGTGGGTAGCGACACCCGCACCCAGTCTCGCGCCGACCAATTGCGCGCCCTCACTCACAGCGCGTAGTCCACGACGTACGGCGCGTGGTCGGAAAAGCGCTGCTCGCGGTAGATCGCACAGGCCTGCAGCGCATCGCGCAGGCCGGGGGTGACCAGTTGGTAGTCGATGCGCCAACCCACGTTGTTGGCGCGCGCCGCGCCGCGGTTGCTCCACCAGGTGTAGTCCTGGCCTTGCGGATGCAGCACGCGGTACGTGTCGACCCAGCCGCGGCCTTGGGCGGCGTCGGCGTCATCTGGCGCGTCGGCGCACAGGCCGTTGAGCCAGTCGCGCTCGGGCGGCAGGCAGCCGGAATTCTTCTGGTTGGATTTCCAGTTCTTGATGTCCAGCGCGGTGCGCACGATGTTCCAGTCGCCGCACAGCACGTACTGGCGGCCGCTGGCCAGCCACTGCTCCAGGATCGGCCGCAGCCACTGCATCACCTGGAACTTGTAGTCCTGGCGCAATTCGCCCGACGAGCCGGACGGGATATAGAAGGACACCACGCTGAGGTTGCCGAAACGCGCTTCGATATAGCGCCCTTCTTCGTCGAACTCGGGCCAGCCCAGCGCGGTGCGCACCTCGTCGGGTTCGCGCCGGGCGTAGATCGCCACCCCGCTGTAGCCCTTCTTGGTACTGGCATCGCGAAACCAGGCCTTATAGCCGGCCGGCAGGAAGTCCGGCCCGGCCAGCTGGCGCTCCTGGGCCTTGGTCTCCTGGATGCACAGCACATCCGCGTCCTGGGCGACGAACCAGTCGAAAAACCCCTTGCTGGCGGCCGAGCGCAGGCCGTTGGCGTTGAAACTGATGATGCGCATAGATGAAGAACCGGGATTCGGGAGTGGGAATTGGGGATTCGCGAAAGCGTACCGCATCGGCGGATGCCGCAAGGCGCGACCGGCTATGCTTTCCAATCCCAAATCCCCACTCCCCAATCTCGTCACCATGACCGACCACCGCACCCGATTCCTGCAGCTGGCCCTGGACGCCGATGCCTTGCGCTTTGGCGAGTTCACGCTCAAGTCCGGGCGGCTCAGTCCGTATTTCTTCAACGCCGGGCGCTTCGATTCCGGGGCCAAGACTGCGCAGCTGGCGCAGTGCTATGCGGATGCGATCGACGCGGCCGGGGTGGAGTTCGATCTGGTGTTCGGGCCGGCCTACAAGGGCATCCCGTTGGCGACGGCGCTGGCCTGCGCCTACGCCGGGCGCGGCCGCGACCTGCCGCTGGCGTTCAACCGCAAGGAGGCCAAGGACCATGGCGAAGGCGGCACCCTGATCGGGGCGCCACTGGCCGGCCGCAAGGTGCTGATCGTGGACGACGTGATCACCGCCGGTACCGCAATCCGCGAGGCGCTGGCCATCATTCGTGGCGCCGGCGGCATTCCGTCCGGGATCGTGGTGGCGCTGGACCGGCAGGAGATCGCCTCCGAGCAGGACCGCCGCTCGGCGGCGCAGGCGGTGGCGGCCGAGGCCGGCATTGCGGTGATCGCAGTGGCCAATCTTGCCGATCTGCTTGCTTTTGCGGCAGGAAACGCCGACCTTGTGGGCTTCCGGGAACCGCTGCTGGCCTATCGTGGCCGCTACGGCACCGACACCACAGGCTGACGGCAGGCGACAGGGGGCTGCGATGATGCCGAGACACACCCGTTTGGCGTTACTCGTCGCCGTTGCGGCAGCCATGGCCGCCGCGCCTGCCATCGCGCAGGACAAGCCGGCCGCGAAGAAGCTCTATTGCTGGAACAAGAACGGCGCCCGGGTGTGCAGCGATACGCTGCCGCCGGAGGCGGTGAACCAGGCGCGCGACGAGTTCAACGCCAAGAGCGGGCTGCGCAGCGCCGAGGTGCAGCGGGCCATGAACAGCGACGAGCGCGCCGCCGCCGCGGCCAGCGAGCAGCAGCGCCAGGCCGACCTGGCTGCAGAGCAGATGCGCCAGCGCACCGACCAGGCGATGCTGATGTCGTATCAGAGCGAGGACGACCTGCGCCGCGTGTTCAACGAGCGCATTGCCATCGTGGACAACAACATCCATACCGCGCGCTTCAACGTGACCAGCCTGCGTGAAGGCTTGGCCAGCCTGCTACGTAGCGCCGGCGACCGTGAGCTGGCCGGCCAGGCGGTGGCCGACAAGCTGGCCGGCGACATCCAGCAACGCCATCGCGAGCTGATGGCGCAGCTGCGTCTGCAGACCAGCTTCGAGCAGCAACGGGTGGCGCTGGACAGCGAGATCGCCGACATCCTGCAGCGCTACCGGGCCATGAAGGAGCCGCCCGCTGGCGCCTCGCCGACCGGCTGACCGGCGCCTGCGTCATTCATTCCCGCCCGTGCGGCGCACTGCCGCGGGCGGCATTTCCCGATCCGACGCCCTGCCCGCATAATGGCCGGTCTTACTCCCTGCCCACGAGGCTCTCCCGCATGGCCCGGATCATCGCCATTGCCAACCAGAAAGGCGGCGTCGGCAAGACCACGACCGCGGTCAATCTGGCGGCCGGCCTGGCGCGCGCGCCCAAGCGTGTGTTGCTGGTGGATCTGGACTCGCAGGGCAACGCCACCATGGGCAGCGGCATCGACAAGCGCGATGTGGCCGCCTCCACCTGTGACCTGCTGCTGGGCGAGAACAGCGCTGCCGAAATCCGCGTCGCCGCGCCGGAAGGCTTCGACCTGCTGCCGGGCAACATCGACCTGACCGCCGCCGAGATCCAGCTGATGGACCAGGGCGAGCGCGAGCAGCGGCTCAAGCGCGCCCTGGCGCCGATCCGCGACGAGTACGACTTCATCCTGATCGACTGCCCGCCAGCGTTGTCGCTGCTGACGCTCAATGCGTTGACCGCAGCCGATTCGATCATCGTGCCGATGCAGTGCGAGTACTATGCACTGGAAGGGCTGACCGCGCTGCTGGAAACCATCGAAGCGCTGCGCGCCAGCCTGAACCCGGCGCTGGAGATCGAAGGGGTGCTGCGCACCATGTTCGACATCCGCAACAACCTGGCCAATGCGGTGTCGGCCGAGCTGACCGAGCATTTCGGCGACAAGGTGTTTCGCACCATCGTGCCGCGCAACGTGCGCCTGGCCGAGGCGCCCAGCCATGGCCAGAGCATCGTGGGCTACGACCGCACCTCGCGTGGCGGAGTGGCCTACCTGGGCCTGGCCGGCGAGATCGTGCGCCGCCAGAACGACCGCAACAAGGCCGTCCGGCCCGTGGAGACCGTCTGATGAGCAAGCCGCCGCTGGCAAAGAAGCGTGGCCTGGGCCGCGGCCTGGAAGCGCTGCTGGGGCCCAAGGGTGCGGCTGCCGCCGCAGCACCGGCCGGTGCCGACGAACAGGCCTTGCAGCCCGGCGACACCCTGCGCACCTTGGCGGTGACCCAGCTGCAGCCGGGCAAGTACCAGCCGCGCCGGGAGATGGACGAGGTCAAGTTGGCCGAGCTGGCGGCGTCGATCAAGGCGCAGGGGGTGATCCAGCCGATCGTGGCGCGCGAGCTGGCGCCGGAGCAGTTCGAGATCGTGGCCGGCGAACGCCGCTGGCGCGCCTCGCAGCTGGCCGGGCTGACCGACGTGCCGGTGGTGGTGCGCGAGCTGGACGACCGCACCGTCATCGCGATGGCGCTGATCGAGAACATCCAGCGCGAAGACCTCAACCCGCTGGAAGAGGCGCAGGCGCTGCAGCGGTTGATCGACGAATTTTCGCTGACCCATGCCGAGGCCGCCGAAGCGGTAGGCCGCTCGCGCGCGTCGGTGTCCAACCTGCTGCGGCTGCTGGAACTGCCGGTGGCGATCCGGGTGCTGCTGGAAACCCGCCGACTGGAAATGGGTCATGCGCGTGCGCTGCTCACCCTGGCGCCGGAACTGGCCAGCAAGCTGGCCCAGGAAGCGGCCGACCAGGGTTGGTCGGTGCGCGAAGTCGAACACCGTGCGCAGCAGTTCGCCGCCGGCAAGGTACCCGGCTCGCTGCGCAAGGGCAAACCGGCGCCAGTAGCCCCGCAGGCCGACATCGCCTCGCTGGAAACCGAACTGTCCGAATCGCTGGGCACCAAGGTGGTGTTCAATCACGGCCGCGGCGGCAAGGGCAAGCTGGTGATCCACTACACCGACCTGGACACGCTGGAAGGCGTGCTGGAACGGCTGCGCCTGCACAAGGGTTGAGTGCCGCGGCCCGCGCACGAGGAGCACCGATGCATCCTGCCAAGGTCGACCGCGCGCAGCTGCGGCGCCTGACCGACCTGCCCAATGTCGGGCCGGCCTGCGTACAGGATCTGCATCTTCTCGGCATCCACGAGCCGGCACAGCTGCGTGGCTGCGATGCGTTCGAGATGCATGCCCAACTCTGCCAGCGCAGCGGGGTGCGGCACGACCCGTGCGTGATCGATGTGTTCCTGTCGATCGTGCGCTTCATGCAGGGCGAGGCGCCACGCCACTGGTGGGAATTCAGCGCCGAGCGCAAGACGATCCTGGCAAGCCGATCCGCGCTGACGGCGGAGCAGCCGCCATCCGGCGACCCCGCCCTTCGTACGTGATGTCTTCAGGACTACTGCCATGACCATTCTCGTCACCGGCGCCGCCGGTTTCATCGGTGCCTACACCTGCCGCGCCCTGGCTGAACGCGGTGAGACGGTGGTGGGACTGGACAACTACAACAGCTACTACGACCCGCAGCTCAAGCGCGACCGGGTGGCGGCGCTGTGCCCGGACCTCGACCTGCGCACGCTGGACCTGACCGACCGCGACGGCCTGGCCGGGTTGTTCGATCAGATTCAGCCAACCCGCGTGGTGCATCTGGCTGCGCAGGCAGGGGTGCGCTATTCGCTGGAAAACCCTGCCGCTTATGTCGACAGCAACCTGGCCGGCTTCGTCAACATGCTCGAGCTGTGCCGGCACCGCGGCGTGCAGCATCTGGTGTATGCCTCCAGCAGCTCGGTCTACGGCGACTCGGCCACCCCGCCGTTCTCCGAAGACCAGCGTGTGGACCAGCCGCGCTCGTTGTATGCCGCGACCAAGGCCGCCAACGAACTGATGGGCTACACCTATGCGCAGCTGTATGGCCTGTGCGCGACCGGGCTGCGCTTTTTCACCGTGTACGGTCCATGGGGGCGGCCGGACATGGCGCCGCTGATCTTCAGCCGCGCGGTGCTAGCCGGGCGCCCGATCGCGGTGTTCAACCACGGCAGGATGCAGCGCGACTTCACCTTCGTGGACGACATCGTGGCCGGCGTGCTCGGCGCGCTGGACGCGCCCAGCGACGCGCCGGTACCGCACCGGGTGTTCAACCTGGGCAACCACACGCCGGTGGAGCTGGAGACCTTCATCGAGGTGATCGCCCAGGCGGCCGGTCGCCCGGCCGAGAAGGTCTACAAGCCGATGCAGCCGGGCGACATGCTCCGCACCATGGCCGACACCCGACGCGCGCAGGCGGCCTTCGGGTTCGATCCGGCCACCCCGGTCGAGCGCGGCCTGCCGCAGGTAGTGGAGTGGTGCCGGCAGTACTTCGGCGACCGCGCCTGAACGTGTTGCAGCGCAGGTAACACCGCGGGCCAGGGAGCGCTCGGCCGTCGCCGCAACCCGTACACTGCGGCGATAGCAGCCATCCGGCTGCCGCCAGCGTGCCAAGGCGAGCCTGGCGGCATGCGGCCCTAAACGCTCCCGGCCGCTTGTGCGCATACCGGTACGGCGGATGCGCACAGGCTTCATGCCTGGCTCAGACGCTCAGGGCACAATGCGCGATCTTTTTGCTCTGCCCTCCTCCGGCCACCACGAATCCATGAGCCAACCTCAGCTTTCCGTCGTCGTCCCGGTGTTCAACGAACGCGATAACGTCGCGGCCCTGGTCGGCGAAATCGTCGCAGCGCTGCGCGGCCTGGTGGCCTTTGAAATCGTCTATGTCGACGACCACTCGCGCGATGACACCCTGGCCGTGCTGCAGGGCCTGAAGGCCACCACGCCGGAACTGCGCGTGCTGCATCACGTGACCCAGAGCGGACAAAGCACGGCGGTACGCAGCGGGGTCAAGGCCGCGCGCGCCAGCTGGATCGCCACCCTGGATGGCGACGGTCAGAACGATCCGGCCGACATCCCCAAGCTGCTCATCGCGCGCAGCCAGGCGCAGCCGCAGGTCAAGCTGTTTGCCGGCTGGCGGGTCAACCGCCAGGATTCCGGCTCCAAGCGCTGGGCCAGCAAGTGGGCCAACGCGATCCGCTCGCGCATGCTGCAAGACAACACGCCCGACACCGGCTGCGGCATCAAGCTGTTCGAGCGCGAGGCGTTCCTGGACCTGCCCTGTTTCGACCACATGCACCGTTACCTGCCGGCACTGATGCAACGCGCCGGCTGGCGCACGGTGAGCGTGCCGGTGAACCACCGCCATCGCACCGCCGGCGTGTCCAAGTACAACAATCTCAATCGTGCGCTGGTGGGCATCCGCGACCTGCGCGGCGTGGCGTGGCTGATCACCCGCAGCAAGCGCACCGTGGTGGAGGAACGTTGATGGAAACGAGCCTGCTGGACCAGCCACTGACCTGGCTGTACTGGACCGGCATCCATGTCACCGGCTGGAAGCTGATCGGCTATGTGGGTGCACTGATGTTCGGCGGCCGCTGGCTGGTGCAGTTCGTTGCCTCCAAGCGCGCAGGAAAGCCGGTGATCCCGCGGCTGTTCTGGTACATGAGCGTGGTCGGCAGCCTGATGACGCTGAGCTACTTCGTGTTCTCGGCCAAGCAGGATTCGGTGGGCGTGCTGCAGAACCTGTTTCCAGCGTTCACTGCGTTTTACAGTCTGTATCTGGATGTGAAGCATCGCGGCTGGAAACGCGATCGGGCTGGGCATTGAGGGGCTGGGATTGGGGATTGGGGATTCGTCGGTAGTCGATAGTCGGCGCGTACAAGCCGTGTTGGTGGATAGATCGCTCCAGACGGCGCCAGGTTGTTCTTGTGGCTGGCCGCGTTGCGAAAAAGCGCTGCAGCTGGCGCCTGATTCTTACGCAGCGTTGCGCAGGTGGCCGACGCCTTGATGCGCGGCTGGATGATGGTGATGCCCTAACGGCGCGGGCAGGCTGTGGGCATGTCCAGCGCGTCCGTCCCTTGTTCGGTTTTCGTGCCAGCGCCCACTGCGGCGTATTGGCATCTGTGCCTGCCCACCCATCAAGGCGTGCCGTTGTTTGCGGACTGGCGCTGCGCGCGTGCGGCTGCGGCCACCTTGGCGATGCCGCGTCATTGGCACGGTGCGCAGCTGTTGTGCTGGGTACTGCTGCCACAGCACTGGTGCGGCTTGCTGCAGGCGCCAGGCAAGGCGGGCTTGCTGCAACTGGCGGGCGCTGCACGGCTGGCAGCCGGCAAAGCGGTCAATCGCGCACGCGGGCGCGGCGGCACCATCTGGCAACCGGAGATGCAGGCGGCGGCGCTTCCAGCGGATATCGATCACCGGCAGTTCGCGCGCAGCCTGGTGGCGTCGCCGTTGCGCGCCGGGTTGGTCGACCGGATCGGCGCGTATCCGTACTGGGATGCGGTGTGGCTGCAGCGCGACGGCCCGCAGGCCATCGAACCGGCGGTTATGGCCAACGGCCTGCACCTGCATGCAGTGGCCGGCAATGCCGGTAGCAGCGGCAGCGAATGCTGAGCCTGCCGCTGCGGCACGCCTGCTTCCCTGCCTGCCGATGTGGCGCGCCCGATTCGCCTTCGCCGCCGTTCTACAGCGTCGCGACCAACGGTGCTGACGCTGCAGGGGCGAGGCCGCTGGCGGCGAAGCCCCCGGGCTCAGAACGCCAGCGGATGCCCGGGCAACAGTGCCTGCAATTCGCTGCGGAACAGCGCGCGGATGCGCTCCAGCGCCGCTTCGCTGTCGGCTTCGAACCGCAGCACCAGGATTGGCGTGGTGTTGGAGGCGCGCACCAGGCCACAGCCGTCGACGAAGTCTGCGCGCAACCCGTCGATCGTGGACAGGCGTGCGGATTCGAACGGCGATTCTTCGCCGACCTGCGCGCGCTCGACAAAGCGCGCCACCAGCGCATGCGCATCGCCCTCCACCGGCACCTTGATCTCCGGGGTGGAGACGCTTTCGGGCAGGGCGTCCAGCACTTCGGACGGGGTTTCCTCGCGCTGGGCCAGGATTTCCAGCAGGCGCGCAGCGGCGTAGATGCCGTCATCGAAGCCGTACCAGCGCTCCTTGAAGAAGAAATGCCCGCTCATCTCGCCGGCCAGCTCGGCATCGGTTTCGCGCATCTTCGACTTGATCAGCGAATGCCCGGTCTTCCACATCAGCGGGCTGCCGCCATTGCGCAGTACGTAATCGGACAGCTTGCCGGTGCACTTCACGTCGTAGATGACCAACGCGCCGGGATTACGCTGCAACACATCGGCGGCGAACAGCATCAGCAGGCGGTCGGGGAACACCACCGCGCCTTCCTTGGTCACCACGCCCAGGCGATCGGCGTCGCCGTCGAAGGCCACGCCGATATCGGCGTCGAAACGCTGCACCATCTTCACCAGATCGTCGAGATTGTGCGGCTCGCTCGGGTCCGGATGGTGGTTGGGGAATGTGCCATCGATGTCGCAATACAGCGGCACGACGTCGGCACCGATCGCCTCCAGCAGGCGTGGCGCAATCTCGCCGGCCGCGCCATTGCCGGCGTCCACGACGACCTTGATCGGGCGGTCGAGCTGCACGTCATAGGAGACGCGCTGGATATAGGCATCGCTGAGATCGCGCTGCGCCAGCTCGCCGGACGCGGCGGCAGTATGCAGGCGGCCTTCGTTGATGCGCTGGTGCAGTTCGGCGATGGCCGTGCCGGACAGCGTCTCGCCACCGATGACGATCTTGAAACCGTTGTAGTCCGGTGGATTGTGGCTGCCGGTCACCGCCACGCAGCTGCCGGCACGCAACTCGTACGCGCCGAAGTACACCATCGGCGTCGGTGCCAGGCCGATGTCGGTCACGTTGCAGCCGGCGCGCCGCAGACCTTCGATCAGCCCGTTGGCCAGTTCCGGGCCGGACAGGCGCCCGTCGCGGCCCACTACCACATCGCGCAGGCCCTGTGCCTGCATCACGCTGCCGATGGCCTGGCCGATCAGCGCCGCCACGCCGGGATTGAGATCTTTTCCGACCACGCCACGGATGTCGTAGGCGCGGAACATGTCGGTGGCGACCTGCACCGCCGGCACCAGCGCTGGCGTGGCGGGCTGCGCTGCCTCATCCGCCGCAGCCGCCTCGCTGGCGAGGCTGGCGTCGTGTTGCAGGCTTTGACTAAAAGTGGGTTCGTCGGCCGTCGTGGCGCCGGCAACGCGGCGACGCGGCAACGCCATCCGGCCACGGCTGGCCAGCACCAGCAACACGGCAATGACGCCCAGCAAGCCCGCCACGATGGCGCAACCCACCGCGCCCAGGCCCAGCGGGCCGGCATCGCCCTGCGGCACCGCTGCGGCCACGCGCAGGCCGCTGGTGCCCAGCGGCCTGGCCAGCGTTTCGGCGGCGTCGGCCAGTGCCGCATCACCCTGTTGGGTCACGTTGTAGCTGCCCTGGCGCAGCGCCAGGTAGGCGCTGCCGGGCACCGCGATCGCATCCAGCGGTCCGGTCAGACGCAGCAGCGGCAATCGCGCATACGCCACTGCCGGCTGCCCGCCCAGGCGCACCGCGGCCGCCACGCCCAGGCGCACCTGTCTGGCGTCGCGCACCACGCGCACCTGCGCATGGTCGGCCACCTGCGCCGATTCGAGCAGGCTCAGGCGCGCGTAACCGAACTCCTTGGGGGTGGCATAGGCCGCGGCAAGGTCGCCAGGCAGCACCTGCACGTCCTCGGCGCCCTTGAAACGCTCACGGATGATCGAGGCGGCGGCCAATGCGTCGCCATTGCCCAGCGCAGTGACGACCGCTGGTTGCTTGAGCACGGTATCGAGCTGGCTGGCCTGCGCGGCCATCGCCTGGCCGACCTCCTGCACCGCGCGGTCGCGGGCCTGCTCCAGGGTCTGCGCAATCGACTCTTCGTGCCATTGCGCATAGCTGTTCCAGCCGAACCACGCGGCCAGCAGCAGCAACACGCCCCCCAATACCGGACCACTCATACGCACGCTGGACATCGACTGCCTGCGCTCGTTCGCCTTGCTCATGCGACTCCCCCGTCAGCGCACCCCGGTGTGGCCGAATCCACCCGCTCCCCGCGCGCTGTCGACGAAAGTATCCACCACTTGCAGGCCCACGCGCACGATCGGCAGGATCACCAGCTGCGCGATGCGGTCGCCCGGCTCGATGGTGAAGGCCTCGCGCCCGCGATTCCAGGTGCTGATCAGCAGCGGCCCCTGGTAATCGGCATCGATGAGCCCGGTGCCGTTGCCGAGCACGATGCCGTGGCGATGGCCCAGGCCCGAGCGCGGCAGGATCACCGCGCACAGCTGCGGGTCGGCCAGATGGATGGCGATGCCGCTGGGAATCAGCGCCGCATCGCCGGGTTCCAGCGTCATCGGCGCTTCCAGTGCGGCACGCAGGTCCATGCCTGCGCTGGCCTCGGTGGCGTAGGCCGGCAACGGCCACACGTCGCCGAAGCGCGGATCGAGCAACTTCAGCTGCAAGGTGTGGGTCGGGTCGCTCATGCCTGCAATCTCTCCGCGATCAGGGCCAGCAGTTGGTCGGCCAGCTGGGTCTTGCTGCTGCTGGGGAACACACGCTCGCCGCCCTGCCAGTAGGCGGTGGCAGCGTTGTTGTCGCTTTCGAACCCGCCGCCCTCGATCCCCACCTGGTTGGCGATGATCAGGTCCAGCCGCTTGGCCGCCAGCTTGCCACGCGCGTAATGCTCCACGTCGTGCGTTTCGGCCGCAAAACCGACCACCAATTTGAGCGCGCCGGTCTGCGCGGCGACCTCGGACAGGATGTCCGGGGTGCGCACCAGTTCCAGGGTGAGCGTTTCACCGGTCTTTTTGATCTTCTGCGACACCACCCGCTTGGGGGTGTAGTCGGCGACCGCGGCCGCGCCGATGTAGATATCGGCCGGGAAGGCGCCCAGCACCGCGTCGCGCATCTGCGCGGCCGAGCGCACGTCGATGCGCTGCACCCCGGACGGGGTGGTCTGGTGCACCGGCCCGCTGACCAGGACGACGTCGGCGCCCTGGCGGGCAGCGGCGGCGGCCAGGGCGTAGCCCATCTTGCCGCTACTGCGGTTGCCGACGTAGCGCACCGGGTCCAGGTCTTCGAACGTGGGCCCGGCGCTGATCACGATGCGCAGGCCCTCCAGCTGCGCGCTGCTGGGAATGAACACCGGTCCCGTGGCGGCCAGGGCGGCGGCAGGCGCGGCGGCCACGGCCTCTGCGCCTGCCAGTGCAGCGATGATCGCCGCCGGCTCGGCCAGCCGGCCGGGACCGGATTCGCCTTCGGCCAGCGGGCCGTCCTCGGGGCCGACCACTGCCACACCGCGCGCGCGCAGGGTGGCGATATTGGCCTGGGTGGCCGCATGCAGCCACATGCGGTGGTTCATCGCCGGGGCCACGGTCAGCGGCGCGCTCGTGGCCAGGCACAGCGTGGTGACCAGATCGTCGGCCAGCCCGTGCGCCAGCCGCGCGAGCAGGTCGGCGGTGGCCGGCGCCACGATCACCCGGTCGGCCCAACGGGCCAGTTCGATATGCCCCATCGCCTGCTCGGCGGCACTGTCCCACAGCGTGGTGCGGGTCGGTTGCCCGGACAGCGCCTGGAAGCTCAGCGGGGTGACGAACTGTTGTGCACCGCTGGTCATGGCGACCTGCACCTGCGCGCCGGCGTCGCCCAGGCGACGGACCAGTTCAAGCGATTTGTAAGCGGCAATGCCTCCGCCGACGCACAGCAGCAAACGCTGTCCGTCCAGGGGGCGGGCCTGAGTGGAGCCGATCACGTCGGAGTCGTCCTACGGTTACAAGGACAACTAGATTAGCCGATGGCCCCGCCTGGCCTGATGGGCGTGGGCGATAAGCACCGGCAATCTCGCCATATGCACATACACGACTGGCCCAGCACCGAACGCCCGCGCGAAAAACTCCTGGCGCGCGGCGCGCCTGCCCTCTCCGACGCCGAGCTGCTGGCGATCTTCGTCGGCTCGGGCCTGCGCGGCCAGGACGCGGTCAAGACCGCGCGCGAGCTGCTGCACCGGCACGGACCGCTACGCGTGCTGCTGGACCGCCCGGCCTCGGCCCTGGCGCGCCTACCTGGCCTGGGCCCGGCCTCGGCGTGCAAGCTCAACGCGGCGCTGGAACTGGCGCACCGCCACCTGATGAGCGGGCTGGAGCGCGGCGAGGCGCTCAGCGACCCGCCCAGCGTGGGCCGCTATTTTTCGCAGCGGCTGCGCGCACGCGCCTATGAGGTGTTCGCGGCACTGTTCCTGGACAACCGCCACCGCGCGATCGCCTTCGAGGAAATGTTCACAGGCACCATCGACGGCGCCGACATCCATCCGCGCGAAGTGGTGCGGCGGGCGCTGCTGCACAACGCCGCGGCGGTGATCGTGGGTCACAACCACCCATCCGGCAATCCGGAGCCGTCCGAGGCCGACCGCGCCGTCACCCAACGCCTGCTGCAAGGGCTGGACCTGGTGGATATCCGCCTGCTGGACCACTTCGTGATCGGCGACGGCCGGCCGGTCTCGCTGGCCGAGCGCGGCTGGCTGGACTGGCGCGCCTGATGCCCTGCCGGACGCGATGCCATCCGGGCGGCTGCCGTGGTCAGCGGGGGGCAGCACCGGTGGTGCGCAGTGCCAGGGCAGCTGCGTGCCAGATGCTAGCTGCGATGACCAGCCAATCCGCACGGGAGGCAGCCTTTGCCGCGCGTGAGCCATAGCGCACGAGGGCATCTGCCGGCGCCAAACGCCGCGGCCGCGCCCGCCTGGTCGTTGTGCCGCGCCCGGGTGGATCGCGTCACGCCGGCGCCCCGACCTGAACCATCGGCCGGGCCCTGCGCCGCGCGGTCGGGTAAAATCGCTGGTTTGGTTCCAAGCAGATCCCACGTGAAAGCCCTACTCCGCGCACTGATCGGCCAAGGCATTGAAGCCTTGCGCGCCAACGGCACCCTGCCTGCCGACACCCTGCCGCCGGATTTTGTGGTCGAGCGACCCAAGACCCGCGAGCACGGCGACTTCGCCACCAATGCCGCGATGCTGCTGGCCAAGGCCGCGCGCAGCAATCCGCGCGCACTGGCGCAGGCGCTGGTGGCCGCGCTGCCGGCCAGCGACGACGTGACCGAGGTGGAGATCGCCGGCCCCGGCTTCATCAACTTCCATCTTGCCCCCACCGCCTACCAGCGCGAAGTGGCGCATGTGATCAAGCAGGGCCACGACTACGGCTGCGGGCTGGCCGGCAACGGCCGCTCGGTGGGCGTGGAATACGTCTCGGCCAACCCGACCGGGCCGCTGCACGTCGGCCACGGCCGCGCCGCAGCGATCGGCGACAGCCTGGCGCGCGTGCTCGATGCCAATGGCTGGAACGTCAAGCGCGAGTTCTATTACAACGACGCCGGCGTGCAGATCGAAAACCTGGCGCTGTCGGTGCAGGCGCGCGCGCAGGGGCTCACCCCCGACAGCGACGGCTGGCCGGAGAACGGCTACCGCGGCGACTACATCGCCGATGTGGCCAACGCCTACCTGGCTGGCGATACCGTCGACCTGGAAGGCCACCTGGTCACCGGCACCAAGGATCCGGCCGATCTCGAAGCGATCCGTCGCTTCGCGGTGGCGTATCTGCGCAACGAGCAGAACCACGACCTGGCCGCGTTCCGCGTCGACTTCGATATCTATTTCCTGGAAAGCTCGCTGTACAAGGACGGCAAGGTCGAAGAGGCGGTGCAGAAGCTGATCGCCTCGGGCCATACCTACGAAGAAGGCGGCGCGCTGTGGCTGAAGTCCACCGACTTCGGCGACGACAAGGACCGGGTGATGCGCAAGTCCGACGGCACCTACACCTACTTCGTACCGGACGTCGCCTATCACCTGACCAAGTGGCAACGCGGCTACGAGCGCGCCATCACCGAGCTGGGGGCCGACCACCACGGCTCGCTGACGCGCGTGCGCGCCGGCCTGCAGGCGCTGGAACTGGGCATCCCGCAAGGCTGGCCGGAATACGTGCTGCATCAGATGGTCACGGTGATGCGCGGCGGCGAGGAAGTGAAACTGTCCAAGCGTGCCGGCAGCTACGTCACCCTGCGCGATCTGATCGAGGAGACCAGCGCCGATGCGGTGCGCTGGTTCCTGATCGCGCGCAAGCCCGATTCGCAGCTGACCTTCGACATCGACTTGGCGCGCGCGCAGAGCAACGACAACCCGGTGTTCTACGTGCAGTACGCGCATGCCCGCGTCTGCAGCGTGCTGCGGCAGGCGCAGGAGAAGGGCTACAAGTACGAGCAGGCGCATGGACTGGCCGAGCTGGCGCGCCTGGACGACGAGCATTCGCTCAACGTCATGGTCGAGCTGTCGCGCTATGCGGAGGTGGTGGAAATCGCCGGGCAGACGCTGGAGCCGTACCAGATCGCGCAATACCTGCGTGAATTGGCGCACGCCTTCCACACGTGGTATCACAACACCAAACTGCTGGTGGACGATGCCGCCGAGCGCGATGCCAAGCTCACCCTGGCGGTGGCCACCCAGCAAGTGCTTGCCAACGCCCTGGAACTGCTGGGCGTCAGCGCCCCGGAAAAGATGTAAGCACGCCACCGGGATGCCGCAGCCGGGGATGGCGCCCGCCCGGCTGCGCCGCGGGCAAGGCCGTTCGGGCCGCCCGTTCATCGCCCGCGCCGCGCCCGGCAGCAGGCGCAGCAACAGCGATCGCCGCAGCACGTCGGGCAACGGCCCGCAACGACACGATTCGGAGAAGTGGTAGATGGCAGCACGACGCGGTAAGAGCCAGGCACGACGCAACACCAGCAATGGCACGCCCGGTTGGGTGTGGTTGGTGGCGGGCGCCGCGATTGCGGCGGTGATCTTCCTGGCCGCGCCCAACCTGTTCAAGAAGGACGGCGACGGTTTCCTGCGCGCGGGTCCGCGGGCCAACCCCGACGCGCAGCCCGAGCCTGTGGCCGATGCCGACACCGATACGCCGGCAGAGCTGCCCAAGCCCAGCGCGCAACCGCCCAAGCCGCAGGCCAAGCCGGGCGATGCGCAGACCCAGTACGACTTCTACACCTTGCTGCCCGGCAAGGAAGTGCAGATGTCCGATGCCGAACTGGCCGCCAGCGCGCGCGCCGAGGAAGCCGCGCGCGCGCGCGCGGCGCTGGAAGGCAAGCCGGTGCCACCGGCACCGGGCGCCGCAGCCAGCGTCGCCGCAGCCACTCCTGCCGCCAGCGTGCCGGTGCCCTTGAACGAACCGGCCGCCCGCGTGCCCAAGCCGTTGCCGGAAGCCGCCCAGACCCGTCCGGCCGCCACGCCTGCGCCAGCCAGCACCGCTGCGCTCACCACGCCGGCTGCCACAGCGCCCAAACCGACGGTTGCCGCCGCCACGCCGGCGTCCAGCCCCGCCGCCGCGCCTGCAGTGACCGACAACACCCGCTACATCCTGCAGGCCGGCTCGTTCGGTGCTTCCGGCGATGCCGAATCGACCAAGGCCAAGCTGGCGATGATGGGCCTGGCTGCACGCGTGGAATCGGCCGACATCAGCGGCAAGACCGTCTACCGCGTGCGCATGGGGCCGTACGGCAGCGCCAGCGAACTGGCCGAAGCCAAGCAGAAACTGACCGGTAGCGGCTTGCCCGCCATTGCGATCAAGGCGCAGTAGCCGCCGTGCTGCAGCGCACCGCCGGCCTGTGGTTGTGGTGGGGACTGATCGGCGCGGCGCACGCCACCGAGCAGATTCCCGACCGCATCCGGATCGACGGGCAGGACGCGGTGCTGCTGGCCGAGCCATTGGCGCCGGTGCTGGACGACCAGGCCGCCTGGCAACGGTTCGTAGCGCATGCGCGGCCGGCGCTGGGCAGTTGCAGTGCAAACTGGCGCGGCTACCAGGCCGATTGGCGCGTGGAGCAGGCGCAGGTGCTGCTGGATCGTATCGTCATCGGTGCCTGCGACACCGTGCCGCCGGCGTTGCCGCTCGAGGTGTTGTTCCCCGGACGAACCGCCCCGGTCGCCGCGGACTGGATCGACGGTGAGCTGGTGATCGCCCTGCCAACCGCCGCGAGCACCGGCGACACCGCACCCGGCGCCGCAGAAGCACCGTATCTGCTCCTGCAGGTGCAACACGGCCGTGTAGTGACGCGCGAGCCGCTCAGTGAGGCCAAGCTGCGCGCGCGCCGTGCCCAGGCCCACGCGCCCTGCGCTGCCACCGCCCCCTGATCCCTTTGCCTGACCCCCTCGTTCGCAGGAGTTATCGCCCATGTCCAAGACTGTTCTGATCACCGGTGCCACCTCCGGATTCGGCAGCGCCGCCGTGCGCCGTTTTGCCGCCGCCGGCTGGAAGATCATCGCCACCGGCCGCCGCGCCGAGCGCCTGGATGCGCTGGCGGCCGAGCTGCCTGCCGGCCAGGTGCACACCGCTGCCTTCGACATGCGCGATGCGCAGGCCATGTCGGCAGCGATCGACGCATTGCCGGCCGAGTTTGCCGACATCGATGTGCTGGTCAACAACGCCGGGCTGGCGCTGGGCACCGCGCCTGCGCAACGGGCCGACCTGACCCAGTGGCAGCAGATGATCGACACCAATGTGACCGCGCTGGTCACCCTCACCCACCGCCTGCTGCCGGCACTGATCGCACGCCGCGGCGCCATCATCAACATCGCATCGGTCGCGGCGACCTACCCCTACACCGGCGGCAACGTGTACGGCGGCACCAAGGCGTTCGTGCAGCAGTTTTCGCTGGGCCTGCGCGCGGACCTGCACGGCACCGGCGTACGCGTGACCTCGATCGAACCGGGCATGGCCGAAACCGAATTCACCCTGGTGCGCACCGGCGGCAACCAGGCCGCCTCCGACACGCTGTACCGCGGCGCCACCCCGATGACCGCCGAGGACATCGCCGAGCAGATCTTCTACGTCGCCAGCCTGCCGGCGCATCTGAACATCAATCGGCTGGAAATCATGCCGGTCACGCAGTCGTTCGCCGGTTTCCAGGTGGCGCGCGACGCGCAGTGACGATGGCCTGCAACGCCAGTGCCCCGGTCGCGCTGCGATCCACTGGTGTGGCGGTCGGCGCGCGAACAGATCGCGCCGCATCCAAGCCGTGCTGCTGCAGCCGTTGCCACGTCACGGGACCAAACACCTTCAGTACCGCCAGCACGACACCGGCCAGCAGACCGTCCAGACGATTCCAGGTCGGGTAGTAGAGTCTTCGATGAACCAGTTGCGCTGCAGACCGACGCCAGCGCTGTCCAGGGCGGTGTTGTGCCACCAGATGCCGGCACGCAGCGCGATGCCTGCATCCACGACCAGCACGCAGAGCACGCCAAAGCGTGCGGCCGAGGGCCGACGCAGCAGCAGCGTCGCCAGCAACGGAAACACCAAATAGAAATGTTCTTCCACGCACAGCGACCAGGCGTGCGAGAACGCGGCATCACGGCCGTAGTCGACGAACAGGTTCAGGGTGAAGGTGACGAACATCCACCACGGCGCCAGCCCGGGCGACTCGCGAACGTCCGGCCACGCCATGTAGATCACCAGCACCAGCAAGAACGCCGGCAGGATGCGAAACGCGCGGCGCAGAGAGAACTCCTTGAAGTCCAGGCGTTGCCCGCGCGCCAGCGGCCTCAGCACCTGCGTGCCGATCAGAAAGCCGCTCAGGACGAAGAACAGGTCCACGCCCATCCAGCCGTAGCGCGACAACCACGCCCAGTCCGGCCCCAGACCGCCGACCACGAAGGAATGGAACAGCGTCACCCAGACAATGGCGATGCCACGCAGCAGATCGAGAGCGGGGTAGCGCATGCGGGCGATGCAAAGCCGAGGGAGCCCGATTGTGCCGCATCCCGCCGATGCGACGATGCCGGCGCCGGCGCTGGCGCATTCGCCAGCTCGGATCAGCAACGCAGACGCTGTTTCCACGTCACTCCATCGTGCAGGCCGGGTCCGGTCGACCACCTATTGGCGACAGCAACACGCCAGCGCCACGCCCGTGCAGCAGCCAAAGGTCGTCGGTGAGGCCAGCCGCATTGCTGCAGCCAATCCAACGCCGACGCTGTGGCTCCCCCACAGCGTCATCCATCACGCATCGGCCTGTGTCACGCGACGGCCTGCTGCTCGATTCGCACGGCCGGCGCCACCGACACCGCCGGTTGCAGCAATCCCCAGGCTTCCAGCTGCTCCACCGCACGGCCGATTCCGTCCTCCTCGCGGATGCGCTGCCCCAGCGCGCGTGCCGCTGCGCGCATGCTCGGCGCGCTGGCCTGACCGATGGCATCGGCCAGGGTCTCAGGCTGCAGCCCGACCCGTGCAAGCGCCGGCGGGGCGACGCCGCGGTGGGCCAGGCAGTGCGCCCAGAACGGCTGGTCATAGCCGAACGGCAGCACCACCGACGGAATCCCCGCAGCCAGCGCCGCACCGGTGGTGCCGGCACCACCGTGATGCACGGCCACCGACACCCGCGGAAACAGCCAATCGTGCGGTGCCTGCTCCAGCTGGAAGAAGCGCTGGGCATCGTCGGATGCGTCTTGCGCGGCCGCCAGCCCGCCCCAGCCGCTGGCCAGCAGCGCGCGTTGACCGGTCAGACGCACCGCCGCCTTGACGGTGGCGGTGAGTTGGGCCGCATCGCTGCTGATCATGCTGCCGAAGCCGATATACAGCGGCGGCGGGCCGGCCTGCAGAAACGCCTGCAGCGCGGCCGGCGGCTGCCACTGCGGCTGCGGCAACTGCCAGAACCCGCTGACCTGGGCCCGGTCCGGCCAGTCCGGCGGGCGTGGGCACAGATGCTCGCTGTAGCCGTACACCACGCGCTGCGCACTGCGATCGGGGCCACTCCACGGATACGCCGGCAGCCCCAAGGCCGGGCGCACGATGCCGTTGAGCGCCGGGCGCATCAGCTGCCAGCCGGCAAAGCTCACCGCGTGATGCAGCGCCACGCTCACCAGCCCGGGCAGGCGCACAGTGGGCATCACCATCAACGGCACATGCCGCGAAGCGGTCAGCGGCTGCAATTGCGTGAACACCACCGGCAGGCCATAGGCCTGGCCCAGGCTATGCGCCAGCAGGCTGGTGCTGCCGACGCCGAGAATCAGGCCGGCATCGGCACAGGCCGCGCGGCCCTGCTCGGCCCAGTCGCGCGCCCATTCCAGCAGCTGCGCACGCAAGGTGCCCCAGATGCCGCGCCAGCCACCGCGCATCTCGGCGACATCCGGATGGCCCTGCAGCAGTTTCTGGTGGTCGCCGCTGAGTGGGAAGAAGTCCAGCTCATTGGCGCGGATCAGCGCTTCGAAGTTGGCACTGGTCAGCACCCGCACCGGGTACCCGCGCTCCTGCAAGCCACGGCCCAGCGCGATGATCGGGCGCACATCGCCATGCGTGCCCAGGGTGGCGATCAGCACCGGGCGCTGGCGTCCCGCGTTGAACGAAGACTCAGGCATATTCGGCCACCCCGTCGCTGGCGGTGGCGATGCTGCCATCGCGCTGTGCGGCGTTCGCAGTGGCCGCGTGCAGCAGTGCACTGAGCGTGGCCGCATGCGTGGTCGACAGCATCGAGTGGTGGTCGCTGTCCAGCACGTGCAGCTGCAGGTTGCGCACGTACGGGCGCCAGGCCTGCGGCCGGTAATCCATCCACACCGTATCGTCGCCGCCGGAGGTCATGCGCACGCTCGCTTCGACGAACACCACATCCTGGTCCAGCGGCTTGGGACGGTGACGTCGCGCCAGATGCAGGTGGTGCTGGGTCATGCCGCCCATGTCGTCCAGCAACGTGGGGCGTTGCTCGAGCAGCTGGCGCACTGCGGGCAGGTCGTTCAAGCCGTAGTGATCGCACAGCAGGCTGGCCAGTTCGGCCACCGTGGTGGGCATCGGCTGGCCGTGTGCCAGATGCAGGCCCAGCGCATGCACCGATGCACGCACGTTTTCCGATTCCGGCAGCGACGCGGCCTGCTCCAGGTGCGGATAGCTGTCGAGCATCGCCAGCAGCTCGACTTCTTCGCCTAGCGCATGCAGTTCGGCAGTGATGGCATGGGCGATCAAGCCGCCCAGCGACCAGCCGATCAATCGGTACGGCCCCTGCGGCTGCACTGTGCGCAGCCGCGCCAAGTAATCGCGCGCGATCGCCTCGATGCTTTCCGGGCGATGCTGCGGGTCGCTCAAGCCCGGCGACTGCAAGGCATACACCGGCCACTGCGGATCCAGCTGACCGAGCAAGGTGAGATACGACCAGCCCAGGCCGACCACCGGGTGGATGCAGAACAGCGGCGGCGTACCCGGGGTGCCCGCACGCAGCGGCAACAGCACGCCGAGCGGGTCGTTCGGGGTCTGCGCGTTGCGCTTGATCACCTCGGCCAGGCCGGCAATCGTCGGCGCATGGAACAGGGTACCCAGCGGCAGTTCGACACCGAACGTCTGCGGGAAACGTGCGGCCATTTCCGCCGCGCGCAGCGAGTCGCCGCCGAGCTCGAAGAAGTTGTCTTCGACGCCTACCACTTCGATGCCCAGTACATCCTGCAGCATCGCGGCCAGCTGTTGTTCGAGCGCGTCGCGCGGCGCCACATGCGCGCGCTGCGGCAGCGCACCCGGCGACGGCAAGGCGCGGCGATCCAGCTTGCCATTGGGTGTCAGCGGCAGTACCTGCAACGGCACCCACAAGGTGGGAATCATCGACGCCGGCAGGCGCTGCTGCAGATGTGCGCGCAACAGCTCGGGCGTTGGCGTCGCGCCATGCTTGCCCACCACATACGCCAGCAACTGCGGCGCGTCGTGGTCGCCATCGCGATGACCGACCACCACCGCCTGCGCCACCTGCGAGTGCAGCAGCAAGGCGTTTTCGATTTCGGCCGGCTCCACACGATGGCCGCGGATCTTCAGTTGGGCATCGGCGCGGCCGATGAATTCCAGCATGCCGTCGCGGCGCTGACGCACGCGGTCGCCGGTGCGGTACATGTTGCTGCCGTCGTCGGCGAACGGGTCGCGCACAAAGCGCTCGCTGGTCAGCTGGCGCTTGCCGCGATAGCCCTTGGCCACGCCCGCGCCACCGATGTACAACTCGCCGATCGCGCCGGTCGGCAGCGGTTGTCGCTGCGCATCGAGCACATAGACGCGGGTATTGAGCAGCGGCCTGCCGATCGGCGGGGCGGCAGCGTCGGTGAGCTGTAACGGCATGATGGTCGACCAGATCGTGGTTTCGGTCGGCCCGTACAACTGGGTCAGGCGCCCGACCCGGCTCAGCAACTGGGTCGCCAGTTCCGGCACCAGGGCTTCGCCGCCGACCAGGGCGTGGATACGGTCCAGCGCCAGATCCTGGTTGACCAGCAGGATGCGCCACAGCGACGGGGTCGCCTGCACCATGCTGATCTGCTCCTGCGGGATCAGCCGCGATAGGCTGCGTGGATCGTGGGTGATGCCGGCCGGTGCGATGACCACGCGCGCGCCCACCAGCAACGGCAGATACAGCTCCAGCCCGGCGATATCGAAGGTGATGGTGGTGACCGCCAGCACGCGGTCGCGCGGACGCAATGCAAGCTCATGCTCCATCGCATGCAGGAAATTGAACAGGTTGCGATGGCTGATTTCCACACCCTTGGGCGCGCCGGTCGAGCCGGAGGTGTACAGCACATAGGCCGTACCGTCCGGCGTAGCCAGCGGCGCGATCGCCGCCGGCAGCACCGCCGGACGCGGATCCAGCCAGACCATGCCACCGAGCAGATACCGCTCGCACAACGCCGGCTCGCAGACCAGCGCGATGGCACCGGAATCGTTGAGCATCTGCCGGTTGCGTGCGGCCGGGCTTTCCGGGTCCAGCGGCAGATACGCCGCCCCGCTCCACATCACCGCCAGCAAGGCCACCAGCAATTGCTCGCTGCGCGGCAACGCGATGGCGACCACGTCGCCGGGGCGGACACCATCGGCCACCCATTGCGCGGCGATGCGCGAGGCCAGTTCGCACAGCGTGGCGTAGTCCAGGGTGCGGTTGTCGTATTGCACCACCACTGCCGCCGGCATCAGTTCGGCACGCTGCAGCATGCCGTGCAGCAGCGTGGCCGGCTCCGGCAGCGCTGCGGTGGTGGCGTTCCAGGTCTGCAACAGGCGGCGGCGTTCCGCATCGCCCAGCACATCGATCTGGCCCAGCGCGCATTCCGGATCGGCCAGCACCGCATCGGCCAGATGGGTCAGCCGGCGGCAGTGCTCGGCCAGCTCGTCGCTGTCGTACAGCGCCGGATTGGCATCCAGATCGAAGCGCAACGCGGCACCGTCGCCGCGCTCGTAGCAGAAGATGGTCAGATCGTCGGCCGGGCCGTTGGAGAGGTTATGCGGCATTGCATAGGCCTGGCCAAAGCGCAGTGCGTAATCGAAGGCTTCGATGTTCACTGCCAGGCGTGCGAACTTCTGATCGATCCCGAACATGCCCAGATCGCGGCGCACGTCCTCGAAGCGGTATTGCTGATGACGCAGCGCATGCCTGACCACCGAGGACACCTGCGCGAACAGCGCATGCACCGGCTGCTGCGGATCCATTTTCAGGCGCAGCGAAATCGCATTGGCCACCAGGCCTGCGGTCTGCCGGTAACGCGCATTGATGCGGCCGGTCACCGGCATGGCCAGCACCAGATCCTCGGCACCGGTGCAGCGGTAGTAATACGCGGCGATCAGCGAAATCAGCATCTGCGGCAGGCTGGCGCCATAGCCCTTGCCGAGCGCGCGCAGCCGCACCACCTGCCGCGGCGAGAACTGTCCGGTGCCCCGCAACAACCCGGTCGACAGGTGATTGCCCGGACGCGCCAGGGTCGCCGGCGGCGGCAGATCGGCCAGCTGCTGCATCCAGTAACTGCGATCGCGCTGAAAACGATCAGAGTCGCGATACTGCTGTTCCAGCTCGATCAGCGACAGCGCGCTGCCGTATTGCGCGGGCTCCGGCTCGCGATTTTCTGCGTAGGCGTTATACAGCATCGCCATGCGCTGCATCATGATCGAGGCGCAATAGCCATCCATCACCAGATGGCTGACGCATTGCACCCACATATGGTGGTCTTCGCCAAGGCGGAACACCGCGCAATGCCATAACGGACCGTTCTGCAAGTCTTCCGGCTTGCGGATTTCCTCGTCAACCCAATGCTCGGCGGCGTTGCGCGGGAAGGGATCTTCGCTGACGTTGAAATACGGAATCGCAGCTGTGTAGTCGGGCAGGACCACCTGATGCGGCACGCCGTCGTGCTCGGCGATGCATAGCCGCAGTGTGTCGAATTCGCGCGTCAGCTGCATGCTGGCGCGGATCAGCAGCTGCGGATCCAGCGGGCCGAACATTTCCAGCGCTTCGGACAACATCAAGGTGTTGTCGGTATGCAACTTGCTGGCGACCCACAGGCCGCGTTGCGCTTTGGTCAGGGGAAACACGGGAGAGGCGTCAGTGTGCATTGCGTGCATCCTTCGTGTGTGGCGCGCAGTCGCCCGGTGCGCCATGTCCGCAATGCAGGCAGGGGGACGCCGGATCAGCACCTGGCCTTAAAACGTGAGGTAAGAGATACCGACGACCGCCAGCGCATGCCAGCGACATACGATGGAAACGCACAATGGGAATGCACCACGAAGCGACGTGCGGCGTCGCTACCACGACGTGCAACGACGTTGCTAAAAGCACTTGTTTCCCGACAAGTTGCACAAACACTAACAATTAGCCACCGCGATAAACCGTGCAAAAATCACGAAATCCGCGTCGCCCGAAAAAATTTTTTGCTGATTTGTGATTTCAACTAGTGCTCTGGATGCATACGTCTACAGATCGCTTTTTTTGCGCGTTGCACACTACGGGACAGACTGCCATGCATCGCGCAGCAACCCGGCAAAGGCGTCTTTGCCGGAAATTTTGCGTCTTTCATGTCGCATTCGGGACCGTATGCATCAAGACCACCGCATGCAGCGGCATTGATTTTATTGCGTCGCAGGGACAACCATTCCGCAAGACACAGCGCTTTTTTTTAAATGCCGTCTGCAACCGGACGGTCACACGACGGTTATTTGATTGTCATTGCCACGCCGCGGCGATCACGCATGCACAGGTGTTGCTGGTGATCGCCTGACTCTGGTTTGAGCGGAGGGTGTTGGTCGTCGCACGCCGTCTCCGGGGCAAGACGTTACCGGGCTCGGCCAGTGCGCGCAGAAGCCATGGCGTCCGGCAATGGCGCCGGGTTCGGACCCTGAGCCACGCCGCATTACGGCCGCACAGCGGTGCTGCGGGCCGTCTCGTCAATGCAGTGCGCTCGAAGGTGAAACAGAATGGCGCGCCACGGCTTCGGCCGCAGCGCGCAGTGCCTCAGCCCAACGGTTCGTCGGACAGATAGGTGTAACCGGTCAACCCTGCTTCCAGCGCATCGCTCAATTCCTGTGCGCGCTCGGGCGACAGCTGCGCGGCGGCGATGCGCTCGGCATAGGTCGCACGCAGCGTGTCCAGCCGATAGCCCACGTAGTCCAGCATCACATCGGTGGTATCGCCGCGGCGCTGCTGCGCGATGCGATAGCCATCGCCGTCCGCGGCCACTTCCACCGCATCGGTATCGCCGAACAGGTTATGGATATCGCCCAGGATTTCCTGGTAGGCACCGACCAGGAAGAAGCCGATGCGATAACTCTCGCCCGGATTCAGCGTGTGCAGCGGCATCGAGCTGTCCAGGCTTTCGTTCTCGACGTAGGTCTTGACCATGCCGTCGGAGTCGCAGGTCATGTCGGCGATGATGCCGCGCCGCTGCGGCGCTTCGTTCAAGCGCTCGATCGGCACGATCGGGAACACCTGATCGATCGCCCACACATCCGGAATCGACTCGAACACGCTGAAGTTGACGAAGTACTTGTCGACCAGCCGCTCGTTGAGCTCGTCCAGCACCGGGCGATGGCTCTTCTCGTCGAAGCTCAGGCGTGCACGCACGCCGTGCGCGATCGCATAGAACAGGTCATCGATACGCGCGCGGTGGGTCAGGTCGATCTGGCCCAATGCGTACGCACTCAAGCCTTCGGCATGGAAGTGCTGCGCCTCCTGGAACAGTTCCACCGCCGGGCGCACGTCGAGCTCGTCATGGATCTCGCGCAGGTGGCGGATCGCTGCCGGCTCGTCGTCGTGCGCGTCCGGCACACGGCCTTCCGGCGCCTGCTCCACTTCGGACACGTTGGCGATCAGCACCGCGTGGTGGGCGGTCATCGCGCGGCCGCATTCGGTGACGATGCGCGGCGGGGGCAGGCCGTGCTCTTCGCAGGCGCTGGCCAGCGGCTGCACGATGTTGCTGGCGTAGGAATGCAGGCCGTAATTGATCGAGCAATAGCTGCGCGAGCGCGTGCCTTCGTAATCGATGCCCAGGCCGCCGCCGACGTCCACATGACTGATCTTCGCGCCCAGCCGCGACAGCTCCACGAAGTAGCGCGTGGCCTCGCGCATGCCGTTGGCGATGTCGCGCACATTGGAGATCTGCGAGCCCATGTGGAAATGCAGCAGCTGCAGGCTGTCGGCGTACTCGGTGTCGCGCAGGGTCTTCCACAGGTCCAGCACCTGCCGTGGCGACAGCCCGAACTTGGCCTTGTCGCCACCGCTGTTCTGCCACTTGCCCGCGCCCAGCGAGGCCAGGCGCATGCGCACGCCCAGGCCCGGTTTGACGTCCAGTGCGCGCGCCTCTTCCAGCACCAGGGTCAGCTCGGAAGGCTTTTCGATGACGATGAAGGTCTGCAGGCCGAGCTTGCGGCCGATCAGCGCCAGGCGGATGTATTCGCGGTCCTTGTAGCCATTGCAGACGATCAGCCCGCCCGGGCGCGACAGCGCCAGCACCGCCATCAGCTCCGGCTTGCTGCCCGCTTCCAGGCCGAAGCCGTCGCCGTGGTGGCTGGCCAGCGTGCCGGCCACGCCGCGATGCTGGTTGACCTTGATCGGGTACACGGCGGTGTAGCCGCCGGCGTAATCCCACTCGGACTGCGCCTGCGCGAACGCCGCCTGCAGCTTGCCCAGGCGCTGGCCCAGGATGTCCGGGAAGCGCACCAGCAGCGGCAGCTTGGCCCCAGCCGCGCGCGCGGCGTCCACCACCTCGGGCAGCGACACCGACGGGCCATCGACGGTGGGGGTGACCACCACGTGGCCGGCGGCGTTCACATCGAAATACCCATCGGCCCAATGCGGGATCGAGTAGGTCTTGCGGGCTTGGTCGAGGGACCAATCGCTCATTTCGTTGTCTCGGCTGGGGCAAAAGGGCGTGAAGTGTAACGCCTGGCACGCGCAGGGTCCGTTACAATCCGCGCCGACTTCACGCCCCGCTCCTGGTCGGACTGGGGCCGAGCAAGGGTCAGCCGCTGCGCAGTTTGGCTGCACGGGGCTGCGCCCGACCCTCATCCGGCGCTACGCGCCACCTTCTCCCGCCGGGAGAAGGAACCGCCCGCTTCTTTTCGATTAGGACGTCCGCATGAGCACCAACGACAACTGGTACATCGAACACTTCCAGCCCACCGGGTCGGCGATCGGCTTCCGCATCAGCGGCAAGCTGGACGAGGTGCAGTCTCCGTTCCAGAAGATCGAGATCTACCAGACCACCGACTGGGGCAAGCTGATGCTCATCGACGGCGCGGTGATGCTGACCAGCCGCGACAATTTCTTCTACCACGAGATGATCAGCCACCCGGCGCTGTTCACCCACGCCGCGCCCAAGCGCGTGGTGATCATCGGCGGCGGCGACTGCGGCACCCTGCGCGAGGTGCTCAAGCACCCGGGCGTGGAAAGCGCCACCCAGTGCGATATCGACGAGCAGGTCACGCGCATGTCGGAGAAGTATTTCCCCGAGCTGTGCGATTCCAACCACGATGCACGCGCCGAGCTGCTGTTCGACGACGGCGTGGCCTACATGGCCAATTGCCCGGCCGGCAGCGTGGATATCGTGATCGTCGATTCCACCGACCCGGTGGGCCCTGCCGAAGGACTGTTCAACAAGGCGTTCTACGAGAGCTGCTTCAAGGCGCTGAAGGACGATGGCCTACTGGTGCAGCAGTCCGAATCGCCGCTGGCGTTGCTGGAGCTGATCAAGGAAATGCGTACCGAGATGGGCAAGGCTGGCTTCCAGTCGTTCAAGACCCTGCCGTTCCCGCAGCCGTGCTACCCCACCGGCTGGTGGAGCGTGACCATGGCCAGCAAGCAGGCCAAGGCCGATTTCGCCTTCCGCCAGGACGCCGCGCAAGCCAAGGGCTTCGACACGCTGTACTACACCGCGCACCTGCACACCGGCGTGCTGCTTGCCCCGCCGTTCGTGGCCAAGGCGCTGGGCGAGTAAGCGCAAGCCGGCGCTGTAGAACGCCAGCAGCGCCCAAACCGCAACGGGGCGGATGTTGCCATCCGCCCCGTTGCCGTATCTGCCGTGCTGCGTCGCCAATCAGAAACGGACTTCGGCGCCCACGTTCAACACTTCGGCACGATTGATGGTGATGTCTTCACCGTAGTCGTAGTAATCATTGGCGTACACATAGTTGGTGTACATCACGCTCACGCTGGCGTATTTGCCCAGGTCCACACCCACGCCGACGCCTGCGTAGCCACCGTAAATTTCCTCGCTCGTCTCTGCGACATCGGCGTACCACGAGCCCAGGCGCACCATCGCAAACAACGGGCTATCACCGAAGTTGAAGCGCGCCGTGCCACCAAGGCCGCCAAACTTCACGGACGGGATAAAGATGTCGTCCGTGCTCTCGCCGCGATCCAGGCGACCGATCGATGCTTCAAGACCGATGAGGGTCACCGAGCCTGCGCGCCAGCGATAACCGGCGCTTAGACCGAGCATGTCCTGCTTATAGCCATCGAACACCTCCGCTCTACCGCGTTGCACGCCGATGAAGGCACCGCTGTCGATGCGGGACTCTTCGCGCGGGGCGGCCGCCACATACGCAGGCACAGGTGGCGATGCCACTGCGGGTGCTTGCGCCGTCACTGTAGTGAATCCGCCGCTCTGGCCAGATGCGTTACCGTCGCTGCCGGCCGGTGCCGTGGCAGTCGTGGTGGGCGTGGCGGCCGATACCGGAGCAGTCGGCGCTGCACTGCCCTGCGGGCCGGCCTGTTGCTGCTTGTGCTGCTGGCGGTAGCTATCCCAGCCGCGCGAGAGCGATTGCGCCGAGGCCTGTGCCGTGACGCCAAGCGCCGTGCAAGCCAACAGCAGTGTTGCGGTCTTTTTCATCACATTCCCCCTGAGTGGTCGTCCATCGTTCCGCATCCTTGCGCACGCAGGCGGACCTAAGGATGGTCTGATCAACGCAGCCGGAAAACGAAACACGCCACATCCGCCGCGCTGAGGGCGCTCAAACCCCCGGTTTTTTGCCGTTTTCGGCACGNCGCTTGCTGTTGTACTCCGCGTCGCCGAAGGTCAGTTGCATCGTCATCGTCCTGGTGCCTCTGTGCGATTGTCGCAGGATCAGGGGGAGTTGTTCAGAGTTTCCCTAACGGGCGTCGGGAAGTGGTGCAGTTGCCGTCGTCTCATGGGGGCTTCCCCGCAGCACGCGGTGTCGCCGGTGACACTGGCGCAGGCTGGCCTGGGCAGGCCAACGCCGTCGCACATGATGCAGCCCCCTGACCGCAGCGCGCACAGCGTCTGGAGTCTCAGTGTCTGTCAAGAAGAGGTGAGACCTCCATACTCGGCATGAGCCGCGCGGCACGGCACGCCCCCCGTTGCATCGCCTGCCAAGACACCGCGCAGCAGCAGCCCCCTGTCTCATGCAAGACACCACATGGTGCGCAAAGCACCGGTCCCTCATGCCGCCTCCAAGAGGTTGTTTAAAAACGCCGTTCCACATCCGGAATACTTCATTTGTTAAATAACTGTAGTGTCAATGCCGACAAGTTTTAAAATTGCGCACTCCCGATCCCAAGCGATCACCGTGGACCTGCGTAACGCGTGACACCTCCGCGCCGCCAGCGTCCGGAGAACTGCCATGCACCACCAGCCGCTGGACGTTTCCAGCCTGCACCTTGTGACACCCGTGCTGCTCAAACAGGGCACGCGGCTGCTCGAACCGGACGTCTACCGCACCCACCTGGATGGGCAACTGGCGGTGGTCAAGGACTACACCCGTTATCGCCGTACCCTGCTGGCGCCGATCGCGCGGCTGATGGTGCGCCACGAAGCCGGCATGCTGCGCCGGCTGCACGGGTGGCGGCATGCGCCCGCGTTGCTCGGCACCCTGGGCGGTTTGGCGTTGGGCATGGAGTTCATTCCCGGCGACACGCTCAGCGCCAGCGCAGTGGTGGGCCAGGAGGTGTTCCAGCAGTTGCAGCAGGCGTTGCGCCGCCTGCACGGTTTCGGCATTACCCATAACGACCTGCATGGCACCAACGTGGTGGTCAGTGCCGGGGTGCCGGTTTTGATCGATTTCACCTCGGCGTGGCGGTTTCCGCGCTGGCTGCGGCGCGGCCTGCTGGCCCGGCAGCTGCAGCGCAGCGAGGTGGCCAATTTCCAGAAGATGCGCCGGCGCCTGGCCGGCATCGCTCCCACCGCCGACGAAGCCGCACGCAGCGCCGAACCGGGCTGGGTGCGCGGTATTCGCGGTGGGTGGAAGCGGCTGTATCGTTGTCTCAAGCGCGACGCACAGCCGGCGAACCAGGCGGATTTGCGCGACTGATCTCCACGATGCATGCAAGACGCGCCGGCGTGGCCAGGCGATCTTTCATAGGACGTGGTAATGCCCGGCAGGCACCGTGCCCAGGAGTGATGAAACAGCATGCAATGCTGCGCCAGGCCGGGTGCATGGCATCGGCAGCGGCGTGCGGGCATCTCGGGCGGGATGCATCACCGTCACCGGTGCCTGCCAGAGAGCAGGCACCGGCATTCCATCAACGCAGCATGCCGCTACGGCGTCGCCGCTGGCGCGCGATAGGCGATCAGGTGCGGCGCTTCGGCCACGAACCGATCCAGCACACCGTCGGCGATCCTGACCGGCCCGCCGAAACGCGTGGCGCCGGGAATCGATGGGATCGCTGCGGCCCTGGCAGCGACTGCCGCGGCATCGGCAAACAATGCCGGCGCCTCGGTGCTGCCACGGTTGGCGGCCTCCAGGCCGGCCGCGGTCTGCCGCAGCGCGCGGCCCCAGCCCTCCATCGCCTCCAGCCATGGGCGCGCTTGTTCGGCAAAGCCCTTGTCGGCCACACCGTCGCGGATGAGTTGCGGGGCGGCGGCGATGTCATCGGCGGTGCGCGCCAACGTCGCAATCGCCTGATTGCGCGCCGTGGCATCGCCCAGCGCGATCGCTTCGCGCACCTGGTCGAGCACGGCCTTCAGGCGCGGCGCCTGTTCCTGCCACGGCTGGCTACCGAAGGTGGGCGCCAGATGCTGGGTATCGAAGAAGGTCAGCAATGCGGCAGTGACACGCGCGTCGTCGCCGGCCAGATCGCGCGCCGCCGCGTGCCAGGTGCGCTGCGCGTCATAGCCCTTATCGTTCCAGGCGAACGCAGTCAGCCCCATTACCGCCACGCGGCTGGGCACTTCCTGGTTCATCGGGTTGGACACGATGCCGGACAACTCGGCCGACAGGCCCGCTTCGCGCCGCGCATACGGTGCCATCAGCAGGCGCCCGGCCGAGGTTTCGAAATCGTTGACCGGGTAGTTGTCCCACAACAGCGTCTTGCGGCCGAACGCCTTGGTGGCGGCGCGTGCATCGGGGATGGAAATGGCCGGCGGCACCACGTCGGTGCCGGTCCACTGCACCACGATCTTCGGGTCCAGGTGCTTGCGCAGCGCTTCCTTGTACGGGCTCTCCTTGGCATCGAAATATTCGGTCGGCACCATGATCAGTTCCGAGGAAGCGTCGTGGCGGGCGACCAGGTCGGCCTGCACCAGATTGAGCAGATGCGACTGCGCAATGCCTGCCGCCTGCGCGCCGGACGCACCGAAGGTGGTCTTGTCGCGCTCGCAGTTCCACGTGGTGTATTCGATGTCGTCCAGCGCCACGTAGAAGCTGCGCACGCCCAGCGCGCGGAACGCATCGAACTTGCGCAGCAACGCCTTGGCATCGGCCGGGTCGGAGAAACACACCGTGGGGCCGGGCGAGATCGCATAGACGAAATCGACATGATTGCGTTTGGCGGTGGCGGCCAGCTGGCCCAGCGCCTTCAAGGTCGCCTTCGGATACGGCTCGCGCCAGCGGTCGCGCGCGTACGGGTCGTCCTTGGGGCTGTAGATGAAGGTGTTGGCCTTGGTGCGGGCGAGGAAGTCGATGTGCTTGCTGCGGTCGCTCATCGACCACGGCGCGCCATAGAAGCCTTCGATCGTGCCGCGGATCGGCATGGCCGGGTAATCCTGGATCGTCAGCGTCGGGATCGCCGGCCGCTCGACCAGCTGGCGCAGCGTCTGCGCGGCATGGAACAGGCCATCGTCGTCGTGACCGGCCAGCGTGATCAGGCCACTGCCCAGCGCCACGCTGGTCAGCGTATAGCCTTCGGTGTGGGTGTCCTGCGTGGCCTTGCTGCGCGCCAACGCATCGCGTACCACCGCCGCCGCGCCAGTGCCGACCACCACGTGCGGGCGGTCGAAGGTTGCCGGCAGGCGCGCCGCAGTGGCGATCTTGCCAACACCGGCCGCGCCAAGTACGCGGCGCACCAGCGCAACGGCGGCTGGGTCGGCGCCCGGCGCCACCACCAGCACCACCGCATCCCCCAACGTGATCGTCTGACCATCCAGGCTGATCGATACCGGGGTCGGGAAGATGGCCGGCTGGGTAACCGGCGCGGCTACTGCCGGCAGTGCCAGGCCCAGCGCCATCACCACCGGAAGCAGGCGCATGCCCGTCTGCCTGTTGCCTCGCTGCATGTCGAACTCCGGTATTGGAATGGTATTAACTCCTAGAGTAGGCAAGTCATGCCGCGGCGACAAGTTCAGAAGCGAGAACGGAGGTTGAGCCCGTTTCATGAGTCAGTAAAACTGGGGACTTTCGGTATTGAAATGGTATGAGAAGGAGTACGATCTCTATGCATCGCCAGCCACCGAACGTGGGGAGGGGCGCGTATCGCCGGCCTCCCAACAGGCGAAGCGCTCCAGCAAACGCGCAATGCGCGACGCGACGCCATGCTGGCTCAACGGGATCAGTACCCCGGCCCAGCGGCATTGAGGCATTGAGGCATTGAGGCATTGAGGCATTGAGGCATTGGGGCATTGGGGCAGTGCGGGCAGTGCGGGCAGTGCGGGCAGTGCGGCAGCGACTTTCCCAGGTGCCTTTGCCATGAGCGGCGACAGAAATTGGCGTCCTCGCACACACTGAAAGCAGCAGCGTGCTGCTCGCATGCCACAGGGTCACCGCCGATATGTCCTGGGCCGGCGGGCGCATCGGCAACCATCAGAGCGTGACCAGCACGGCTCCGCTAGGGCAGCGCCTCGTTAAGCGCAGCATGCCAATGGCAGACACGGCGCCGTTCGCCAGATCTGCGGCGTGCGGTACAGCGCGCACGCTGTCTTGCCGCAACCAGCACGGTGCACCAAGGAGTTCATGGCCCAGGCATCCGATGCAGCCGGGTAAAGTCACCTTCGCTGCATGCTGGAAGCGCGACGTGGCCGGCAAGCCGCACATCCTGCTGGCACTCCCGATCAGCGCCGCAGAACGTTCTGGCCCTCAGATCCACGGCCGCGTCGGCGTCACCGAACGTGGCGCTCCGTACGCATCTGGCGATGCGCACCGCATGCGGCGTGACACAGGCCGAAGGACAACAAACCCGCGCGACAGCCCCGCTGCGCTCAGTCGACCAGCCATGCACGGCACGCGCCACGTTGCACACACAGGCGCGCATGAGACAACGGCACACTGCATCGCACCGAGTTGACGCCAACCGCGCGTTACCAACCCTACAGCGCGTCGCTGTCCAGCTCACCGGTGCGGATGCGCACCACGCTGCCCAGGTCGTAGACGAACACCTTACCGTCGCCGATCTTGCCGGTGCCGGCTGCAGCCACGATGGCTTCGACCACACGCTCGGCCTGGTCGTCGGTCACCGCCACTTCGATCTTCACCTTGGGCAGAAAATCGACCACGTACTCGGCGCCGCGATACAGCTCGGTGTGGCCCTTCTGGCGGCCGAAGCCCTTGACCTCGGTCACCGTGATGCCCGCCACCCCACAGCCGGCGAGCGCTTCGCGCACATCGTCGAGCTTGAACGGTTTGACGATGGCCATGATCATTTTCATTGGTACAAATCCCAGGGCATGACGGGCGCGCAGCATACCGTGGACGGCTGCAACACTCATCCATGCCGGCGACCGTCACCCCGGACGACAGTCGAATGGGACTATCCTTACCGCCTGCCGACTGCCTTGCCGATGTCCCGCGTGTGGCGGCCTGCACTAGGCTTCCTACGAACCTGCGGAGACCACCATGATCGATTTCAATCAGCTCGACGACCTCGCCCGCCGCCTCAGCGACCTAGTGCCGCCGGGCCTGCGCCAATCACGCGAAGAGCTGCAGAGCACCTTCAAGGGCGCCTTGCAGGCCGGCCTGGGCAAGCTGGACCTGGTCACCCGCGAGGAGTTCGACGTGCAGCGCGCCGTGCTGCTGCGCACGCGCGAAAAACTCGACGCGCTTGAGCAGGCGGTGGCCGCCCTGGAAGCACGCGCAACCGGCACGCCGCCCAGTGCGGCGCCCGGTTCCGACACTCCCTGACCCGAGCCTTCCACCATGAGTCTGGCGCTGGTGCACAGCCGTGCCCGCGTGGGGGTGCACGCGCCTGAGGTTCGGGTGGAGGTGCATCTGTCCGGCGGTCTTCCCTCCACCCAGATCGTGGGGCTGCCCGAAGCAGCGGTGCGCGAGTCGCGCGAGCGCGTACGTGCCGCATTGCTCTGCGCGCAGTTCGAATTTCCGGCCCGGCGCATCACCATCAATCTGGCGCCTGCGGATCTGCCCAAGGAGGGCGGCCGCTTCGACCTGCCGATCGCGCTTGGCATTCTGGCCGCCAGCGGGCAGATCGACCGGCAGGCACTGGCCGACTATGAGTTTCTCGGCGAGCTGGCGCTGACCGGCGAGCTGCGTGGCGTCGACGGCGTGCTGCCGGCGGCCCTGGCCGCCGCACAGGCGGGGCGACGGCTGATCGTGCCGCTGGCCAATGGCGCCGAGGCAGCCATCGCCGGGCATGTCCAGGCCTTCACTGCGCGGACCCTGCTGGAGGTCTGCGCCGCCCTCAACGGCACCCGGCCGGCGCCTGCTGCGGAACTGGCGGTCACCGCGCTCGGCGCACGTGCGCTACCGGATATGGCCGATGTGCGCGGGCAACCGCATGCGCGCCGCGCGCTGGAGATCGCCGCCGCCGGCGGGCACCACCTGCTGCTGGTCGGCAGCCCCGGATGCGGAAAGACCTTGCTGGCCTCGCGCCTGCCCGGCCTGCTGCCGGACGCCAGCGAAGCCGAAGCACTGGAGACGGCTGCCATCACCTCGGTCAGCGGCCGTGGGCTGGATCTGGCCCGCTGGCGCCAGCGGCCCTACCGGTCCCCGCACCACACCGCCAGTGCGGTTGCCCTGGTCGGCGGCGGCCCGCATCCGCGCCCTGGCGAGATTTCACTGGCGCACAACGGCGTGCTGTTCCTGGACGAACTGCCAGAGTGGCAACGGCAGACGCTGGAAGTGCTGCGCGAACCGCTGGAATCGGGCCTGGTCACCATCTCGCGTGCGGCGCGCAGCGTGGATTTTCCGGCACGCTTCCAGTTGGTCGCCGCCATGAATCCCTGCCCGTGCGGCTGGGCGGGCGATGGCAGCGGGCGGTGCCGCTGCAGCAGCGACAGTATCCGCCACTACCGCAGCCGTATCTCCGGGCCGCTGCTGGATCCATGTGGAAGTCCCGCGGCTGCCGGCGCAGGCGCTGCGCAGCGGCAACCCGGGCGAGGACAGCGCCAGCGTGCGCGCCCGCGTGGTTGCCGCGCGGCAGCGGCAGCTTGCGCGTGGTGCCCTGCCCAATGCACAGCTCGACCAGCCCGATACCGACCGCCACTGCCGGCTGCAAGACGACGACCAACTGCTGCTGGAGCGTGCGATCGAGCAGTTGCAGCTATCCGCACGTTCGATGCACCGCATCCTGAGGGTGGCGCGCACCATCGCCGACCTGGATGCCAGTGCGGCGATCGCCACCGGTCATCTCACCGAAGCAATCGGCTACCGCAAACTGGATCGCGCACTCGGCACCGCGAGCGCGGCGTAGCGCGGCGGTGATTGCGCCGCCGGCTGCCAGGGTGGCCGCCGCGCCCGGAGCACTGCACTGCCACGGCTATTTCGAACATGGGCTCGTAGTGCGGGCAGTGCGTCGATCATGGCGGCAGCCTCAGCCCCCACTGCAACGTGCCGTGGTCTTGTCCATAAACAAACCCACGCGACCGGATTGGCCAGATGGCTGACGCGCTCGAACGTGCCACCCGCCTCCGCAACCTGGCGCCGGCCTGCGCGGGTCGCGATGCATTGCCGCGCGCCTGCAAGGACACAGTGCGCGTTTGCCGCAACGCAGGCTTGCGTCGCAAGGGACAACGGCCTGCCCATCCGCCTCCGATGTGCGCACCCGCCCCAGCACCCCAAACCTCGCGCGCTGCGGTGTGCCGTGCGGTTCAGTCCACCTCGCACCGCACCGCCAAGGGCCATGCCGCAACATCCATTTCATGGCGCTGCACGTACAACGTCAGCCTCACCTTTCGCACCGAGGCTGTCATGAACCGACTTCCCGAGTTATCCACCGTCGCGTCGCTGGATCTGAACCGCTATCTGGGTACCTGGTACGAGATCGCCCGGCTGCCGATCCGTTTCGAGGATGCGGACTGTACCGACGTGTCGGCGCATTACGCGCTGCAAGACGACGGCACAGTGCGCGTGCAGAACCGCTGCCTGACCGTGGAAGGTGAGCTGGAGGAGGCCGTCGGCCAAGCCCGCCCTATCGACGACACCCATGGCCGTCTGGAAGTGACCTTCCTGCCCGAAGGGCTGCGTTGGATTCCCTTCACCAAGGGCGACTACTGGGTGATGCGCATCGATGCCGACTACACCGCGGCCCTGGTCGGCAGCCCCGACCGCAAGTATCTGTGGTTACTGGCGCGGTTGCCGCAGCTGGACGAAAACATCGCCCAGGCGTACCTGGCGCATGCACGCGAACAGGGCTTCGACCTGGCACCGTTGATCCACACCCCGCATACCGGGCGGCTGACCGAGCAGCCGCTGCCTTGAATCCACGGTGGTGAGACAGCCCGGCAGGGGCGCCAGCCCTGCCAGCCATCGATCAGCACACTGACAGGCCCTGCACCGCTGCACCGGGCCTGCCCTGGCGGCGCGTAGCCGCCTTGACTGCCTGGCAGCCAGCCTGCCTCACCCGTTGAGCATGCCCAGATCCTTGGCGGCGGCCTGCGCGCCTTCCAGGCTGTCGAAAGCCACGCCAGTGTCGCCGACCACGTACTTGATCAGTTCGCCATCGCGCGTGGTTTCCTGCATCTTGAAGATCGGCACTGCATCGGTGCCGCCGACACGTTCTTTCTGTGTTGTCATGGATGAATCCTCCGGTGAGAGCGCCTTGCCGCGGACCGGCTGGTCCTGCGGCCCGCATGGGCGAGCGCAGACGCAACGACCGTAGCGCGCCTTTGCGTGCAGGCGCGTGAATCCCTCGCAGCGCGGCAGTCCGCACTGCGCATCAGGCCCGCTCGGCATAAAATCACATCCACTTCGCTCTGCGGACGCGCGCAATGCACGCGTGTGTCGTACATTCGCGACGTGCAGCCTCATCCATCCCCATCTGTGGTCCACATCACGCCGTTGCGCCGCGTCCGTCGGCGCGGCGATGCGGCCATGGCGCACGCCTGGATGCTGCCGCAGCGTCCACCGCATATCGGGCCGCACGCGTGATCTGGCCCTCATGCCGATGCGGGTGGTGACGTGAAGCGCCAACGCATCATTAGCCTGACCGTGCTGCTGGTGGTGGTGTGCGCAACGCTCCCGATCGGTCTGTCGTACTACCTCGCCTGGCGGCTGGCGCTGTCGCGTGAGGAAGGCAGGCTCAGCCAGCTGGCGGCGCTGGCGATCCGGCGTACCGAAACCGCCTTCGACGAGGCCTATGGCGCCTTGCTGAGCATGGCCGCCTCCAGGTCGACGCCCTGCTCGCCCGCCCACCTGGCGCAGATGCGCGCGTTGGTGCTGACCAGCCATTACATCGTCGAGCTGGGGCATTTCCGGCAGGGGCGGTTGCGCTGCACCTCATGGGGACTGTTGCCTGCCAGCATTCCGCAAAGCCGCCCGGATTTCGTGGTCAGGCGCGGCATTGCGGTCACCACGCGGCTGCTGCCGCTGGCCAACCCGCAACATCCACTGATGGCGCTGCAGCTGGACAACTACAACGCCCTGATCAATCCGAACACGCTGGCCGACATCAATATCCCGCCCGGCCTGCAGCTGGCGATCGGCACTCCGGACGGGCAACTGCTCAGCAGTACCGGCACCGCTGCCGAACAGTTGCTGGTGGCGTCGCGCGCTGACGATACCACCCATACGCCTGGGCAGGCGCCCGCGCAGGTGCTGTCCGGCCGGGGAAGCCGGGGCGACTGGGCCGCGGTGGTCACCGAGCCGATCGCCTACCTGCGCGGACCGCTGGCTGCCGCGCGGCTGCAGGTGGTGCCGGTCGGCATTGCGCTGGCTGTGCTGCTGGTCGGCCTGGTGTTATGGGTCTCGCGACGACGCTTGTCGCCGCTGGCGCGGCTGGAGATCGCGGTGCAGCGCGGCGAATTCGTCGTGCATTACCAACCGATCATCGCCCTCGACAGCGGCCGCTGCGTTGGTGCCGAGGCATTGGTGCGCTGGCAGCAGCCCGATGGCGTGCTGGTGCCGCCGGACGCCTTCATTCCGCTGGCCGAAGAAAGCGGCCTGATCCTGCCGATCACCGATCTGGTGGTGGCCGAAGTCATCCGCGACCTCGGCCCCACCCTGGCCGCCGAACCGTCGCTGCATGTGGCCATCAACGTCTCGGCCGGGGACATCAAGAGCGGCCGCGTGCAGTCGGTGCTGGCCGACGCGCTGCGGGGCACCGGCGTGGACAGCGGGCAGGTCTGGGTGGAGGCGACCGAACGCAGCCTGATGGACATCGATGCCGCGCGCACCACCATCACCCATCTGCGCGGCGCCGGCCACACCGTGTCCATCGACGACTTCGGCACCGGCTATTCCAGCCTGCAGTATCTGCAAGGCCTGCCGCTGGATGCCTTGAAGATCGACAAATCGTTCGTGGACACCATCGGCACGCACTCGGCCACCAGCTCGGTCACCGCGCACATCATCGAAATGGCCAAGACGCTGCGGCTGCGCACCATCGCCGAAGGAGTCGAACGCCAGGAACAGCTGGATTACCTGCGCGCACACGGCGTGGACCTGGCGCAGGGCTGGCTGTTCTCGCGCGCGCTGCCGGCCATCGGCTTCATCGCCTATCAGGCACAGGCGCGCAACTCGGCGCGCTGAGTCATCCGATTCGCCACCCTGCTGCCCGGCCTTGTGGCCTTGGGCCGCTGGTGATTAGTGATTGGTGATTGGCACACCGCATGGAGCATGCGCATGCCGCGCCAGCGTTACCGCAGCATCGGCGACTGCATCCTCGCCGCGTGCTGCGTGCCGGCAAACCGAGTTCGGCGCCGTCAGCAGACGATCCACACGCCAGCAGCCCGAACACGCTCCACTCCAAGAAAAAGGCCGCCAGTGGCGACCTTTCTCGTTGGATCACGCGCTCTGCAGCGCCCCGCTACGCTCGCGCACCGGCTTGGGCCGGCTCGGGAACGCGTGCCGCACGATCCGCCACATCACCTGGCCGAACTGACGCGGCAGCGAGCCGGTGTTGTAGTGCTGGCCGTAGCGCGCACAGACCTGCTTCACCTCGACCGCAATCTGCGCGTAGCGATTGGCCGGCAGGTCCGGGTAGAAGTGATGTTCGATCTGGTGGCTCAGATTGCCCGACAGCACGTTCATCAGCTTGCCGCCGGTGAGGTTGGACGAGCCGCGCAGCTGGCGCAGATACCAGTGGCCGCGCGACTCGTTGCGGATCGATTCCTTCGGGAACACTTCCGCATCGGCAGTGAAGTGGCCGCAGAAGATGATCACGAAGGTCCAGATGCTGCGCAGCACGTTGGCGGCCAGGTTGCCCAGCAGTACGGTCAGGAAGAACGGGCCGGCCAGCGCCGGGAACACGATGTAGTCCTTGAGCATCTGGCGGCCCATCTTGCGGCCGACCGGCAGGAACGAGGCGCGCAATTCGGCGGCCTTCATCTTGCCGGCGAACCAGCGGCCCAGACGCAGGTCCTGGATTGCCACGCCCCATTCGAACAGCAGCGCGAACACCACCGCGATGAACGGCTGCAGCAGGTAGAACGGGCGCCAGCGCTGCTCGGGAAAGATGCGCAGCAGGCCGTAGCCGATGTCATCGTCCATGCCGCGCACGTTGGTGTAGGTGTGATGCTTGAAATTGTGCGTCTTGCGCCAGTTGTCGCCGGTGGCAACGATGTCCCACTCGTAGGTATTGCCGTTGAGCTGCGGGTCGCCCATCCAGTCGTACTGGCCGTGCATGACGTTATGGCCCAGCTCCATGTTCTCCAGGATCTTGGACAGCGTCAGCAGCATCACGCCGGCAATCCAGGCCGGAATCAGCACGCTATGCACGAAGGCACCCAGGAACAGCAGCGCACGACCGGACACGCCGGTCCAGCGCACGGCGGCCACGATGCGGCGGATGTAGCGCGCGTCGTCGGCGCCGACCTGACGCTGCACGCGGGCGCGGATGGCATCGAGCTCGTCGCCGAAGGATTCCAGCTCGGCGGCAGACAGGGCGCGGTTATGGACTCGGCTCATGAGGGTTCCTTACAGATCCAGGATCAGGTCAGTACTCGGGGCACTGATGCACAGGCGGACCTGTGCAGTGGGTTCGTTGCTGCGCTCGCCGGTCAGCAGGTGGCGCGTGGTGCCGGCCTGGCGCGCGCAGGCGCAGCTGTTGCAGATGCCCATGCGGCAGCCGTGTTTTGGCCGCAAGCCCTGGGCTTCCAGCCCTTCCAGCAGCGACTGGCCGCGCGACAGGCTCAGCGTACGGCCGCTGCGCGACAGCTGGACCTGCACCTGCCCGGCCTCGGCTTCGTCCGACGCCGGCACGCTGAAGGCCTCGGCCTGGAACGCCGCCACGCGGCCCTCCAGGCGTGCACGTGCGGCCTCCACGAAGCCGCCCGGACCACAGGCCATCACATGACGGCGCGGCAGCTCGGCAATCTCGTCCAGCGCGTGGGTATCCACCCGGGCGGCCGGTGCGACACCGTCGCGGGTGGTCAGCAGGCGTACGCGCAAGCGCGGATGCGCCGCGGCCAGCGCCTGGAACTCATCCAGGAAACAGGCATCGTCGCGCGCGCGCACCCAGTACAGCAGGTCGATGTCGGCCGGCATGCCGGCCTGCGCCGCGGCCCGCAGCAGCGCACGCATCGGCGTGATGCCGGAGCCGGCGGCCAGCAGCAGCAAGGGGGTCGGCGTGGCCGGCAGCAGCATGTCGCCAAACGCGGGGTCCAGCGACACCACCGTGCCCAGCGCGGCGGCGTGCCCCAGATAGCGGCTGACCTGCCCGCCCTCGATCATCTTGACCGTGATCGCCAGGTGGCCGTTGTCCAGCAGCGTCGGGCTGTAGCTGCGCAGCAAGCGGCGGCCGTCGATCTCTACGCCCAGGCTCACATGCTGACCGGCCTGCAGGCCCTGCCAATGGCCGTTGGGCTGCAAGACCAGGGTCACCGCATCGCGACTGGCCGCACTGCGTTCGACCAGACGGGCCATCGGCCGCTCCAGCGTCCACAACGGGTTGATCCGGGTTGCCCAGAAGTCGAACAACTGTGGCGACACCAGGCGGCGCGCCAGCCGTGCGGGCAACGGGGAGGTGGACTTGGGAGTGGGTGCCAGGCTCATGGAGGGCACTATACGCATGCATGCACATCCGTGTATACACTTGTATATTGACGGAAGGGGCTATGATTCAGGCCCACGCCCGGCTGTTGCCCATGACCTCCATCGCCCTGCCGTCCCACGACGCGCCGCCGTCACGCAAGCCGGCGATCTCGCGCGAAGACCTGATTGCCGCGGCGCTGTCGCTGATCGGCCCGCACCGCAGCCTGTCCACGCTGAGCCTGCGCGAGGTGGCACGCGAGGCCGGCATCGCGCCGAACAGCTTCTATCGCCAGTTCCGCGACATGGACGAGCTCGCCGTGGCGCTGATCGATCTGGCCGGGCGTTCGCTACGCACCATCATCGGCCAGGCTCGCCAGCGCGCCACCTCCACCGAGCGCAGCGTCATCCGCGTCTCGGTCGAGGCGTTCATGGAACAGTTGCGCGCCGACGACAAGCTGCTGCACGTGCTGCTGCGCGAAGGCGCGGTAGGCTCGGATGCGTTCAAACAGGCGGTGGAGCGCGAGCTCACCTATTTCGAAGACGAGTTGCGGGTGGATCTGATCCGCCTGGCCGCCGCCGACAACGCCACCCTGCACGCACCGGCGCTGGTGTCCAAGGCGATCACCCGGCTGGTGTTTGCGATGGGCGCGGTGGCAATGGACCTGCCGCCGGAGAAGGACCCCGAGCTGATCGAGCAGATCTCGCAGATGCTGCGCATGATCCTGACCGGCGCACGCACCCTGGGCACGCACAATGGTTGATTGCTTGCCGGCGTCCGCGCGCTACGGGCATCGGCATCGGCGCATGGACCACGCATCCACGGCGATTCCGGGCGCGCCGTGCAAACTTTCCGACGACTGCTCGCGACGCGCTATTGGCATGCCTCATCCGCGGTGCTTGAATCAGATCATCGCCGGATTCCACCACCCTATTCGATTCCATCAGCGCGTTGCAGCCGATACACAGCTGCATTCTCTTTCGACCACCCGAAAGATAATCCAAAAATAATCCTGATTAGCCCCATCCCTCAGCCATGGAAGTTGCTTGCCATACGCAAAACGCGTTCTGGGCAAGGTGTGCAGCGCAGCAGCGCCGTCGCCAGCCGCGGCAGCATCTGTTNACCGCGTGCCCGCGCGGCCGTCAGCCCGGCCTGGGTGCGTTCGCGGATCAATCGGCTTAACTGACTTCCCTGTTCCATTGCTCCCCGGACCCCTCGTCCTGTGCGGTAAGGCCCTTCCTCTTGGGATTCTTCGATACCGCATTAGCGGTGCGCAGCACGTCGCGCGGCACCAACTTGCCTAGCAATGCCCCGATTTGCTGGGGGTCGTCGTTCTTCTTCGTGGCCATAGGGCGCTCTCCTGCCACAGCAGTTAGCTGTTGTGGCGCTTTTCGTATTCGGTGAAGGCCAGTCGCAGCAGCTCATTTAGCTTGAGGTCGTGCGATGCGGCGAACATGCGGAACCGGCGGCGTAGGTCTGCCGACACGCGGAAGTTCAACGGCACATTGTTAGCCGGATCGTCGTTGGTGGGCGTCGGCTTGAGCGTGCGGGGGGGCATATCGGCCACTGGGGCGGCGCTGCCTTTGGTGGCGACTAGGCCGGTAAGATCGGCGCTTTTCTTCGTAGCCATATTAGACGGTTTCCTTTTTGCGAGCTTTCTTTTTATCGTTCATGCGTTCTTGCACGAAAGCAAATAACGCCGTGATTTCCTCGGCGCTCCGGCCCTTACCATCGGTTTCCTGCACCGTGCGGCCGTCCACCATACTGCCGGCATAGTCCACACGATCATGCACGATGGATGGGGCTACGGGACCGTGCGCAGACAGGGCGGCCACCGCTTGCACCGTCAGGCGGGCGGTCGGCTTCGCTTGCGTGAGTGCGAACGCGAAGGGCCTCCCGGCTTCCTGTGCAATGTCCACCGTGCTGCCGACTGCGCGCAGGTCGTGCGGGCTAGGCCGGGTTGGAATCAGCACAAGGTCGGCGAGCTTCACCACGTCCCGGATGGCATCGGTGATGGCGGGCGGGGTATCGATGACGGCCAGCTTAAAACCGGCGCTGGCCAGCGCTTCCAATTTCGCCGGCAGCTCGGCCAGCGTCGCGGCCGCGAGCGCCGGAGTGTCCGCATCACGCGAGTTCCACCACGCCGACAAACTGCCTTGGGGATCGGTGTCGATAAGGACGGCAGGCCCCACGCCGGCCTGCTCGGCGGCTATGGCCAGATGCGCGGCCAGCGTCGTCTTGCCCGCCCCGCCTTTCTGACTTGCCAACACTAGGGTTTTCACATGTCGCCCCTTCTTAGTTTGTTTTGACAATTGGATGATAAACAGAAAGCACGCAACTAGCAAGCACTAATAGTAGAAAGCACGCAAGCACGTTTAGCCGCGATCCAGCGTTTCCCGCTCGGTATCGGTGAACCCCGGCCACTCCGGGCCGAACGCCGCCGCAAGCTGCCGCAGAAGGCCGCGCAGCTCGTCAGCGTCCCCGTCGCGGCGTACCGCATCCAGCAGCGCCGCTGCATGGTCCGGGTCTGCGCGGAACAGCTCGGCCATCGCCTCGTCATGGGGGCGATCTTTCCGGACATTTCCGGGATGGGCCTTACCGGGCGGATAGTCGATGGCCTCGATCCCGGTCAGCGGCTCGCCATCTTCGCGCATCGGCCCGGACTCCTGCCGATCCATCCATGCGAAAAAGTCATCGACGTGGGTCTGCTCCTCCGGCGTCAGCGGCTCCGGCGGCTTCGGCCGGTCGGGGTAGTCGAGAATGATCCGTTTCGGCTTCTTCATTTGGCGCCGTCCTCCTTGGTCAGGGCGCGATACAGGGTCGCTCGATGCACACCCAGCAAGGCGGCCGCTTGGGTTGCAGTCTGCCCATCCTCGTCGATCAGGCGGCGGGCGTGGGCAATCTGCGCAGGGGTGAGGGTAGGGCGGCGGCCGAAGCGAACGCCCCGCGCCTTGGCCGCTGTGCGCCCGTTGCGTGTGCGCTCCACGATCAGAGACCGCTCGAACTCGGCAATGCCGGCAAACACCGTCAGAACCATGCGCCCCGCCGGGCTGGTCGTGTCGGCCCACGGCTCGGCCAGCGACCGCAAGCCGGCCCCCTTCGCCTGCAACTGCTCGGCTATGTCCAGCAGGTCGCGGGTGTTGCGGGCGAGGCGGTCAAGCCGCGTCACTGTTACCACGTCGCCGGCCCTCAGATGGTCGAGCATCCGGGCCAGCTCGGCCCGCTTGCTGTGGGTGCCGGTGATCTTCTCGGCGAAGATGCGGGAACAGCCGGCCGCGTGCAGCTCGGTCCGCTGATTGGTCAGCTCTTGGTCGTCGGTCGAAACCCGCGCATAGCCGACGAGCAATCGGCCGCTCATCAGGTCGAGCGTGCCGGGGTCTTGTTTGTGCCGTGCCATAGGGCCGCCCTTAGTCGCAAATGTTGTCGCACATTATAGAATATAAGCGACAAAGTTTTGCAACATAGAAAAGCCAGCAATTCCGGAGCTGTGGCGGCAGTCGCAAAACTTAGGACTTGTGCAACACGCAGGACCGGGCCGGACTCGTCATTTCACACACAGAGCGGGGGCAAGGGGGAGCGATTTAACGACGCCGGGCAAACAAACGTAATGACATTGACATTACGGCGCGGTACACTTACATGAAACCGCAGGAGATTGAGCCATGCCCACGATGAGCACCGCACCCAGCAAGCGTGAAACGCTGAACATCCGCATCAAGCCCGAGGAACGGAGCTTGATCGACCGCGCCGCCAAGGCACGGGGCAAGAACCGCACCGACTTCGTGCTGGAAGCCGCCCGGTCGGCCGCCGAGGAAGCGTTACTAGACCAGACGATCATTTCCGCCAGCCCGGACGCCTACGCGGCCTTTCTGGCACGACTGGACATGCCGCCGCAGCCGAACGAACGCCTGCGGAAAACCATGCAGACGCCCGCCCCGTGGGAGAAAGCATGACGGTATCAGCGCCCGAACCGCTGGCCGCGCACCACGACATTGAAGCCTTCGACTCCGGGGTGGACAGTCTGGACCAGTGGCTAAAGCGTCGTGCCCTGAAAAATCAGGCTACCGGCGCTTCGCGAACCTTCGTCGCCTGCGACGATGGCCGCGTGGTGGCCTACTATGCGCTGGCATCGAGCGGGGTCACGGTGGACGCAGCACCCGGACGCTTCCGACGCAACATGCCGGACCCGATTCCGGTGGTGGTCCTTGGCAGGCTGGCCGTAGATCAATCGCAGCAGGGCAGGGGCCTAGGCCGCGCTCTGGTGAAAGATGCCGGGCAGCGCATCGTCCAAGCCGCCGACACCATCGGGATTCGCGGGGTGCTCGTGCATGCGCTCTCGGCCGACGCCAAGGCGTTCTATGAGCGGATCGGATTTGAGCCGTCGCCCCTCGATCCAATGATGCTACTGGTCACGCTGGATGACCTGAAAGCGGGGTTCAGCCGACATACGTGTAAAAATAGCTCACAAGATCGGATTTCATCCATTGCATCAGTGAGTTAGCGGATATTTTGGCGGTTCCGGCTTACAACCCTGTCTTGGTCACACATGCAGCTGAGCAGGTCCGCGATCGTGTCACCAACGTCCTCGCCGGCGCCGACTACGATCAGGTGCCAGATCAACCCCCTACGGACAACGCCTCACCCGCGCACGCGCGGCTTCAGCGCCGAGAGCAACGCTC
>NZ_CM002139.1:4724843-4769333 GCF_000454545.1 Xanthomonas cassavae CFBP 4642
CATCTCCCACCTGCGTTGTATTCACGTGGGACCATTGTCCAACCGACTCGTCGCAAATCCTGCAACTGCCGGCTGAGCGATGGGGCTAATCAGGAAAATAATTGCATAAAGTGCTTGCGCGATGAAAAGACGCAGGTAATGTTCGCGCCCTCAGCAGGAACGCCTGCACTTTCACCGAAGCGACCTCATGCGCCTGCTCGATTCCGCCACATTCAATCGGCTGCCCAGCGCACACCGCGCGGCATCGTTTGTGCGCACGAAGAACGCAGCCGTGCGCATCTGCCTATTCGACTGATGTCCTGACAAGGAGATCGGTCACCCGATCTCCGAAGCACGCGAACGCCCTCGCATGCTGTATCTGGGGGCGTTTTTCGTTGTGCGTTCGCATCGTATCTTGTGGATGACTTTCCAGGCACCCGGGCATGGATTGCCCGACGACATGGACGTTGCACGCGGTCAGGCGCGAGAGCGCTGTGCCCAGGCGTCGGGCACGGGTAGCGCGTGGTCATGCACAGACCAGAATTGTCGTTTGAATAAAACGGTGATCAGAAACACTGCGAAAGATATTCAGCGGCCTGGATGGCGTGCTGAAGCAGCGGGTGACGCTCAGATAGTCATGCAGCTGTGCGGCGAAAGGACTGACCGCACACCCGCGCAAAGGAATGAACACCATGGGTACCTCACACCACTTCGAATGGCTGCATGCCGAGGGCAGCACCACCCCGATCAAGGGCTGGGTGCGCGGCGTGCCGCTGGAAGAACAAGCACATGCGCAGTTGCGCAGTATCGCCGCGGTGCCGTTCGTCGGGCCGTGGGTGGCGGTGATGCCCGATGTGCACCTGGGCAAGGGCGCAACCGTCGGCTCGGTGATCCCGACCCGCGGCGCCATCATCCCGGCCGCGGTCGGCGTGGACATCGGCTGCGGCATGGCCGCGGTGCGCACCACGCTGCGTGCCAGCGACCTGCCCGACAACCTGGCGCAGCTGCGCTCCAGCACCGGCGCATCCGCACCGACAAGCTGGAATGCCAGATCGGCACGCTGGGCGGCGGCAACCACTTCATCGAGATCTGTCTGGACGAGACCGACGCGGTGTGGGTGATGCTGCATAGCGGTTCGCGTGGTACCGGCAACCTGCTCGGCACCTACTCCGTCGAACGTGCGCGTGAGCAGCTGGCGCATCGCGTGCTGGGCTTTCATCTGCCCGACAAGGACCTGGCGTTCTCCTGCAAGGCGAGCCATTGTTCGACGAATACGTCGAAGCTCTGTCGTGGGCGCAGGATTACGCCCGCGAAAATCGTGAGGCGATGATGGCACGCGTGCTGGCCGAAATGCATCACCGCCTGCCCAAGTTTCAACTGGAAAAGCTCGCAGTCGATTGCCATCACAACTACGTGCAAAAGGAAACGCATGGTGGCGAGGAACCGTTGATCACCCGTAAGGGCGCGGTGAGCGCACGTGCCGGTGAGCCGGGCATCATTCCGGGCAGCATGGGCACACGCAGTCACATCGTGCGCGGGCTGGGCAACGCCGACAGGTTCCACAGCTGCAGCCACGGAGCTGGGCGCGTCATGAGCAGAACCGCTGCGCGTGCGCAGATCGCGCTGGCACAGCATTGCGAGGCCACCGCGCACGTGGAATGCCGCAAGGATGCGGCCGTGATCGACGAATCGCCCGCAGCCTACAAGTCGATCGATGCAGTGATGGCGGCGCAACAGGATCTGGTCGAAGTGCTGCACACCTTGCGCCAGGTGGTATGCGTCAAGAGATAGGCAAAAGGCCGCAGCAGCGGCCCTTTTTTCGTAACGCGGACGCTACTTGCATAACACAGCAACCTCATCCGCACGGTGCATGCACAGTTCAGTCATGTCGCGACCGCACTCACATCAAAGCACGCACGTTTCACTCTCGCGCGGCCATCGTTGCGCCTCGTTCGCGACCTGATTCCACAGGACGCACCCATCAGGCAACCGGAGGCGGTATGAGCAATCTCGACAAGCAAGAACGCAAGGAAGAAGCCAAGGATTTGAACCGCGACCCGATCTCCGGTACACCCGGTTCGCACCCGGTAGGTGTTGGCGTCGGCGGCATCGCCGGTGGCGCAGCAGCAGGTGCGCTCGCAGGCACGGTGTTCGGCCCGCTCGGCACCTTGATCGGCGCGGCAGCCGGCGTCGTGGCAGGTGCTGCAGCTGGCAAGGGCGTGGCCGAACGGCTTGACCCTACCGTAGAAACCGAATACTGGCGTCAGGAATATCAGAACCGTCCGTACTACAAGGAAGGCACCGACTACGACAGCGATTACGCGACCGTCTACGGGTTCGGGCTACAGGCGCGCGAAACCCGCCCCACCAGCACCTGGGAAGAAACCGAGGCCACGCTGGCAGGCGAGTGGCCGCGCAACCGTGGCGACTCGCGCCTGGAATGGGACGAGGCCCGCCTGGCCGCACGCGATGCCTGGGATCGCGCCGATCGCACCCACAGTGTGTACCGCGATGGCGACACCCACTATGAGGGCCGTTTTGATAGCGCCAGCTATCGCGACACCGAGTATTCGTACGATGATTACCGTCCTGCGTATCGTTACGGCATGCAGGCGCGCCAGCAGCACGCCGGCCGCCAGTGGGACGATCATCTGGAACGCGACCTGGGCGATGGCTGGGACCGCTTCAAGTCCACTTCGCGCCTGAGCTGGGAGAAGGCCAAGCATGCAGTACGCGAGGCGTTCGATTCGGACCGCCACGACGATGCAGCGCGCCGCAATTCGACTGCCCCGCACATGTAAGACAGCGTCACGTATCGCTGGCATCACGCCAGTGCCGCAAGAACAACGGGCCCGGTGGGCCCGTTGTTCTTTTGTGCCTCTGCGTACAACGAGTGCTGTTTTATATCCCTGCGTACAACGCGCAGGCGCAAGGATGAAGGCAGCAGCTGCCATCATCGTTGCCTCGATGCACTTGATCGAAACCACCGCACGCGCAACGGCGACCACCACCTCGTCCCGGCAGCACGATGCGCCACTCAAAATTAGGTGGATGCAGCCACCTCCAACGCAATCAGATGCGTAGCCGGTGTGCGGGGTCGATCGCCCCAGAGTCGTCGTCGGCCCCCTTGGCTTGCGCGACAGATCAGCCAGGCTGCAGTGCACACTTACACACTCAGTCGGGCGATGTGTCCACTGCGCGGATATCGCCTCGAAATGCGAGCGCATCCGGCCCCGACAAGGCTGCGCTCCTGTCCTGCTGCTGCAGCATCTGCTTGCGTGCGGCCACCATTTCCTTGGCCAGCGCAATCCGGCGCCCTACCACCATCTCGGTCAACCAGTCGATCAACACGCGGGTGTACTGCTGCTGATGTTCCTTGGCGCTGAGTGCATGGTCGGCACCATCGATCACCCGCGATGTCAGCGAGCGCGCATTGGTAAACGCGTTGGCATAGTTGTGCAGCACCGGGTGCGGCACGATGACATCGTCCTGCGCTTCCACCAGCAACACGTCGCCCGTGTACGCCGCGCAGGCCGCCAGGGCGATGTTATCGCCAGGCGTCAGCACACGCTGTCGGTAGGCCATCAACTCCGGGTCGGCATTGAGGCTCACCTTGGACTGGTCCCATTGCGCATCCTTGTAGAGCGCAGGCGAGCGCAACGCCAGCCATTCCACCGGTCGTTCGCGTGTCAACAAAGCGGAGAGATAGCCGCCATAGCTCAGGCCGACCACCGCAATCGACTGCGGATCCACGTACGGCAGGCCTGCCAACTGATCGTAGGCCGCAAGAATGTCCCGCAGGTTCTGCGCGCGCGTCACCGTCTGCCGCATCGACGCATGGCCTTCGTGGCCGCGCAGATCGAAGGTGAGGCAGATACACCCCAGGCCGACCGCCTCACGTGCGCGCACCAGGTTGTGGTGCTGGCTGCCGCCCCACCCGTGCACGAACAACACCGCCGGAATCCCGGTCGGCGTCAGCAAGGTGCCACTCAATGCGTCTTGATCGACAGCAATGTCGATGCTGGAAAGTTTGGCTTCCATCAGTCGGCGACTATCCTCCGATATTTGAAGCGCGGCCCGGGGCCGGGCTGCATTGCACGGTAATACACTTGCGCGTCGGCCGGAGGTTGGCCCTCATAGATTTCGTGCGTGGACACGTGAACCCATTGCAGCTCGGGATGCTGCTGAAACCTTGCAATCGCCGCCAGCTCGGCCGGCGTCGCACCGCCAATCCGCCAGGATTGCTCAAGCACACCGCAAACCTGCCCGGCTTGCGCATCTGCACCACTCACCACATCGTAGTTGCGGCGTGAGATATACAGCCCAGGATACGCGGCGGCAACCAGGCGGTCGTAGCGGCATGCCTGCTCGACCACGCGCCGGTGCAGGGGTGCCAGCGGCGTGGACAACAGTGCCTCCAGCGATCCGCGATGCACATGCAGCGACGATCCACCATACACCTCATCGCCCTCGGCGTTACGTACGCTGCATTGCGTGCCGTGGTAGGCGATCTGGATGCCGGCCACGCAGAGCTCGCCCACGCTGTGCGTCCGCGGCTGCAGGATATTGCGCTCCAGTGCTGCACCGTGGGTCTGCAGATACGCACTGGGCAAGGTACCCAGCACTTGCAGCAACTGCGCAGTGTCGGCGATACGCCATTGCCCGCTGCCGCCCACGCCGGTAGGCAGCTTCAGGCGGACACCGCCATCTGGCAGCAGTCGTGCCAGCGCCTGCACCGCGTCGGCCTGCGAAAACACCGTGTAGCCAGTCAGGGTGGCCGGAACCAGCGCATTAGCCAATGCCTGGTCCCAACCAACAATGCGTGCGGCTGCTGTGTTGACCAACGGGTGGCCAATCACCTTGGTGGCCACGAACGCATGCGGCACGATGCCGCCCAGCAGTCCGTCGGTCTCAAGCACGCCCAGCACGCGCGCCTGCTCGGTGGTCAGGGTGTCGTCGGGCACATGCAGCGTGCGATGCCCGCTGCGCTGTTCCAGCGGCGCCTCATCTGCCAGTCCCGCGTTGTGTATGCCCAGCAGGCGCGCGATCTCGCTGCACACCCAGGCATGCGTGGTACGTTCGTGACCCTGCGCATCCACAGCGCGCGTGGTGTGCCCCAGTACCTGCCCGTAGCGCTGATCTGCCATTACCTCTCCCCCGGCGGCAAAGCCGCGTGGCGGCGTTGGCAACAGTGCGACGCGAATGCACCAGCGATGGTCAAACGGTCTGAATCGCTAGTTCAAGGCCAGATAGAGGCCGATCACGATCAACGCCACGACGATCAGGCTGATGGCGATCCGCCCCCCGCGAAGCTCCAATAACGCATGCCACCACATGCGTGCTTCGGGTGTCCCGCTGGCGTGATGAGGCTTCCGACGACTGCTTTCGCTGTCCTGCATCCTGTGTACTCTCTCCATAACAACGTCGCTGCCCACCTTAAGGATCAGACGTTACACAGGTGTGGAGCGGTTCAGAATCTTCCGTAAAATGCGGCGCTGCACAGGTGTTGACGTGAATTCGTGTCGGCGCAGTGGCCTGCGTGAGCGCGACTGAAACACACCCCGGGTCCGCAGCCTCTGCGATCGCGGTGCACTTCCTGGCCGTGGTGGTAATGCGTTGCGCCGTGGTTGGCACGTGCATGCATCGCGTGTAGACGCACAAGAGCAAACTGACCAATTAAGCGTGCATCCCTGCAGCAGTTGCGTTCGATGATCATTCGTTGACATACGCGCCGTTACCCTGCAGGTCAAGTTTGTTTACGCCGGAAAGCACGCAGTTATGAGCAGAGACCCATCCGTCATCGATGTACAGGCCGAAATCGCGCATTGGCAGGCGCGACACGCGCAGGGCAACCTGGGTGCAGGCAAGTTCAGCGAATTGTCCCCGGTGGTGAAGATGGCCTGCGATATCTATCTGCAGGCGCCGCGCTCGAGCGATCAGGAACGGCTACGCCTGTTCCGCGACCGCCTCGAACACCATTTCATTTCGTCCAGCACCCAATCCAACTACGAACAGTTGGCGACCGACTGCTGGCAGCGCCTGGGCGCACGCAATAGTTGAGTATGCATGTAGCACGCAAGACCTGTCATTCATTGGAGATCGTCATGAAAACCCCGTATCAAGTGCAGCAGGAGCTGGAACGATTGGAGCGGCTGGTGCCGCACATCATCAGCGACCAGGGCGACCGCGCGGAGGAGATCCTTGGCTTCCATGTCGCCAGCCTGCTGGGCAGTGCGCCTGCCAGCGAGCACATCACCATCCGCGAACGAACCGCGCGTATGGCGCGCCTGTGCCGCACCGCGCAGGATGCAGTGTGCACACCGATCAGACCCATGGGCATCACTCCGGTCGCCCAGCCGCAGTGGGCCTGATCGACGCATCACCGGAGCCGCATCGCGGCTCCTTTGCATTTCACCATCGGCAGCGCCGACTTAGCCCAGGACATCCATGAAATCCACTCTCGTTGCTGCTTCGTTGCTGGCCATGCTGGCCCTTACCGCCTGCGATCGTCCCGGTGGCGACACCTCGCGCACCGCACCGGCAGTGTCGCCGGAACCGACCGCCGCGCCGGTCAGTGGCAGTAGCGCGACCGAACTGGCAAAGGGCGACGGCGGGGCGCTGGGCGTGCTGGCCGCAATCGACGACAACGAGATTGCGCTGGCCAAGCAGGCCATCGGGCAGGACCTGGGCGGCGCGACTGCCCAGTTCGCCGAACAGATGCTGCACGACCATGAGTCCAACCTCGAAAAGACCAAGGCGCTGGGTGCCAAAGACAGTCCGCGTGCCGAGGCGATGCGTGCCAAGGGCAAGGCAGCCGTGGACGCCCTGTCCAAGACGCTGACCCTGCCCGACGGCAAGGATGCCTACCGTAACGCCTTCATGCGCACCATGGTCAGCGACCATGGCGACACCATCAAGATCCTCGATGCGGAGCTTCTGCCCGCCGCCGAGAGCGCAGCGGTCAAGCAGCACCTGGAAGAGACCCGCCGTGTGGTGTCGGCCCACTTCGAACGCGCCCACGCCGTGTCGTCGTCGCGCTAAGCGACGCACCCAGGCGGCTTGCAGCGCGCCGGCCAGTCCGGCGCGTTTGCGTTCTGGCACACCCATGTGCCCGGCGATGCGCACCGGCATGGCCCTGCATCGACCAGGGCCCACTGCAGCGTAGGCCTGTCGGCCACGCAGCTTCACTCCGCTGCGGCCGGCGCTAGCCTATGGTGCCCGTTCGACCCCGGCCGAGGAGCCTCCCATGCATGTGCTCATCACCGGCGGCACCGGCTTCATCGGCCAGGCCCTGTGCCCGGCGCTGCTGCATGCCGGCCACCAGGTCAGTGTGCTGACCCGCGATACGCCTCGTGCCGGGCGCGTCCTGCCCGGCGTCACCGTGGTGGAGACGCTGGACGGGATGCAGGCCGAGGCGGTCATCAACCTGGCGGGCGAGCCGCTGGCCGCCGGGCGCTGGACCGCCTCACGCAAGCAGCGCTTCCGCGACTCGCGGCTTGGCATCACCCGCCAGCTGCACGACTGGATCGCACGGCAATCGCCCGAGCAGCGTCCTTCGGTCCTAATCTCTGGCTCGGCGGTGGGCTATTACGGCGACCGTGGCGACACGGCACTGACCGAGACCGACAATGCCGGCGCTGATTTTTCAGCGATCCTGTGCCGCGACTGGGAAGCCGAAGCCGCCCGCATCGGCGCGCTCGGTCCACGGGTGAGCTGGGTACGTACCGGCATCGTGCTGGAGCACGACGGCGGCGCGCTGGCGCGCATGCTGCCGGCATTTCGTTTCGGCGGTGGCGGGCCGTTCGGTGATGGCCGGCACTGGATGAGCTGGATCCACCGCGCCGACATGGTCGCGCTGCTGGTCTGGTTGCTGCAGCACGGGCAGGCTGGCGCCTACAACGCCACCGCGCCCAACCCGGTCACCAATGCACTGTTCGCCCGCACGCTGGCCACGGTACTGCATCGCCCGGCCCTGCTGGCGCTGCCGGCCGGGATGCTGCGGCTGGGCTTCGGCGAAATGGCCGATCTGCTGCTGGTCAGCCAGCGGGTGCTGCCGCAGCGCGCGCTCGATGCCGGGTTTCGCTTCCAGTACACGCAGCTGGACGCCGCCCTGCGTGCCATCCTGCAACACTGAGCCGCTGGCGCCGCGGTCCTTGCCGGGCGCGCGGCCTGGTCAGGGCTCGCACGGGGCACGCTCTGATGCCGCGCAAACCGTGCACCAACAGCGGCCAACGACAACCTGATCGCCACTAACGGTGATGCGCTGCCACTGGATTTTCGCTGCGGCCGCACCGGCATCCGCAACCGCGACATCTGGTGCGCGCTGCCGGATATCTGCAGCGCGCGCAAGCTGCGCCGTGTGCAGCGCGGGGCCACGCGTGGCGTGGTGTTGCCGCCTCCGGCCTCGCCTTTGCGCTGGCCTTGACCAGCGCGCTGCTGCATTGACGCCGGCACGCGCACTGCCCACCCCGGCACGGCCCCCGTTCGAGTTCTCCCACAGGCTCCTCATCATGTTTCCAGCGCCTCATTCGTTGCTGCTCGCTCGCCCTGATCAGCCTGACCCTGTTCGGCTGCGCCAGCACTGGCCCGATGCCCTACAGCCAATTGCCGTCATCCAGCTATCTGCGCCCGCACAACGGCAGCCGTGGCAATCGCATGCCGTATGCGTATCGCAGCGAGGTGGATTGGTCGCACTATCGCGCCGCCATCATCGAGCCGGTCGCCATCTATCGCGGCCCGGATGCGCAGTTCGAAAACGTGCCCGGGCAGGACAAGCGCATGCTCGCCGACGAGATGCAGCAGCACTTCGGCGATGCCTTTGCGCGGCGCTGGCGCCCCACCTCCGCGGCCGGTCGCGACACCTTGCGGATACGCATGACCCTGACCGGCGCAAAGCCCAGCAAGCGCGTCCTGGGAATCCTGATGAAGGTGGATCTCGGTGGCGGCGCCTACAACGCGGTGCAGGCCGCACGCGGCAAGGAGGGCGCATTCTCCGGCTCGGTTAGCTATGCGGTGGAGATCTTCGACGCACAGACCGATCGCCTGCTCGCTGCCTACGTCGAAAAGCAGTATCCAGGTGCGATGAACATCAAGGCCAGCTTCGGTACCTACGATGCGGCGAAGGCGGGCATTCGCAAGGGTGCCGAGCAGTTGGTCGAGGGATTGGAGTAGCTGGGAATTGGGAATTGGGGTGTAGCGGCTGCACTGGGTCGATAGCCCGAATCCTCGTTTTTCATTCCCTCTGCTGCCGGTGCGTTCCGCTGTTGATTCTTTAATCTTTTGCTTCGCGCTTGCTGCTGCTTCGTGTTTGTTGCTTGTGGCTCGTTGATTGCGGATTGCGGGTCAGGCTGCCGGACACCGCTTTCCCTTCTCCCCTCGGGAGAAGGTGCCCCGCAGGGGCGGATGAGGGTACGCGCTGCACTCTGCATTAGCGGTACAACGGCAAGCTCCGGGCGTTGCCGTCACTTCAATTGTTTTTCGCTGAAAAGAGTATGTCGGTAACGACGCGATGGCTGGTGTTCGCCTGACCAACGCGAGTTACGCAGGTGCCTGTCCGCCGCTGGCAGCCTGCCTTCATTCTCACCCGCAAAAAACCGGCGCTGTGCGAACAGCGCCGGTCCTTCTGTCATACCGCTTGGTAGACGCCTGATGGCGGAATGCCTCAGCGGGCGACCCGCTTGGCGGCCTTCTTGCCCACGGCCTTGCGGGCGGCGGTGGTTTTGGCCACCGCACGCGTCGCCGGGGTCTTGGTCACCTTGGCGGCCTTCTTCAAGGCTGTCTTGGTCGCCGTCTTCTTCAGCGGTGCCTTCTTGACCGCTGCCTGCTTGGTGGCGGTCTGCTTGGCCACTGGCGCCTTCTTGGCAAGGCTCTTGGTAACCGAAGTCTTGACCGCTGCCGATGTGGCAGCCGCCTTCTTGGCCGCCGAGCGCGCACCCACCGTCGCCACGGCAGTCTTGCGCGCAGCTTTCTTGGCTGCGGTCTTGGCCGTCAGTACAGCGGCTTCGGCCTTGGCATTGGCCTTTGCGGTCTCCAGCTTCTGCCTGGTAGTGGCCTTGGTGGTGGCGATCTTCTTCTTGGCCGCGGCGCTGGTGCTGCTCAGCTTCTGCTTGGCGGCGTCCTTGGTCGAAACAAGCTTCTGCTTGGCCGCGTCCTTGGTGGCCACCAGCTTGTCCTTGGCAGCGTCCTTGGTCGCGCTCAACGAGCGCTTGGTCTTGGCCACGCGGCGCTTGACGGCACCTGCCGCTTGGCCGGCCTTCTCGGCCACGCGCTGCTCGGCCGTGACCACCGCCTTGCGTGCCCTGGCAACCCGCGTCTTGACCTCTTCCACCGCTGCACCGGCCACTTCCTGCACATTGCTGACCGCGTCGCTGGTGGTGCTGACGAGGATGTCGGTCGGTTCGGTTGCGCTGCTCTTTACGCTCTCGACGGCGTCGGACAGGGCTGCCGTCACACCATTGCCGTTGCTCATAGACCCTCCTTAATGGCATCAATGCGGGAGACGCGGGCGATGCGCGAGCATGCGAATGCTGAACAGGCATCGGATGAAGCGGACGCTACGCCGGCCCACACGGGCTGTCAACGCGAGGGCAGCCAGCGATGCAGAGTGCTTTCACCAGCAGTTAAATTGCGCGCTGGCACTCTCGTTCAGCTTGATTTACGTAGTCCCACGCCCTATTCCTTTCCCACCGCGTAACCCGGAATCCGTTCCATGCGACCGCTTCCCACCTTGCTGACGCTTTCCCTGGCCGCCGCCTTTGGCGGCTTCGCTGCGACCGGCATCAATGCCTGGCTGGACAACCGCGCCGAGGCCACGCCAGCCGGCACTGCGACCTTTACCCTGCCGACGGCCGCCGCCTTGCCCGCAGCGGTCGCCGGCCAGCCAGTGCCCTCGCTGGCGCCGATGCTGCAACAGGCGATGCCGGCGGTGGTCAGCGTCAACACCAAGCAGGTCGTGCGGGTCCGCAACCCGTTCTTCAACGACCCGATCCTGCGCCGGCTGTTTCCGCAGGTACCGCAGGACCGCATCAATGAGTCGCTGGGGTCGGGCGTGATCATCGATGCGCAGAAGGGCTACGTGCTGACCAACCACCACGTGATCGAAAACGCCGACGATGTGCAGGTGACGCTGGGCGACGGCCGTACCGTCAAGGCCGACTTCATCGGCTCCGATGCCGACACCGATATCGCGTTGATCCGCATCAAGGCCGACAACCTCACCGACATCAAGCTGGCCGACAGCAATCAGCTGCGCGTGGGCGACTTCGTGGTGGCGATCGGCAACCCGTTCGGGTTCACCCAGACCGTCACCTCCGGCATCGTCTCGGCCGTGGGGCGCAGCGGGATTCGTGGGCTGGGCTACCAGAATTTCATCCAGACCGACGCTTCGATCAACCCGGGCAATTCCGGCGGTGCGCTGGTGAACCTGCAGGGACAGCTGGTCGGCATCAATACCGCCAGCTTCAATCCGCAGGGCAGCATGGCCGGCAATATCGGCCTGGGCCTGGCGATTCCGTCCAACCTGGCGCGTAACGTGGTCGAGCAATTGGTGACCAAGGGCGTGGTGGTGCGCGGCACCCTGGGCCTGGAAACCCAGAACCTCACCCAACAGATGCTGCAGGGTCTGGGCGTGGATTCGCTGCGCGGCGCGCTGGTAACGCGCGTGTTGCCGGGCTCCGCCGCTGCCGCTGCCGGCGTGCAGCCAGGCGATGTGGTGGTGGGCGCCAACGACCAGCGCGTGGACAGCGCCGAAGCCTTGCACAACTACGAAGGTCTGCAGGCGGTGGGCAGTGCGGTGACGCTGGATATCCGTCGCGACGGCAAGCCGCTCACGCTCAAGACCACGTTGAAGGAACAGGATCGCGCGGTCACCGGCGACATGCTGGACCCGCGCCTGAGCGGGGCCACCTTCGTGGATCTGCCCGAATCGCTGCGTCAGTCCGGCATTACCGGGGTGATGGTCAGCGAGGTCAGACGCGGCGGACGCGCCGCAGCCAACGGCCTGGTCGCCGGCGATGTCATCGTGGCCAGCAGTGTGGGCGAGTTCGCCGACCTGGCCAGTTGGCGCGCCAATTTCCAACGCAAGCCGCAACAACTGGTGGTGCGCATCCTGCGTGGCAACGCGCAATACGACGCGCTCTTGCGTTGACGCAGTGTGCACGCTACCCCGCCTCCACTAACGCCTCCTACACCCCCCCGATGCTATTGCTACCGCACGACCGCACGTGAGTGGCGGCTGCCATTAATGACTGAAGGAGATATCGTATGAGCCCCACCAATACCGAACAGCTGAAGGACAACCTGAGCGAAGCCGGCACTCACCTGAAGTCGGCCGCCAGCGCTGCAGGCGAAGCCGTCAAGGGGGCGACCAGTGCGGCCGGCGATGAGCTCAAGCTCGGTCGTGCCAACGTCAAGGCCGAACTCTCCGACTCCGCACTGGCCGGCATGGCCGCTGCCGAATTCGGCGGTGCCGCCGCCAAAGAACAGATGGATGTGCTGGTTGCCAAGGGCAATGACCTGCTCGACAGCGCCACCGATCTGATCCGCGAGCGCCCGCTGGCTGCCTTCGGCGTGGCTTTCGCCGCTGGCTGGGTCATCGCCAAGCTGGCACGCGGCAACGACAACTAAGTGGTGAGCGATCAGGCCTCTACGGCAGGCGATTCCGGCACGCCACGCGCGCGCCCGGATACTCCGGGACTAGATGAGAGTGTGCGTGCGGTCGGTGCTGCCGGTCGCGCCACGCTGGGCTCGGTCAAGGACACCAGCCGCGCATTGCGCCGGCTGGTATCGGCCGATCTGCAGCTGGCACGCAGCGCGTTTGGGCGTGGCCTGGCCTGGGCCTGCGTTGCCGTGGTCTTCGGTGCCTCGTCCTGGTTGCTACTGGCCGGTGCCATCATCGCTCTGCTGCAGCGTGCCGGCCTGTCGTGGTTCCAGGCGATGTTCTTTACCGCGCTGGCGAGTCTGCTGGTCACGGCCATCGCGGCATGGCGGGTGTTCTTCTATTTCGAGCACACCGGCATGAACGCAACGCGGCGGCAGCTGGTCAAGCTGGGCATCTTCGATGACAGCAGCGACGACGAGTCGGCCACAGCACCTGCCAGTGGAGGACAGTCATGACGTTCGGCACCTTGCGTCAACGCGTTGAACGCGCCGAAGTTCTGGTGGAAGGCCGTGCACAGGAAACGCGCCTGCACTGGAGGCAATTGCGCACGACTTGGCGTGCCGGCTGGTCGCCGGTGCGGATCGTACTTGTTGGTTTCGGGCTGGGCCTTGTCACCGGCCGCAACGAGCCACAGGCAGCGTTGGGCAGCATCGCCGGCAAACTCGGCGGCATTCCCAAGATCCTGCAGATGATCAGCACGATCTCTGCGCTATTGACCGCGCACCGCGCGCAGGAAGCCTCCGAACAGGCCGAACGCGCTGCCGACAATGCCGAGGAAGTTGCTGCCGATCCGCCGGTGACGGTGGTGCAGGTGCCAGTGGACCGGGCAGCCTGACGCTGCTGGCTTTTCTCTCGGCAGCCCACGCAGCCTGACTTTCGATTCTTCGGTGTGCCCTTCGATACGTAATTCGATCCCACACCGGCCTGGCCCTGCTACTGCGGCCGAGGCCGCCACGTTTCCATTCTTCCGGCGACATCACGCGCACAGGCTCTGTGCGCGCCGTTGACGCGGTATGCCGATAATGGCCCACCGCTGGCAGCACGCCAGTCTGCTGCCAGAGCGCGCATGTCTCTCTCCGTCCAATCACTGGATCCTGCCGCACCGGCAGAGTCGCTCCCGCCGCCTCCGGCACCGCGTCCGCGCGCGCCGGCCTCATTGGTCGTACTGGCCACGCTGGCGGTGGGCTACACGCTGTGGGCGGCGCAGACCATCATCCTGCCGATCATGCTGGCAGCGTTCTTCGCGCTGATCGGCAACCCCATCCTGCGCGGACTGCGCAAGCTCTACATTCCACGGTTTCTGGGCGCGTTGCTGGTACTGTGCCTGGGCCTGGCGGGCACGGTCGCGCTGGCCGCGCAGCTGGCCGGTCCGGCGGCCGAATGGGCGCAGCAGGCGCCGCGACAGATGCGTCAGATTGCCCGTGACGTGCGCGATTTCACCAAACCGATGATGCAGGCCAACCAGGCGGCAGAGAATTTCGCACGCGCCGCCGGTGGCGAAGGCCAGCGCAGCGTGCAGATCGTGCGCACACAGATGGACGACCCGTACAAGGCCCTGGTGCGCACGCCCAAGCTGGCTGCTTCGGTGCTTGCGGTGGTGCTGCTGACCTTCTTCTTCATGGTCTACGGCGAAAGCCTGCAACGGCATGCGATCGCCCTGTTGCCCAACCGGCAACAGCAACGCTTCACGACCGAGATCATGCTGGACATCGAACGCGAGGTGTCGCGCTATGTGCTCACCATCAGCGTGATCAACACCCTGGTCGGTCTGATCTTTGCAGGCATCTTGTATGTCCTGCAGATTCCGCTGCCCGAGGCCTTGCTGTGGGGCACGGTGGTGGCGCTACTGAACTTCGCCCCCTACGTCGGCCCGCTGATCGGCGTGCTGCTGATGCTGCTGATGGGCTTTGTGGAATTCCGTACCACGCTGTCCTCGCTGCTGCCGGCCATCGTGTACCTGGCGCTGCACACCATCGAAGGCCAGGTCGTCACGCCCATCGTGCTGGGCCGCCGCATGGCGATCTCGCCGCTGATGCTGATCCTGGCGCTGATGCTGTTCGGCTGGCTGTGGGGCATGGTCGGCCTGCTACTGGCGGTACCCCTGCTGGTCTGCATCAAGATGGTGCTGAGCCGGGTCGAGGGCATGCAGCGCTGGGCGAGGCTGCTTGAGTAGCCGGGATTCGGGATTGGGCATTCGGGATTGGTAGAAGCAACCGCGCTGTTGCCGTTGCCAATCCCCAATCCCGATTCCCCAATCCCAACGCAAGCCCGTAAAATCGCGCAATGAGCTTTCTCGTCCGCGCCATCACCCTCGACCTCGACGATACGTTGTGGCCTTTTGCGCCGATCGGTGCGCGCATCGACCAGGTGGTGTACGACTGGATGCGCGAGCACAGTCCGGTGACCGCCGAGCGCTTCCCGGTTGAGGCCATGCGCGCGTTGCGCGAACGCAGCTTCGCCGACAACCCGCAGTTGCATCACGACCTGAGCGCGCTGCGCCGGTTGACGCTGGAGATGGCCTTGCGCGAAAGCGGCGGCGATCTGGCGCTGGTGGAGCCGGCCTACGAGGTGTTCTATGCCGCACGCAACCAGGTGGAGTGCTACCCGGATGCGCTCGATGCGCTGGCACGCATGGCCCGGCACGTGCCGGTCGCCGCGCTCAGCAACGGCAATGCCGACCTGCAGCGTATCGGGCTGATGCACCACTTCGCCTTCCAGCTGGGTTCGCGCGAACATGGCAGCGCCAAGCCGGAGGCCAGCATCTTCCTGGCCGCCTGCGCACGCCTGGAGGTACCGCCTGCACAGGTGCTGCATGTGGGCGACCACGAGCGCATGGATGTGCTCGGCGCGCTGGATGCCGGGCTGCGCGCGTGCTGGATCAACCGCGACGGCGCGCAGTGGTCCCACCCGACCCAGCAGCCGGACCTGGAATTCGACAGCCTCACCGGGTTGGCCGATTGGCTGGATGCCCAGCAACCGCACCCCGGCGCCGCGCACGATGGCATCTGCCTTCCCGCCTGAGCCGCCCCCATCTGGCGCACGGCGCCATTGAAGGATATCCATGTCGCACCTCACCGGTTTCACCGATCCCTCCGCCGCGGCGCTGCCGCTGCACGTGCTCGACCGCGAAGGCTTCGCGCACTGGTGCGCCGGGCAGCCCACGCGCGTGCTGGCGTGGGCGCAGGCACAGCGTTTCGATGCCGCACCGGGTAGTGTCTTGTTGCTGCCGGACGACCAGGGTCTGGCAGGGGCGGTCATCGGGATCGGCGACCGCGCCGATGCCTACGCCTATGCGCATGCGCCGATGGCGTTGCCGCCGGCCAGCCGCTGGACCGTGGCGACCTCGCTGGATGATGCCGAGCAGGCGCTGCTGCACCTGGGCTGGGGGCTGGGCGCCTACCGCTTTGCGCGCTACCGCAAGATGCCGCGCGCACCGGCCGAACTGGCGGCCACGCCGTCCGCGCCGACGCGTGCGCTGATCGAGGCCTGCATCCGCGTGCGCGACTGGGTCAACACGCCCACCGAAGACATGGGCCCGGAGCAGCTGGAAGCGGCTACCCGTGCAGTGGCGCAGGCACACGGCGCGCAGGTGGAGGCGATCGTTGGCGATGCGCTGCTGGCGCAGAACTTCCCCACCATCCACGCCGTGGGTCGCGCCTCGCATCGTGCGCCGCGGTTGATCCAGCTGCAGTGGGGCGATGCCGCGCATCCGCACCTGGTGCTGGTCGGCAAGGGCGTGTGCTTCGACACCGGCGGGCTGGATCTCAAGCCCGCCGAAGGCATGCGCAACATGAAAAAGGACATGGGCGGCGCCGCTCATGCGCTGGCGCTGGCCGGGCTGGCGATGGCGCAGCAACTGCCGGTTCGGCTCACCCTGCTGATTGCCGCAGTGGAAAACGCCGTGGGCCCGAATGCCTTCCGCCCCGGCGAGGTGCTCACCACCCGCGCCGGCGTCACCGTGGAAGTGGACAACACCGATGCCGAAGGCCGTCTGGTGCTGTGCGATGCACTGAGCTACGCCACCGAGCAAAAGCCCGATCTGATCCTGGATTTCGCCACGCTCACCGGCGCCGCCCGCATCGCGCTGGGCCCGGATCTGCCGGCGTTGTTCGCCAACGACGATGCGCTGGCACAGGCCTGGATCAGCGCCGGCGAGCAAACCCGTGACCCGGTCTGGCGCATGCCGTTGTGGCGGCCTTACCTGCGCTATCTCAACAGCCACGTGGCCGACATGGCCAATGCCGGCTCGCGCATGGCCGGCGCGGTGACCGCGGCGCTGTATCTGGAGCGCTTCGTGGCGCCAGGCCAGCCATGGGCGCATCTGGACGTCTACGCCTGGAACGACAGCGACCGCCCCGGCCGCCCGGCCGGCGGCGAGGCGCTGGCGCTGCGCTCGGCGTTTGCGATGCTGCAGCAACGCTACGGCGGCTGAGCGCCACAGGCCGGGACCTGCATTGCATGCGGCGCTAAACCGTCCTTACCCCGGAGCGCGCAACAACGGCGCAATCGTGCGCATGCGCGTCTGCGTGGCCGGGCCGACCAAGGCAAATGCGGTTTGGCCTTCAGCCCAGTACTGCGCCAACAACCGGCCATCGCGACGTTCGCCGGTCGGCATCGGCCCGCTGCGTGGACGCAGATACAGGCCAATGCGCGCGCCGTCGGCATCGCTATACACCAGCATCGCAGCCGCGCCTTCCGGTGTGGAAAGCAACTGCCCACCACGCAGCGTATAGCCCTGCGCGCGCAGATCCGGCACGACGCCGGCGCGGCCGAAATGCGCGCGTAACCAGGGCTCCAGCTCGCTGCGCCGCCGCACGTCCAATGCCATGCCCTGATCCGCGCCGGCATCGGCATCGGCATCGGCAAACAGGCGATACGCGGCTACGGCATCGGCCATCGGAACACGCTGGCTGGCCAATTGGCGCTCACGCAGCTGCCAGCCCAGCGCGGTGCCCAGGCCCAGCGCCAGGACGCAGCTGGCCGCCACACCGGCGATGGTGCGGCGTCGCTGTCGCAGGCGGCGACGCACGGCTGCCGGTGTGACCAAGGCCGTGGACTCAACCGGCTGCGGACCCGCACAGGCCGCGCGCAATGCCTCGGCGTCGCGCTTCCAGCCGGCCACGCGTACGGCGGTGTCGGGATGCGCCTGCAACCAGGCCGACACCCAGGCGCGCGCATCGGCGTCCAGGCGACCATCGACGTAGGCGTGCAGATCGTGCTCGGTAGGCGTGGGGCGCGTCATTTCATGATCCTCAACGCCGCTTCCGGCGAGACGGTCTTCGGCGCCGTAGCACCTGCATTGAGCAGCCGCAGGCGGTCGCGGGCCCGCGACAGGCGCGACATCACCGTGCCGATCGGGATGCCGAAGGTATCGGCCACCTCGCGGTAACTGAAACCTTCCACGCTGACCAGCAACAGCAGTGCGCGTTGCTCCGGTGGCAACTGACCAAGGCTGGTGAGCAATGTCCTGCCGGCATGCACCCGTTCGGCGGAGGCGGACTGGCTCTCCTGTTGCGCCGAGAACAGGCCAAGCACGCGCTGCCAGCGCGCGGCACGCCGCTTTCCGTCCAGGAACTGCCGGTACAGGATGGCGAACAGCCAGGGCTGCAGGGCATCGGTGGTATGGCGGGTGCGCCAGCGGCGCAGTGCGCGCTCCAGGGTGGCCTGCACGAGATCGTCGGCCGCGGCCGGGTCGCCGGCGAGCGAACGCGCAAAACGCCGCAACGGGGGCAGCACCGCCTGCAGTTGGGTGTCGTCGAGCTCATGCATGGGCAGTGGTGGCAGTGGCATCACGATATGGACGCGCCGGGAGGAGGATGATTCCCTGCCTGCAGCGAACGTCTCGCAACGCATGCACGGTCGTGGAATAGATGGGTCTACGCGCCGTCTCACTCCATCCATCCACTCGGAGCCAGCCATGACGTTGCCACCTCCCTCCCCCAGACACACGCGCCGCCCGGTGCTGCCGTTGCTGGGCATTGCTGCCATCGCCGGTGGGATCGCCATCGCCTTTGCCTGGACCGCCGGCTGGATCGGCGGCGACCGGCTCACCGCCGCACGCATGACCGATACCATCGAATCCAGCGGCCCGCCGCATCCGGGCTTCCGGCGCGCGCATACAAAAGGCGTGTGCGTGAGCGGGCAATTCCAGTCCAGTGGCAAGGCGAGCTGGCTGTCGTCGGCGCGGGTGTTCGGCCAGACCAGCACGCCGGTGCTGGGACGCATGTCGATCGGCGGTGGCGACCCGCATGGCGCCGATGGGCAGGCGCGCGTGCGCAGCATGGCGCTGCTGTTGCGCAGCGACGACGGGCAGGAGTGGCGCACGGCCATGAACAGCTTTCCGTTCTTCGTGGTGTCCACGCCGGCCGGTTTCCAGGCCTTGAACGTGGCCTCCAGACCCGACCCGGCCACCGGCAAACCGGATCCGGAGAAACTTGCGGCGTTCGGCAAACAGTATCCGGAGGCGGCCAAGTTCCAGCAGTGGGCCAAGACCGCGCCCTGGTCCGATAGCTGGGCCAATACGCAGTACAACGGCGTCAATGCCTTCCGCGCGATTGCGGCCGACGGGCGCGAGCGCTACATCCGCTGGTCGATGCGCCCGCATACGCCGTTCAAGGAATTGAGCGCCGAGCAACGCAAGCAGGCCGATGGCGATTTTCTCGCCGCCGATCTGGATGCGCGGCTGGCGCAGGGGCCATTGCGCTGGGACATGGTGCTGACCGTGGCCGAACCGGGCGATGCGGTGGATGATCCCTCGCAGCCGTGGCCGGAGAGCCGCAAGCAGATCGTGGCCGGCACGCTGACCCTGGATCATGCGCAACCGCAGGCCAGCGGGCCGTGCCGCGATCTGAACTACGATCCGCTGATTCTGCCCAAGGGCCTTGCCGCCTCCAACGACCCGATCCTGGCCGCGCGCTCGTCGGTGTATTCGCAATCGTTCAACCGTCGCGAGCGCGAGATCGCCAGCGGCAAGGGCAGTGCCGCCACCGGCCAGGGAGCACATCAATGAGCCGTCCGACGCATTTCAATCTTCCCGCGCGCGTGCTGCATTGGCTGATGGCCGCGATGATCCTGACCATGCTGTTCGTCGGCGTCGGTATGGTCGCCTCGGTGACGCAACGGCCGTGGTTGATCGACCTGCATCGCCCGCTGGGTATCGCGATCCTGGTCCTGGCCGTGCTGCGCCTGATCAACCGCCTGCGCCATCGGCCGCCGGCACTGCCTGCGGAGTTGCCGGCCTGGCAGAAGGCCGCGGCGATCGCCTCGCATTGGCTGTTGTATGCGTTGATGCTGGGCATGCCGCTGATCGGCTGGGCGATGCTGTCGGCCGGTGGCTACCCGATCGTGCTGTGGCCAGGCGCCCACCTGCCGCCGATCGCTCCGCACGACCCGGCACTGTACGCGTGGCTACGCACGGCGCATGGCTGGTTGGCGTATCTGTTGTTCGCCACCGTGCTGGGGCATCTGAGCGCAGCACTGTTCCATGCCTGGGTGCGCCGCGACGGGGTGTTTTCCAGCATGGCGCGTGGGGAGCGGTCGGCGCGTCGATAGATTGGATGGGGGGGAAGACGACGTGCACGAAGTGAGTTCGCTGCGCGGCCGTACCCTTACCCCCCGCTCCGCGTCGCGGCCTGCGCTTGCGGCGCAGGCGCTCCAAGGCACGCGCGCCCGTGGCGCGCAACCCGTGCCTTCTCGCCCGGAGGGAGAGTGGCTTGATGTCCCTTCTCCGGTCGGGACATTGTCCTCCTTCATGGGGGAGAAGGTGCCCCGCAGGGGCGGATGAGGGTACGGGCGAAGCCTCGCAATTCCCATTCTCAGGTGGCTGCGCCCCGCACCCTTACCCCAACCCCGCTCCCGTGGAGGGAGGCATCGTTCCTCTTTCTACGCGAGGAAGGCGGCTTAATGCTGGTGTTTTCATTTAATCGCTGGTGCAGGCACTTCGATGCCCTTGCCGGTGGCGGCCCAGTAAATCCCGCCATACAGATGTTCCAGATAGCGCGGGTCGTTGTAGGCCTCGGCCTGGTGGCCCAGCGCAGTGGCGAACACGCGGCCGCCCTCGAAACGGTGGTACCACGCCACCGGATGGTGCTTGCCCATGCCCTTGGCGACCTGGCCCGGCCAGATCAGCGTGGGGTCGTAGCTGGTTTCGTCCACCGTCAGCAGCGTGACCAGATCATCGCTGTAGGGCGGGCCGTACTCGTACCATTCGTCGCTCCACACCCAGCGCCTGGGCAGGCCGGCGGTGGCCGGGAAATTGGCGTCCACCACGTCGACCATTGCGGTCTGCAGGTAGGGGTGGGTGCGGAACGAGCGGCCGATCAAATGGTCGTACCACTCCCAGTCGCCGCGCTTGATCGCAAATGCCTTGTGCACGGCGACCACGCCGCCGCCATTGCGCACGTAAGCCTGGAAGTTGGCGCGCTGGGCCGGATCCAGGTCGGTGGCCGGTGTATTGAGCAGCACGATGGCCGCGTACTGCGAAAGATCGCCATCGAAGGCCTTGGCATTCCATGCCCACACCATCTCGACATAATGCTTGCGCGCCATCGCTTCGAATTGCGGCTTGGCAACAGGGATATAGTCGTGGTGATACTGGTTGGGAATGGCTGCCACCAGGATCTTGAATTGCTCGGCGGACGCATTGAATGCGCAGGCCAGCAGCAGGCCCAACAGGCACATGGATTTCATGCGGTGACTCGCGGTGACGACGATCGCTGCGCAGTGTACCTGCGCAGCGATGGCATGCCTTCGCACGCATTTGGAATAGCTGTTGATCGCTGCGCAACCGATCGCCGAGGCAAGCTGCCGCGTGTGGAAGCGATTGCCAGGCGGGCGCGCAATGCGCAACGTCGCAGTGCGCTTGCCTGCAAGATGCCGCACGCGCGCGCACGATGGACATGGCTGCAGTACAGCGACCAATCACCGGCATGCGCTGTGACGCTTGAACGCCCTGGCCGCCTCCGCCGTGCGTTCAACAATGCTCGACTGGCGCAAGCTGCAATGCGTCAGTAGCGATCGCCAGGCGCAACACCTGCCGGCCCTTACAACCAGCCCTTCTGCCGCGCCAGCCGATACGCTTCGATGCGATTGGCCACGCCCAGCTTGCCGATGCATTCGGACAGATAGTTGCGCACGGTGCCGTGCGACAACTGCAGCTGCTGGGCGATCTCGCTGGCCGAGCGGCCTTCGCCGGCCAGGCGCAACACCGTCCGTTCGCGCTCGCTCAACGGGTCCGCTTCCACCCACGCATCCAGCGCCAGCTGCGGGTCGATGACCCGGCCGCCGCGATGCACCTGGCGTAAGGCGCCGACCAGCTGTTCGGCCGGCGCGTCCTTGAGCAGATAGCCGGCCACACCGGCATCCAGCGCGCGCCGCAAAAACCCGGGGCGCGCAAAGGTGGTGACGATCATGCCCCGCACCGGCAGCGCCTGGCGCTGGATGCGCTGGGCCAGCTCCAGGCCGCTCAGCCCAGGCATTTCGATATCAGTGACCAGCACGTCCGGCTGCAGCCGTTGCAGCTCGCGCCAGGCGCTCTCGCCGTCGCCGGCGCTGCCGACCACGTCGATATCGTCTTCCAGCCCGAGCAGGGCCACCAGCGCGCCACGCAGCAAGGCCTGGTCTTCGGCCAACAACACCCGGATCATCGCTCGCGCTCGCAGTTGTGCAACGGTTGCGCACGATAACAGCGCAGGCCGACGACGTGCAGCGATCCGGTGAGCGCTCAGCGCGGTTGCGGCACCAGGGGCAGCGGCACTGGTGGATGGGCCGGCCCCGGCATGGGGTGCGGCAACGGCACGCTGGCGCGCAGGCGCGTGCCGCGTGGCAACGCGTCCACCTCCAACCCGCCACCCAGGGCCTGCAGACGCGCACGCATGCCATCCAGGCCATTGCCGGGCACGATCACCCCGCCGCGGCCATCATCGGTGATCTCCAGCACCGCCCGGCCGTCCTGCGCGCGCAGGCTCACCCGGACCCGTCTGGCCCGGGCGTGGCGTTGCACGTTGGTGGCTGCCTCGCGCACCACCAACGCCAGAGCGGTCTCGTGCTCGGGCGGCAGAGCCAGCGCGTCCAGCGTGTGTTCCAGCACGATGCCGTCCATGTCCAGCAGCACCTTTGCCGACGCCAGCTCGGCCACCAGGCCGGCGGCGCGAATGCCGGTGACGGCGCGGCGCACCTGCGCCAGGGCATCGCGCGAGATCTGCGCCACCGCATCGATCTCGCCACGCGCCGCTTGCGGGTCGCGCTCGATCAGGCGCGCGGCCAGATCGGACTTGAGCGCGACCAGCGACAAGGTGTGGCCGAGCAGGTCGTGCAGATCGCGGCCGATGCGCTCGCGCTCGGCGGTGGCCGCCAGCCGACGCACTTCGTCCTGCGACAGGCGCAGCAACGCGTCCTTGCGTTCGTTGATGCTGTACACCGCGCCGACCGCGGCCATGCCCAGCACCGACACCGGCAACCACACCAACCCCTGCCAACCCAGCCCAAGCCAGCGCGCCCAGGCCAGGTACAGCGCGTTCATCAGCAGCACGGTGGCGAAATGCCGCCACAGCGCATGCCGCGTGGAAGGGCGCAGGCTCAGGCAGGCAAACACGAAGTAGCTGATGCCCGAGGCATACATCGGCAGCAGCGCGGCGCCAGCAACATGCGCGCATACAGCAGCAGGAACAGCGGATACGACACCATCGTGCACAACAACCAGGTGCTGTCATAGCCACGCGGGGAGAACACCGGCACCACGAACACCCAGGCCGACCACAGCAGGTGCACGCAGTCCATCCATGGCGACTGACCTTGCGCCAGGCGCGCGGCCACTTGCGAATTTGCGGCCGGACGAAGCCAGGCCGGGAGCCTTGCATGCATCGGAATGAACCTTGTCGTTCAGCGGATTCTGCCACTGCCGGGTCCGCCTGGGCACGCGGCATCGCAGAGTGACCCCGATCAGCGGCCTCATACGTGCGCCTGCTCACGCAAAGCCCTCGCGCAGCGCGCTGCAGCGCTGCCTGCAAGACTGCATTCCATTGAGGGGGTGCTGGCGCATGCGAGATCCGACGGTTGTTCGGTAGCACCAGCCTGCGCGTCTGCGCCGCCGACACACAGTCGCGCCTGTCATGGCCTGAAGGTGACAGCTGTCACTGGTGGGTCTTGCGCTCGGGCCGCATGCTGCGCGGCATTGCCACTGCACCGATCGCCCTACCGTTTGTCGCCGCGTTGGGGTTGGTGACTTCCGGCAGCTTGCGGCGCGCCCTGCAGGCGGTCACATTTTGCGCAGCCTTCTGTCCTGGTTCTCGATGAACACATCCGCCGATCTGCTCAAGCAACTTCGCATCGACCGCCAGCGCCCTGCCGCGCCGCCGCCTGCACGCCGCAGCGGCTGGATCATCGCCGCCATCGTCCTTGTGCTGGTATTGGCAGCGGCGGCGTGGTGGTTCACCCGCACTCCGGTGCTCAAGGTGCAGACCGCACCGGTGGTGGCGATCGGTGCCGGCAGCAGCAGCGCATCGGTGCTGGATGCGTCCGGTTACGTGGTTGCCCGGCGCATGGCCACGGTATCGGCCCAGGTCACCGGCAAGGTGCGCGAGGTGATGATCGAAGAAGGCATGCGCGTCGAACAAGGCCAGGTGATGGCCACGCTCGACCCGCTGGATGCCGATGCACAGCGCACGCTGTCGGCCTCGCAGCTGTCGGCCGCGCGCAGCCAGGTCGACAACATGCAGGCGCAGCTGGCGGTGGCCAATGCCGATGCCACGCGTCTGCAGTCGCTGGTCGGCGCGCAGCTGGTCTCGCACTCGCAGTACGAACAGGCCACCGCGCAACGCGATGCCTTGCGTGCGCAGTTGCAGAATGCACAACGCAACGTGCAGGTGGCATCGGACCAACTGGCCATTGCCGGTATCCGTTCGGACTTCAACGTGGTGCGTGCGCCGTTCGCCGGCGTGGTCACCGCCAAGGCCGCGCAGCCGGGCGAAATCGTCTCGCCGTTGTCGGCCGGCGGTGGCTTCACCCGCACCGGGATCGGCACCGTCGTGGACATGGACTCGCTGGAGATCGAAGTGGAAGTCGGCGAGTCCTACATCGGCCGCGTGCAACCGAAGATGCCGGTGGAAGCGGTGCTCAACGCCTACCCGGACTGGAAGATTCCCGGTGAGGTGATCGCCATCATTCCCACTGCCGACCGCGGCAAGGCCACGGTGAAAGTGCGGGTAGCCTTCAAGGTCAAGGACGCGCGCATCGTGCCGGAAATGGGCGTGCGGGTGAGCTTCCTGGAGCAGGCCAAACCGCAGCAGGCGTCCAGGCCGCAGGGCGTGCGCGTGCCGGCCGCTGCCCTGGTCGAACGCGATGGCGCCACGCTGGCATTCGTGGTCGGTGAACGCAACACCGTGGCCGCCAGGGCCGTCACCACCGGCATGGTGATGGGCCAGGACCGGCAGGTGGTCACCGGTTTGAATGCGGGCGACAGCGTGGTGCTCAACCCTCCGCAGACCTTGAAGGATGGCGACACGGTGGCCGCAGCGGAGCCTGACGCGACCGAATGACCATTCGTGGTCGCAGCGCGCAGACGCTGCGGCCGCGGCGCAGTCCGTGTTGTCGTTGCTGCTGTGCAGGGATGCCGCAATGTGGCACCAACACCGCAGTGGGCTGGAGCCGGTGATCGCAGCGTTGTATGGGAGCAGCGCTGCTATCGCTCCGGGCAAGCCCACCTGGTGCAATGCCCGCATCCGCCACGGGTGCTGCGCAGTCGCTTGTTGATGCCACCAGTTGTTGAAGCCGGTTATCCCGATCACACGCACACCAGATGTGTTCAGTGCCCTGTTGCATCGCTGCCACAGCAGCGCCATCCGCCCCGCCGCTTGTGCAGTCGCCGTTGCCGTGCCGCCCTTCGTTCCCTCTTCCCTTGCATCGCCAGGACTCGCCATGACCGCTCTTGTCAGCTTGCGCAACATCACCAAGACCTACCAACGCGGCCCCGAGCAGGTGCAGGTGCTGCACGGCATCGATCTGGAGATTACCAGCGGCGATTTCGTGGCGCTGATGGGGCCGTCCGGCTCCGGCAAGACCACCTTGCTCAATCTGATCGGCGGCCTGGACAGCCCCAGCGGCGGCGAGATCGAGATCGAGGGCGAGCGCATCGACCGCATGAGCGGCGGACAGCTCGCCACCTGGCGCAGCCATCACGTCGGCTTCGTCTTCCAGTTCTACAACCTGATGCCGATGCTCACCGCGCAGAAGAACGTGGAACTGCCGCTGCTGCTGACCTCGCTCAATGCCGCGCAGCGCAAGCGCAATGCCGAGATCGCATTGACCCTGGTCGGTCTGCAGGAACGTCGCAGCCACAAGCCCAGCGAATTGTCTGGCGGCCAGCAGCAGCGCGTGGCGATCGCGCGCGCCATCGTGTCCGACCCGACCTTCCTGATCTGCGACGAACCCACCGGCGATCTGGACCGCCAGAACGCCGAGGAAATCCTGCGCCTGCTGCAGGAACTCAACCGCGAACACGGCAAGACCATCGTGATGGTGACCCACGACCCCAAGGCCGCCGAGTACGCCACCCACACCATCCATCTGGACAAGGGCGAGCTGGCCGACGCGCCACTCGTGCTCTGAAGGAGCGCTGCCATGAAGTATCTCTCGCTGGTGTGGGCGCAGCTGTTCCGCAGCAAGACGCGCACCTTGTTGACGTTGTTGTCGGTGGTGGCGGCATTCCTGTTATTCGGCATGCTCGATTCGGTGCGCGTGGCGTTCACCTCCGGCGGCAGCGTCAGTGGGGTGGACCGGTTGGTGGTGGCCTCGCGGCTGTCGATCACCCAGTCGCTGCCGATCCGCCTGGAAGCGCAGGTGCGCAGCGTGCCGGGCGTGCGCGATGTGACCTCGGCCATGTGGTTCGGCGGCATCTACCGCGACCCGAAGAATTTCTTCCCCAATTTCTCGGTGGCGCCGAACTTCTTCGACGTCTACAGCGAGTGCCAATTGCCCAAGGACCAGCTCAAGGCCTTTCAGACCACGCGCACCGGCGCGGTGGTGGGCGAAACCCTGGCCAAGGAGTTCGGCTGGAAGATCGGCGATACGATTCCGCTGCAGGCCACCATCTTCCCGCGCAGCGGCAGCAACGACTGGCCGTTGCAGCTGGTCGGCATCTTCCGCATGAAGGACCGCACGGTGGCGGCCAACCAGGAACGCCGGTTGATGATGAACTGGAAATATTTCGATGAATCCAACGACTACATCAAGAACCAGGTGAGCTGGATGACGGTGACCCTGAGCAATCCCGACCAGGCCTCGCGCGTGGCGCAGGCCATCGATGCGCTCTCGGCCAACTCCGATCACGAAACCAAGTCGCAGACCGAATCGGCGTTCCAGCAGGCCTTCGTCAAGCAGTTCGCCGATATCGGCCTGATCGTCACCTCGATCATGGCCGCGGTGTTCTTCACCTTGTTGCTGCTGACCGGCAACACCATGGCGCAAGCGGTGCGCGAGCGCATTCCGGAGCTGGCCACGCTCAAGACGCTGGGCTTCCAGGACCGCACGGTGTTGACCTGGTGATGATCGAATCGGTGTTGCTGATCGGCCTGGGCGGTTTGATCGGCATGGGCCTGGCCGCGCTGGTGATCCCGGCGGTGTCCGCGCGCAGCGGCGGCCTGATGCCCACGCAGAGCGTGCCGCTGCAGACCTGGCTGGTTGCGCTGGCCCTGATGGTCGGGATCGGCTTCGTGGTGGGTGTGCTGCCGGCGTTACGCGCGCAGCGCTTGAAGATCGTCGATGCCCTCGCCGGCCGCTGACAGGAGCGCGCAGATGCAAAGCAAATGGAAGAACCGTGGTGCAAACCTGCTGTCGGTGGTGGTGCTGGCGGTGGGGCTGGGAATCTGGATTGCGTTGCCGTGGATCGGCATGCTGGCGATCGCGGTGGCCCTGGCGCTGTGGCTGGTGGCCACGCGCAGCGGTCGCCTATCGCTGGCGGCCGCGCGCATCGGCATCGCCAGCCTGCCGCAGCGCTGGGGGTCCACCTCGGTGATCGTGGTCGGCATCGCCGGCGTGGTTGGCGTGCTGGTGGCGATGCTGGCAATGGGCGAGGGCTTCCAGGCCACGCTCAACAGCACCGGCGGCGACGCCACCGCGATCGTGTTGCGCGGCGGCTCGCAGGCGGAGACCAATTCGGTAATCACCCGCGACCTGGTGCCACTGATCGGCAGCCTGCCCGGCATCGCCAGCGATGCCAACGGGCGCCCGCAGGTGTCGCCGGAGTTGTCGCAGGTGGTCAACATCGCCTCGCGCGTCGATGGCACCGACGTCAACGCGCAATTGCGTGGCGTGGGCGAGCAGGCCTGGGCGGTGCACCAGAAGATCAAGATCGCACAGGGGCGCCGCTTCACCCCCGGCCTGCGCGAACTGGTGGTCGGCAAGGGCGCGTTGAACCAGTTCCGCGGGCTGGAGCTGGGCAAGACGCTCACGCTCGGCAGCCAGCAGTGGACCGTGGTCGGCGTGTTCGCCTCCGGCGATGCGCACGATTCGGAGTTGTGGACCGATGCGCAGACGCTGGCCACCACCTACAACCGCAGCGCCTACCAGTCGATCAATGTGCGCACCACCGGCAAGGCTGGCTTTACGCAGTTCAAGGCCGCCATGGCCGCCGACCCGCGGCTCAAGCTGGATGTGGAAACCACCCGCGCGTACTACGGCAAGCAGGGCGGCGGCTTGAACAGGTTGATCAGCATCCTGGGCACGGTGATTGGCGCGATCATGGCAGTGGGCGCGGTATTTGGTGCGCTCAACACCATGTATGCGGCGGTCGCCACGCGTGCGCGCGAGATCGCCACGATGCGCGCGATCGGCTTTCGCGGCACGCCGGTGATCATGGCGCTGATGCTGGAAACCATGTTGCTGGCGCTGCTGGGCGGGCTGCTGGGCGGGTTGATCGCCTGGGCGGTGTTCAATGGCTACACGGTCTCCACGCTGGGCAACAACTTCAGCCAAGTGGTGTTCCAGTTCAAGGTCTCGCCGGAGCTGCTGTGGAGCGGGCTGAAATGGGCGCTGGGCATCGGCTTGGTGGGTGGGCTGTTTCCGGCCCTGCGGGCGGCGCGGTTGCCAATCACCACTGCCTTGCGTGAGGTGTAGGCGGGCGGTGGCCCGCCGGGAATGGGGAATCGGGAGCGGGGAATCGTGACAGCCAAAGCAGAGCAAATGCGCTGCTGCGGCTGAACATATTGCAGGCTGTCATGGTTTTGTCACCGCAGTGCGGTAGATGCGCGGGCCGGCAGGCCGTAGCCTGCTCGGCCGTTTGCTCCATTGATGTACTGCCATGACGCGCCTGCTTCTGCTGGCCTGCGCCTGCCTGTGGCTGGCCGGCTGTTCTTCGTCTTCCACCTCGCTCAGCGAGCGCCTGGTCGCGCCCGGCAGCGTGTCGCCCTTGCTGGACGAAGAGCGCATCGCCGCTACCATCGCCACGGTGCCCAACCGCAGCGGCCATGTGGTGACGCGCGATCAGGTGCCGATCTTCTGGCGTGCGATCGATCCCGGCCAGTACGCCATGCATTATCGCTACCTGGGCCAGCGCCACGACCCGGCGCACGCGCTGGATGTGGACTTCACCTTCTCCGTGCCCACCGCCACGTCGCCCGCACCACGCGGCACCATCGTGCTGCTGCACGGCTGGATGATGGATGGCGATTCGCTGCTGCCCTGGTCGCTGCAGCTGGCGCAGGCCGGCTACCGGGTGATCACCATCGATCTGCGCAACCACGGCCATTCCGGTGGCGGCCCGTCGGGCTACGGCACGCGCGAGTCCGATGACGTGATCGATGTGCTCAACGCATTGCAGCCGCGTGGCGAAATCCAGGGGCCGCTGTACCTGTTCGGCATTTCCTATGGTGCGGCCACGGCGCTGTTTACCGCCGACAAGCTTGGCCCGCGCGTCGCCGGCGTGGTGGCAATGGAATCCTTTGCCAATGCCGGCCGCGGCATCCGCGACATGGTGCCGCACCTGCTGGCCAGCCAGCCCAGCGGCTGGCGGGGGAAGGCGGTGGCGGCCTATGCGCGCTGGCGCTACGCCGACCAGAACATCGATGCGGTGATCGCCGCCGCCGATGCCCAGCTCAAGCTGGATCTGGACCATGTCGATGTGGTCCAGGCGCTGGCACACACGCGCAGCTGCGTGCTGCTCCTGCACGGCGATGCCGACCAGCACATTCCGGTGACGCATGGCCGCGCACTGGCATTGGCCAGTCCGCGTGCGCATTACCTGGAACTGCCCGGCGAAACGCATCTGAGCCTGCCGCTGCGGCTGGACCTGCTCGGTGGCCCGATCGATCAGTGGCTGGCCCAGACCGGGCAGGATCCGGCCCACTGCCCTGCGCCGCAACCCTTGCCAGCCTCCACGCTGGCGGTCGCAACGCCGATGACGGTGCCGCGTAGCTAGCAGCGGCGTACACGCGTTGGCGAGCCATCGTCAGCTAGGTGTGGAAGACGTCCTCAGAACCGGAGCGCACGCGGTGGTTTCGAGCACCGGACGCGCCCGTCTGGTGACTGCGTCAGAGGCTGAACCTCGCCCTGCGCGCGTGATCACCCACCACCGCTTGCCGCGCTGTGCAACTGGCGCGGCTACCGGTCAGCGCGCCACGCTCGGCGGCCGCGCACGCAGCACGCTATCGCCGACGAACAGCAGCAGCCCGACCCAGATCGCAGCAAAGCCAATCGCGCGCGCCTGGTCGAACGGCTCATGGAAGAACCACACGCCCAGCAGCAGCTGCAGGCTCGGCCCGATGTACTGCAGGATGCCCACCAGCGACAGCGGGATCCGCCGCACGCCGTACGCAAATCCGATCAGCGGCACCGCCGTCACCACGCCACCGAAGATCAGCAACAGATCGGTGCGCAGATCCCAGCCGCTGAAGAACGCGCCGCCATCGCCCTGCTCGCCCCATGCGGCAACCAGCAATGCCGGTACGAACAGGTACACGCTTTCCACACCCAGGCCGGCCACCGGGTCTACCGCCACCAGCTTGCGCAGCAACCCGTAAAGGCCGAACGAGACTGCCAGCCCCAGCGCAATCCACGGCGGCGCCCCGGCATCGAGGGTCAGCCACAACACGCCGACTGCCGCGCACGCCACCGCCAGCCATTGGATGCCGCGCAGGCGCTCTTTCAGCACCAGCACGCCCAGCAACACGCTCAGTAATGGATTGATGAAGTAGCCCAGGCTGGCCTCGATCACATGCCCGGCGTTGATGGCCCAGATATACAGGCCCCAATCGAAGGCGATCGCCACGCTGCTGGCCGCCAGCATCCACAGCGCGCGCGGCTGTGCAGCAATCGTGCGCCACCACCGCAGGCCCGAGCTCGCCACCAGCCACGCAACGACCAGCACTGCGCTCCACACGATGCGGTGCGCAATGATCTGCAGCGACGGCACCACCTTGAGCAGATGCCAATACAACGGCACCAGGCCCCAGATCACAAAGCTCGCGGCGGTCATCAACAGACCGCGCCGCGCTTCCACTGCCGACACCGGCACCGGCGCGCTCATCGCCGCGCCTTGGCCAGGGTGACCACCAGGACGCCCGCCAGGATCACCGCCATTGCGCCGAAGTCGTGCGCAGTGAACCGCTCATGCCCCAGCCACGCGCCCAGCGCCACCGCAATCACCGGGTTGACGTAGGCGTAGCTGCCGGCCAGCGCCGGGCGCACGTGGTGCAGCAGCCACACATAGGCGGTGAATGCCACGATCGAACCGAATACGCACAGGTACGCCACCGCCATCAGCCCGTGCGGCGTTGGCCACGCATGCGGGCGCTCGCCGATCAGCAGGCCGGTACTCACCAGCAATACGCCACCGCACAGCATCTGCCCGGCGGCGGTCATGAAGGGCGATGGCAGATCGCGGCCACGCGACCACACCGAGCCGAATGCCCAGCCGATCGGTGCGATCAGCAACAGCACCAGCCCACCCGGCGTGGCGGTGAGGCTGCTGCCGGCATTGAGCCACACCACGCCCAAAAATCCGATCACGATGCCCAGCCATTCGCCGCCACTGGCATGCTGCCCGCGCAAGGCGCCGAACAAGGCCATCCACAACGGCACCGAGGCCACCGCGGTGGCGGCCAGGCCCGAGGACACGCTGCGCTCGGCCAGCACCACCATGCCGTTGCCCAGCAGCAACAGCGCCGCACCCATCAAGGCCACGTTCTTCCATTGCGCGCGCGTGGGCGCCGCCACGCCGCGCCAGCGCAGCACGCCATAGAGCACGCTGCCGGCGATGATGAAGCGCGCACCGGACACCATCGTCAGTGGCTGCGCCCCACCTTCCAACGCGAACCGGATCGCCAGATAGGTCGAGCCCCAGACCACGTAGACCAGCAACAACGCAATAACGACCAACCCGCTGCGCGCGGGCGCGGGCGCGGGCGCGGCAGCATCGTGAGAGGAAGACATCGGACCTGCCAACTGCAGCGGGAGCTTCGATTCTAGATCACCTGCACGCGCCCACGCCGCACAGGCAGCGCACGCCCGCGCGCTATCGTCACGATGGAATGCCCATGCAGCGTCGCACTCCCTGGCTGGCCCTGGTCGCGCTAGGACGGGATTTACTGGTGCCGCTGCATCGCCGCCGGGGCGAGGCATGCATTGTGGCCCGGGTATCCAAAGCCGCCCCGGACAGCGAGGCCATCACGCCTTCGCTGAAAAACGTCGCGAGCAATCGTCAGGTGAATCTGGACGGCGCGCAGCAACCGGCGTGTACGCGGGCTAGGTAAGGATCCCGGGCACCGGCTGCGCCCGCCTGGCGGCTACGCAGCAGGTTCGTTGGCCGTGCTTACTTGCGCGCCGCGTCGCTGCGCGCACGGATGGCCTTGAATTCCGAGCCATCCTGCCAGCTCGGCCACTGCCGGCCATTGGCCAGCGCAACGCCCACGTCGTAGACCAGCGCGGTATCGGCGGCATGTCCGCTGGCATCCCACTGCGGGCTCCAGCGGTCGCAGGGCTGGTGATAGCAGTCGGCGAAATACTTCTCGCGCAGCGCCTTGCCCTTGGTGACGCCGCCCTCGCGCATGTCCAGGCCGGGACCGGCGGTAATGGCCGGCACGCCCATGCGCGCGAAAGCGAAATGGTCGGCGCGGTAGAAGAAGCCCGCTTCCAGATTCGGATCCGGCGAATACGTGCGCCCGCGCGCCTTGGCGGCCTGCTCCAGATCCCCTTCCAGCGACACCCGTCCACGCCCCCATGAAGCGATGTCGCGGGTGGGGCCATCGGGGCTGAACATCTCCATATTGAGCACCGCCACGGTCTTGTCCAACGGCGCCAGCGGATGCGCGGCATAGTAGTTGGCACCGAGCAGACCCTTCTCTTCGGCAGTCAACGCGATGAAGTACAGCGTGCGCTGCGGCCTGGGGCCGGCAGCGAACACGCGCGCCAGTTCCAGCACGCTGGCCACGCCGGTGGCGTTGTCCACCGCGCCACGGCGCACCGTATCGCCGGAGGCGTCGGCCTTGCCGATTCCGAACGCATCCCAGTGCGCGGAGAAGATCACCGTCTCGTCCGGGTGTTGGCTGCCGGTGAGCTTGGCCACCACGTTATGGGTGACCACGCGTTCGCGCTTGAGCTTGAAGTCCACCGACAGGCGCGCATCGCCCAGCGCCACCGGCGCGAAGTCGCGCTGCTGCGCGCGCGCCTTGGCCTGCTCGAAGTCCAGCCCGGCCTGCTTGAACAGCGACTGTGCCAGTGCGTGCTGCATCCAGCCACGCACCTGCACATGCTGCGCGCGGGCATCGGCATCGCTGCGTTCGATATCGAACAGCGGCGACAGGCCCGAGCTCTGCACCGTGGCCCAGCCGTACGCGGCCGGCGCGGGCTCGTGCACGATCAGCACGCCGGCCGCGCCACGCCGCGCGGCTTCTTCGTACTTGTAGGTCCAGCGGCCGTAATAGGTCACCGCCTTGCCATCGAATGCGCCCGGCTGCGCGCTCTCGAAGTCGGCATCGTTGATCAGCACCACCGCGATCTTGCCGCGCAGATCCACGCCCTTGTAATCGTCCCACTGCCGCTCCGGCGCGCTGATGCCGTAGCCCACGAACACCAGCGGCGCATTCTTCAGCGCCACTGCGGCCTGCGGACGCAGACTCTGCAAGGTCACATCGGTGCCATTGACCAGGGTCTGGGGCTTGCCGCCCACGCGCAGGGTCGCCTGCACCGGTCCCTCCACCTGCGCGCGCACCAGCGGCACCGCCTGCGTCCAGCGGCCCTGCTCGCCACCGGGCTGCAGACCCGCCGCCTTGAATCGTTCAACCAGGTAATCGACGGTGCGCTGCTCGCCGGCACTGGCCGGCGCACGGCCCTCGAATGCGTCCGATGCCAACAGACGCACGTGCCGCGACAACGCGTCGGCATCGATGCCGCCACCGGGCAGATCGTTGGCGGCCTGCGCCACGCCTCCCACGAACAAGCAGGCGGACAACAACAGGATGCGCATCGGATTCACGGTGAGGCCTTGCAACGGATGGATGACAGACAGTTTACAAGCGCGGGCCAGGAAGCGGTTGTTGAAACAACGAAGCAGCCGCTGGCACACCGGCATCTCCCTTCTACACACAAGGCTATTGGCATCGGCGCAGCACCAACCTCGTCTCAACGCGCCGCACGATCCAGCCAGCAGCCCAAGCCCTGCGCGTTGAGTTCGATATCGGTGGCCAGCAGCTGCGCCACGGCCGCATCGTCCAGCCGGCAACCGTGCTGGCGGGCACGCTCCAGGTACAGCGCGGTCAGCGCCGCCACCATGCAGCGGTGGCGATCCGCGTGTGCCGCGCAGCCCAGCGCAATCGCGGTCATCGCGTGGATCTGCTGCACCAGCGTCTGCGCCAACGGGCCGGGCGATTCGACCCGGCCATAGTGGGTGAGATACATCGCCTGCGGCGCGGCTTCCATCAGCCGCGCGATCGAGTGCAGCATCGCCTCCGGTTCGAACTGCACCGGCGAGGACGTTGGCAGGATGAAGGCACCTTGCGCACTATCGAGCTGGCGATACGACAGGCCGAAGGTATCGCCGGTGAACCAGCTGCGGCAGCGCGCATCCCACACGCACAGGTGGTGCCGCGCATGTCCGGGAGTATCGACCGTGCACAGCGCGCGTTCGCCGAGCAGCACCGCCTGCCCGTCGACAGCCTCCACCACCCGTTCGGCTGGCACCGGCACGATCTGGCCATAGCTGCGCGCCATTTCTTCCTGCCCATACACCGCAGTGGCACCGGCGATCAGGCGGGTGGGGTCGATCATGTGCGGCGCACCGCGCGGATGCACCAGCACGCGCGCATTGGGCAGGTGCTGCAGCAAGGCGCCGGCACCGCCAGCGTGATCCAGATGCACATGGGTCAGGATCAACCAGTCCACCTGCGCAGGCGTCAGCCCGGCCGCCTGCACGGCAGCAAGCAGGCGCGGCACCGACAACGATGTTCCGCAATCGATGAAGGCGCCGCGCTGGGCCTCCACGATCAGGTATGCCGCATCGAACTGCGCCCCGCCAAAGCCGGTATCGATAGTATGAATGCTGGAATCAACCGGTGCTGTCATTGCGACTCCGTAGCTGCACGACGAGTGACGCCACGACCGTACCATCATCGGCGCGCCGTGCCGTGCCGTATCGCCATTGGCGCACCGGCAGTGGCGTTCTCCGGACTGCGCCGCACCCACCGGAACGTGCGCCGCGACAGCGGCATACCGATGGATTCCCTGGACTGCGGTGGCGGTCCGGGGTCATGGGCTCCAGTCGAGCACCGCAGCAGCGCAATCAATGACTTCGCAGCTGCGCTGCAGATCCAGTCACCGCGCACGCGGCGCCGACGATTCCAAGCATGAGCATGAGGTATCTGGCACGGTCGAGCGCCGGACACACACACCGCCAGCCTCCTGCACGACGCACGATGCACTGGCCATACGCATCCGGCCAAGCCCCGCCTTGCCGTTGCGATCAGGCCTCGCGCAGCGCCTGCACCGCGGCAAGAATCACATCGGCATCGGCCTGGGCATGCACACCCGGCAACTGCAGATCGCTGGCCTGCACGGCCTGCTTCAGGCACGCGATCAACTGCCCGGCATCGCGTGGCCAAGCAAAGCCATCGCTCTGCAGCAGCAACGCGCCGGCACCATCGTTCAACTTGAAATAGAACTGCCCGTCGCTTTCGCGGTATTGCTTGAACACCGGCAAGGCGATTTTTTCGCCGGCCTGCACTGCCGCCGGGCCCGCCTGATCGGACAGGTCGCGCAGGCCCACCGCGTCGCGCAGCTGGGCCAGCAGCGGGGTGGCGTAGCGCGCGCGCAGGCGTGCACCGCCGGCACGCAGAATCGCTTCGATCTTGGCCGGTTCGGCCATCAGTGCCTCGTAGCGCGTGCGCAGCGGCGCAATCTCGCGATCGATGCGCTCGAACAGCCGCTGCTTGGCGTCGCCCCAGCTGATCCCCTCGGCAAACGCCTGCGCGAAGGCCGTGGTCTCCGCCGGCGTGGCGAAGGCCTGGTACAACTGAAACAGCGCCGAACCCTGGGTGTCCTTGGGCTCACCCGGCGCGCGCGAATCGGTCAGGATGGAGAACACCAGCTTGCGCAGCTCCTCGCGCGGGGCGAACAGCGGGATGGTGTTGCCGTAGCTCTTGCTCATCTTGCGGCCATCCAGGCCCGGCAAGGTGGACACCTGCTCGTCGATCACCGCATCGGGCAGCGTAAAGAAGTCGCGGCCGTACACATGGTTGAAGCGCTGCGCGAAGTCGCGCGCCATTTCGATGTGCTGGATCTGGTCGCGGCCCACCGGAACCTTGTGCGCGTTGAAGATCAGGATATCGGCCGCCATCAGCACCGGATACATGAACAAGCCGGCGGTCACGCCAACATCGTCGTCCTCGCCGTCGGCGCGGTTCTTGTCCACCGCCGCCTTGTAGGCATGCGCGCGGTTGAGAATGCCCTTGCCGGCCACGCAGGTCAGCAGCCACATCAACTCGTTGGTCTGCGGCACATCGGACTGGCGATAGAACCACACCTTGTCCGGGTCCAGCCCGCAGGCCAGCCAGCTGGCGGCGATTTCCAGGGTGGAGCGCTGCGTGCGCGCCGGATCCTGCGCCTTGATCAGGCTGTGCAGGTCGGCCAGGAAATAGAAGCTCTCTGCATCGGCGGCAGTGCTGGCCTGGATGGCGGGGCGGATCGCACCGACATAGTTGCCCAGGTGCGGTGTGCCGGAGGTGGTGATGCCGGTAAGAACGCGAGTGGTCATCTGCAAAGGCCAGGGAATCAGCCGGCAAGTTTAACGGTTCCGCGCCGCCCCATCCGCCTCCCCGGCGCTGCCGTTGTCCCACAAAAAAGGCGGCCGCATGTGGCCCGCCTTCCAGACGACATGCTCAACCCGGAGGCGAGCGGGCGAGTAGCCTCAGCGGTCGTCGTGCAGCGACTTCTCGAAGGCGCGCACCTCGGTCTGGGCGCGGTCGCGGTCCCAGCCATAACGCTCCTGCAACTTGCCCTGCAGATATTCGGCGTTACCTTCTGCAACCTTGAAGTCATCGTCAGTGAGATCGCCCCACTTGGCCTGCATCTGGCCCTTGAGCTGGGTCCACTTGCCGGAAATGATGTCTTTGTTCATTGCGGTTCTCCGCTGCATGCGGTCGCGATTGACCGTGCGTCCAGCTTGGTTTCGGGCACGTTCTGCACAGGTCAAAAGATGTCTAGCACATGCTCACCGCCATGAACGGTTAGGCCGCAACGCCCTTGCCGGGAAAGCCCCGCCATTTGCGGCAGCGCCCGTATAAACGCCAGAAAAAACGGGCCTTTCGGCCCGTTTTTGTTCACCGTTGCAGCAAGTGGATCACTTGCGCGCGGCGTCTTCCACCTTCTCGCCAGCGCCCTGCACGTCCTTGCCGGCACCTGCGACGGTATTGCAGCCCGACAGCATACCGACCGAGAACACCGACAGCACCAACAGCACAATTGCACGCTTCATAGCAGACTCCTTCATGGGTAAGCGGCGCGTTGCCGCAGATCAATCAAATTGAACAAGCACCACGCAACGGTGGCGAATCAGCACTTACCGTCGCTGCATTTTTCGGCGGTCTTCTCGACCTTGCCGCCGGCGCCCTGCATGTCCTTGCCGGCACCGGCCACGGTGTTGCAGCCAGTCATCACGCCGGCCGAAAACAGGCCCAGCACCATCAGTGTCAGCAGTCGCTTCATAGGTCTTCCTCGGTCTGCGCCTGGTGCGATCGCACCTCGCTTGGTGCCAAATCTGACTGCGCGGCCGTGGATTTGATGTGAACGGCAGCGTGCCGCGTTCAGCGCTGGATCAATCTCGCATCAGGGTCGACTTGCCGAACAGGCTTTCTACCAGATCCACCGCCAACTCGGCGGTGGCATTGCGGTTGTCCAGCACCGGATTGAGCTCGACGATATCCAGCGACCCCATACGGCCGGTGTCGGCAATCATCTCCATCACCAGTTGCGCCTCGCGGTAGTTCGGGCCGCCCGGCACCGTGGTACCCACCCCTGGCGCGATACTGGGATCGAGAAAATCCACATCGAAGCTCACATGCAGATGGGTGTCGGCGCTCATGCCCTGCAGCGCCGCCTCCATGGTGCGCTTCATGCCGGCCTCGTCGATGTAGCGCATGTCGTAGACGTCGATGCGGTGCTGCTTGATCAGCCGCTTCTCCTCCGGGTCTACCGAGCGGATGCCGATCTGGCGCACCTGCTCGGGCAACAACGCCGGCGCGCTGCCACCCAGGTGGGTCAGCGCCTGGGGGCCCAGCCCGCACAGGCAGGCCACCGGCATGCCGTGCACGTTGCCCGAGGGGGTCACCTCGCTGGTATTGAAATCCGAATGCGCATCCAGCCACAGCACCCGCAGCGGGCGGCCCTGCTCGCGGCAGTACTTGGCCACTGCGGTGATCGATCCGATCCCCAGACAGTGGTCGCCGCCCAGCATGACCGGCATGCGGCCGGCCTGCAGCTCGGCGTAGCTGGCATCCATCAGGGCCTGGTTCCAGGCCACCACCTCGTCCAGGTGCCGGTAGCCGGCCTGCGGCTGCTGCCACGGATTGCGCGGACCATCCAGATTGCCCAGATCCCGCACCTCCACCCCGCGCCCGGCCAGCGCTTCCTGCAACCCGGCGATGCGCAGCGCCTCCGGGCCCATCCGTGCGCCGCGGTGGCCGGCACCGATGTCGGTGGGAACGCCAATCAGGGAAACCGGCACGTACTGCGTTGCCATGCGTTGCTCCAGCATCGATAAAGCCGTGCAGTCTAGTGGTGCGCCCGCGCAGTGACGCGCGGCAGCGCAGCATGGCATGGGGCTCGCATTGCGCCTGGCCGTACAACGGACGGGTTTAGATCTGCCTTACCGCGCCGCTACTGTGACGTGCCACGGCAGTTCGTGGCGCGCTGGACTTTGCAGATTCTGCTTGTCTGACCGCCCAGTGAAACACCTGAGGCTGATATGACTTAGCACTAATACCAGGGTGGTATGGTGCGCCGGCCAGCGCAGGACACGCATCACGTACGCGCTCGGGCCATCAGCAACAGGGGAAGTTTCATGCCGCATAACGCCGTCAACCAGGTCGTCAAGGCTGCCGTGGGCGAAGTCGCGCGGGCGGCGCATCTCTACGATGTGCAGCGTATCGGGCGCGAGTTCGCGCAGACCATCGAGCGCGAGCCGGGCATTGCCCTGCTGATGCTGTCCACCGCCGACGGCCGCGCCATCACCGAGCAATCCAGCCTGGATGTGGACGGGCGTCGCCTTGCGGCAATGGCCAATTCGTTCCTGACCCTGGGCGAGACCCTGGCGCGCGAATCGGGCCTCAGCGAAGCCGGCTACGCCACCATCAGCACCCGCGGCGGGCAACTGGTGCTGATCCGCATCCGCGCCGACAAGCCACTGACACTGACCGCCGTGGGCAGCGCCGACCTCAATGCCGCCGCGCTGCTGTTCAACGCGCGCGACTGCGCCGGCCGCCTGGCCACTGCGCTGGCACCACCGGCTGGCTGATGCCATTGGCAGTGTTCGTGCTTGCACGAGCGCACCGATTTTTCTAACCGTTTGGAAGGGGACCACCGATGTCAAAGCTCAATCTGGAACAACTGCATTCGCTCGCCGGTTTTGTCGGCGCCGCGCTGGTCGACAGCGACAGCGGCATGGCGCTGGGCATGACCGGTGGCACCGAACTCAACCTGGAACTGGCCGCAGCCGGCAATACCGAAGTGGTGCGTGCCAAGCGCCGCATCGCCGAGCAGCTCGGCCTGCACGACACCATCGAAGATATCCTGATCACGCTGTCGCGCCAGTACCACCTGCTGCGTCCGCTGGAAAGCAACGGCACGCTGTTCCTGTACGTGGTGCTGGACCGCGCCAAGGCCAATCTGGCGATGGCCCGCCACGAACTCAAGGCGTTCGAAAAGACCCTGGATTTCGCTTGATGCCTGTCCGGCGGCGCACCCGCGTCGCCGGCCCTGCCTGCCGGTGCAAGCCGGCAGGCGTTGTCGCGTCACTGCGCCCAGACGGCGCCCTCTCATGACCACACCCATCCACGCCATGCGGGTCGCCACGGCCGGCCTGGACCTGCTGCACACCACGCGCCTGAAACTGGCGTGCTCGCTGCTGCTCGCCGAGCGCATCGACGTGCAACTGGGCGAATGGCCGCAACATGCGGCCGATGTGGTGGTGCTGGGCCTGGAAGCCGCCGATGGCCTGGCCGCATGGCAGGCGCTGCAGGGCCAGCCGGTGCGCGTGCTGATGGTCTCGCGTACGCCGATGGCCGGCGCCTGGCTCAAGCATGGCGCCACCGTGCGCGAGCTCAACGAGCAGATGCGCCTGCTGCTGTCCTCGCCACACGCCACTCCGGTGGCCGAGCCGGCGCTGCTGCTGCGGCATTGCCGCGGCGAATTCGGTGCCGGCGTGGTGGTGGTGCGCAACGCGGGGCTGCAGGTGCGCGTGGATCCTGTCGAACACTGCCTGCATCTGCCGGCCGGCGTCGCGTTGGATGAGCTGATCGCTGCGCTGGACCGCTCCGGCTGGCAGCGCACGGCCGACGATGCCCGCACCCCATTGCCGCAGCGCGTTTCCTTCGAAGCGCTGTATTTCGCCCTGCCCGAGCATCTACGCCCCGCCCTGCCGGCGGTGGAACCCGGTAACGCGCTGCAGCTGCGGCAGTGGCCAGAATTGAGCGCGCAGACCAGTTCGCCGGCGCGGTTGCTCGCCATCGCCCACCTGCATGCCCGCCCATGGCGCCCGCAGGCGCTGGCCACGGCGTGCAAGCTCCCGCTGCAGACGGTGGAATGCCTGTTCGCCGCCGCACTCGCCAGCGGCCTTGCCCAGACTGCGGAGATTCCCGTGCCGTCACTGCCGCCTCGTCCGGGCAGCAGCAGCAATTCCCGGTTTTTTTCCTGGATCGCACGCCGGTTCGGCCTCACTCTTTTCCAGGCGCAGTCATGAGTCTTCCAGCCAACAAACTGGTGTTCGTGGGCGGCATGGGCGCCGGCAAGACCACCGCCGTGCGCGCCATCTCCGATGTGGAACCGGTCAGCACCGAAATGCCGCTCAGCCAGGATGCCTACGGCGACAAGACCTACACCACGGTCGCGCTGGACTACAGCTCGATCGAACTGGAAGACGGCGAGCTGCTGCACGTCTACGGCGTGCCGGGGCAGAAGTACCTGGATTTCATGTGGCCGCTGGTCTGCGACGGCGCGCTGGGAGTGGTCGTGCTGGCCAATGCGCGCGATCCGCAGATGCCCGAAACCACCCTGGCGCTGCTACGCGAGTTTGCGCAGATCGCACCCGACGCCAGCCTGGCGGTGGGCATCACCATGACCGACGAGGTCGCAGACTTTCCGTTGCCGCCGTTTCGCGATGGCCTGGTCGCCGAAGGTTTCCGTATTCCGGTGATGCGTGTGGATGCGCGCTCGGCCACCCAGATCACGTTCCTGGTGAAGTCGCTGCTGTCCTACCGCTATACCTCGGCGACCTGATCGGCCGCATGGGCTGCGCGGTTGATGCGGTTGATGCGGTTGATGCAGAACGATAAACAAGGAATCCGGTCACGACGGGCCTGAGAGGGCGTCACGCGGGGGATGCCGCCTCTAGGGTGGCGGCGACGCGTCCATCTTCCTTGAAGCCAGAAACGCGACTCAGTCGTGACACGAATGAGCGCTGCGTCTGACTTATTCAGTATGACCAGTGCACAGAAACACCGGCATCGGGACAATCCCGACAGCACACAAGACATACCCGTGATATCAGTCAGGCAATAACGACGTTACGTGTCGCCGGTGTCGGCCTCTGCCTGGTCTGCACTTGATTGCCATCTGGCCCGTGCCTGGCGCAGGCGCCGCGGTGCGCCGGCGCGCGGTCCCCGCAGCACGCGGTGCAAGACGCTCTGGCACAGGTGTCCGCACCTCGCCGTTGCGGTGCGCACAGCCGGCAAGCCCAGTCCATCGCACTCGACCACGGCATGGCTACCGCCGCTAGCCATCGCGGCATGGGCGCCGACGCGCTGCTGGCTACTGGTCTGTCGCCCCGATCAGATAAAGTAGCGCGATGACAATCGAACTGAAGCCCGGCGGGCTATTGATCGCGATCGAAGGCATCGACGGCGCCGGCAAGACCACGCTGGCGCGCAGCCTGGCAACCACCTTGCAGACGGCCGGCGCGCGCGTGATGCTGAGCAAGGAACCGACCAACGGCCCCTGGGGCACGCAGCTGCGCCAATCCGCCGCGACCGGCCGCCTGAGCGCCGACGAAGAAGCCGACCTGCTGATCCGCGATCGCCACGAACACGTGGAGACCCTGATCGCGCCCGCGCTGGCCCGCGGCGACATCGTGATCCTGGACCGCTACTTTCCTTCCATGGTCGCCTACCAGGGCGCCGCCGGGTTGCCGCTGGACGCGCTGCTGGAGCGCAACGCCTTCGCGCCGCGCCCGGACGTCCTGCTGCTGCTCGATCTGCCGCCGCCGACCGGCCTGTCGCGTATCCGCGCCCGCGGCGATGCACCCAACCATTTCGAAACCCAGGACAACCTGGAACGCTGCCGCGCGATCTTCAACGGCCTGCAGTTGCCGGGCAAACACGTGGTGGACGCCAGCGCCGACGCCGACAGCGTGCTGCGCCAGGCACTGGCACTTGTCGTCGCTGCCGCTGCCGAACGCCTGCGCAGCGATGCGCACGCCGACGCCAGGACTGCCGCGCTGCAGTTGCTCTCGGGGGGCCGGCCGGCCTGAGCAACGCAACGCGGCGCCACCGCCTCTCGAATGTGGTGGCGCGCAGCCTGGACCTGGCGACGTCACCGCCTGGACGAAGCGCATGGTGCTGCCGCGCGCAGAACGCTCACGGCAAGCAAGACAAACGCCGCACGCCGCACGTCGCGAAAAAACGCAGCGGATCGGAAATAATCAGCGACAGTCTGCAAGATGGTGCCGGCACCTGGATGCAAGCCCCCTTGTCCCGCAAGGGTTTCCGGGCAACCCGGGGGATTTCTGCTAAGTCGCGGCCCGCAACTTGGCGATCTGGTGAGCCATCAGCCGGCGCAACCTCAGCGCTCGTGACCTGGCTGGACGCCTGAACGATTGGCTACGCAGGCAGAGCGATCCATGCATCAATCTCCGGCTCCAGCCAAGCTACCAGCGTTCCAAGCGGCACCGGCCTGGGAAACGTGCCCTTCTTGATCCGATCGTAAATGGTTGTCTGAGACATCCCAACCCGGTCCTTTACCTGTGCGATGCGCAAAAGGCGGGGCCGGCCATCAGATGCAGGCAGCACATGCACTGGACGCTCGATAGCCGGCGGGGCAGCCGACAGGCTTTGCCCAAGCTGGGCCACCACTTTCGCCGCCACGGCTTCAGCGATCAGATCGATCAACCCAGCGAACTGCTCATGCGAGGAGCCGGGCGGGCTGGGGACGCTTCTTCGGCGGTGGTCACTCATACCTCAAGAGTAAGGTGCACTGTCGCAGAAGGTGCGATTGCGGGATGGCTGCACGGGCTCGATTCGCCTGCCAGCAAAGCAGATGCAAACTGCGTTCTGTGCTGTAATCGGCCTCAACTGGATAGAGGCGACATGTCATGTCGGAACTGTGCCTGTCACGAGATGAGGTAAGAGCGCTCTGCCGAAGTCCCCAGCGGGCACGGCAGGCGCTCTTCCTGCGCCAGAACGGGATCCGGCACTATCTGGACGCCTATGGCTGGCCGGTAGTGCTGCGATCTGCAGTTGAGCCAACCGCAGCGCCAGCTCCAGCATCTCCGTCGTGGAGGTCCAACAAGCTGGATATCCCAGGGTCAGGAGACAAGAAACGTCGCGCCCCTTGAGATTCCTCTGACGCACGTTCAAGGCAATTCAAAAAGCGGACGCCCAGATGGACGACTCAACAGCACCAGTGCCCTGGGAACTACGGGCCATCAATGCGGAGGCGGTCGGCCAACTGCTCGGACTCGCGCCGCGCACTGTGCTAGAGACCGTGGCGTGCAGGCCGGACTTTCCGGTCAGATTGACGATGAGGCCGGCCAGCTGGGTGGCCGGCGAGGTGATCGAGTGGCGTGACCGTAACCGCGCAGGACTTCCCAGAGGGCGGAAAAGATAACTGCGGCCAGGATTAGCCACGTCAACGCCCACCTGAAACTTTTGATTTAATTCAAAATTCAGTTAATCGAATTTTTTTTAGAATTTCGCAAGCTCACAAGAGCATGAATAGCGCCGATCTCCATTTCTTCAATTTCGTTCCAAAGCCTATTTACACGACCTTCTTCGATTTCTTCGATTTCTCTTTTTCTTTCCTGATTAGCCCTGACCATCAGCCGCCTGTCGCAGGATCTGCGCCGCGCTGGGTGGATGCTGCTGTCACCTGAAGCCAACGAGGTGGCG
>NZ_CM002139.1:4769433-4865074 GCF_000454545.1 Xanthomonas cassavae CFBP 4642
GCGCGGCGGCAATCGGTGTTGGCGGGCAAGGACGACAACGTCAAGCGCCTGCGCGAGTCGTATGCCAATGAGGCAACGGCACGCCAACATGCGCATGCGGAACTGGAACGGGCCAGACGTGGTGCTGCGAAGTTCGACTATAGCCTGGCAATCGGACGTGCAGACCTATTTCCAGAGCAACGCATCACCGTGAGCGGCTTCAAGCCTGAGATTGATGCTCAATCCTGGCTGATTGCGAAGGCCACCCACACGGCCAGCGGTTCCAGCGGCTTTACCACTGCACTCGAATTAGAAGCCGTGATGTAAGCGCTCGCGTCGCGCTGCTTATCCGGCAGCGGCCTCTGAGGTCGCAGTCCCGACCTCGAATTTGGGATTTGTCTGATAGCCGAACGAATACGATGTGCGTAGGGTTGATGCTGGATGTCAGGTCATCTCGCGCTGCCAGGACGGCGGCAACTGGGTCGCAAGGAGCTATGCGCCGACACCTTTGAAACCGCCGGCACACACCGGCGGCTTTTTTTCGATGCCTGTATGGGTTTGAGCGTCAGCTGCTAAATGGTCGCCGATGACGCACTCCTTTGCGAGGACCAGCTGTCCTATCTGCAACTTCATCACGACTTCTTTTTTTTCCGACCGCCCACGGTGATCTGCATATATCGCTGATCTAATGGACCGTTGTTGGAGATCACCGGACCTACTGTACTGTTGTTGAAATTCAACGTCGGCGCTGCTCCCGACACGCCCGGTGGTGCACCTGCTTCCAATCCTAATGCCGCGAGTGCAACGCTGCGCGCACTGGCTGACGCAGTCCTGAGCGCCGAAAGAAACCGCGCGTCTTCAGGATCCATCTGAACGCGGTGTCCAGACAGCACATACATGACATCAACACCGCGATCCAGAGCGGCCAGCAAATACGCTCCGCCCGGCAAGTTGATGTCTTTCTCGAAATTGATCTGCGCATAGCGCGTGACACCCAGTTGGGTCGCCAGCTCGTCTTGCGTCAGGTCGAGCCGCTTACGCTCATCCTTCAGCCGCTTCCCGAAGGTCATACAGGCATTTCCTTTCTTGACAATGTTGATTTAAGTCCACAAAATCCCCAAAACTAAACAGAACCGCCACATGCCCCGTAAGAGTCAAATGCAGCAGTTCACGCCTCGCAGCCCAGAACAGGCGCGACAGTGGCTTGAAGCGAATGGCATCACGGTCTCGGCATTTGCACGACAGCACGGCGTGGATCGGTCAGTGGTTCATGACCTGCTCCGCAGCCGCTCTCAGGGCAAATACGGCGAGTCGCACAAGGCGGCAGTCGCATTCGGGCTCAAGGCACCACCCAATGGTGCCACACAAATCCCAACCGCCAAGAGCTCGAAGGGGTGAGCATGTTCGGCAGGAAGAAGGTCGTTTTCAGTTGCGAGGCGTGCGGCAGCCGACTCATCAAGCGCACCAGTTCGCTAGCGCACAAGTACCTGCGGCACGATTCGTACGTCTGCGAAAACCCGATGTGTAGCGCGACCTACACCGGCTACTCGGAGCTCACCGGGATCGCAAGTCCCAGTGGCGTACCGACCGCACACAGTGAGTTGCCACCCACACCCGCATTCGAACGCGCCCTGGCGCTACAGGCGTACCGCGAGTCGCACGGCGACCGCCAACTGGATCTGATCACCACCGGCGGGGAGCCGGTCTTCCCGCTCATCTGAGGCACCCCTATGCGAAATACCCTTGACTGGGCGGCACTGCCGCCCACGGCGAAGCTTTGCCTGCAGGTTGCACTGCTGCAAGGCGGTCTGCTGCACACCGACCATGGTTACATCGGCGGCAATGCACCTACCGATACGCAGGAGCGCTTCGGCGCAGTTGTAGTCGCCCAGCTCATGCAGCAAGGTCTAGCCACTGCTGATTGTGCCGATGAGCGCCGTGTAGCGCTGACCGAGTCAGCCATGGTCCTGTTTCATGCAAACACACCGCACGTCGGGGCGAACGCATGAGGGCGCCCTGCGGTTGGTACAGCGCGCAGGAGCCGCGCTTTGTCGATACCGCTGCGCACGCGCCGCAGCGTGTCCGCCCCTGTGCCAAGCATGCGGAGGCGCAAGCCCTGCACGCTGCTGTCGAAGCACACCGCCTGGCCGGCGGTGCCTACATCGTGCTCGACAGTACACCGGCCATGCCTGCGCCTCAGCGCCGGCCAGGCGCGTAAGGGCGCACATGCAAGAGGATCTGCGGCAACAGGTGCTGACCCGTCTGGAACGGGACTACGGGCTCAAGCACCGTAGCGGCACGCACTACATGCGCGGCGGCAAGTGCCCGTCCTGCAGCAAGAAGGAGCTCTACACCAACCACCTCAAGCCGTGGGTGGTGAAGTGCGGCCGCCAGTCCAAGTGCGGCCGCGAGCTACATGTCAAAGACCTCTACGATGACCTGTTCGACGACTGGTCCAAGCGGTTCGTGCCAACGCCGGCCGCCCCGAACGCGGCAGCGGACGCCTATTTGGAGTTCGCGCGTGGTTTCGACCTGGTGCCCCTCAAGGGCCTCTACACCCAGGACAGCCACTACGATCGGAAGATCAGCGCCGGCACAGCAACGGTGCGCTTTGCGCTCGTGAAAGGCGGCTGGTGGGAGCGCCTGATCGATCGCCCGCATCGCTTCGGCAAGCAGAAAGCACGCTTCGCCCCAGGCCAGAGCTATGCCGGCGTGTGGTGGGCTGCGCCGGCCACCCTGACCGCTATGCAGACCGCTCGCGAGGTGTGGATCGTGGAGGGCATCTTCGATGCCATCGCGCTCCTGCAGCACGGCCTTTGCGCGGTGTCGGCGATGTCATCCAATGCCTACCCGGAGGACTCGCTGCGCGAGCTGGCCAAGGCACGCATGGCCGATCTTCCGACCCTCGTGTGGGCGCTAGACAACGAACCGGGTGCTCGTGCGTATACGCACAAGCACATCAAGCGCTCAGCGGGGCTAGGCTTCGATTCGCGGGCCGCGCAGATCGTCCAGCGCGACGGCAAGAAGACCGATTGGAACGACCTGCATCTGCGCGCTATCGCGTCCGATGATCCCAAGCAATGGGACAACGANGGCTTCGATTCGCGGGCCGCGCAGATCGTCCAGCGCGACGGCAAGAAGACCGATTGGAACGACCTGCATCTGCGCGCTATCGCGTCCGATGATCCCAAGCAATGGGACAACGACGTCAACGAAGCCCGCTACCAGGGCGACCTGCTTGTAGCTCGCTCGGCGGTGGATAAAGGCCTGCTCATGTTCGAGCACGACGGCCGCAACGACTTCTGGCTGGACTACCGCTCCCGCCTGTACTGGTTCGATTTCGATACGCAGCGCTTCGACAAGCTGCGCAAGGAGAAGCTAGGCGACATCGATGCGGACGAAGGCGACGAGGTTGCTGCCGAGGATCTGAGGAAGATCAAGCGCGCAGCATGCTCCGTGCAGAAGATCGCCAACTGCTACCCAGAGGCACTGTATTTCCAGCGGCAAGAGGTCACGGACGAAAGCTGGTACTACTTCCGCGTCGATTTCCCGCATGACGGCCCCAGCGTAAAGGGCACCTTTACAGGTGGTCACGTCGCCAGCGCGTCCGAGTTCAAGAAGCGCCTGATCTCCCTGGCNTGGTACTACTTCCGCGTCGATTTCCCGCATGACGGCCCCAGCGTAAAGGGCACCTTTACAGGTGGTCACGTCGCCAGCGCGTCCGAGTTCAAGAAGCGCCTGATCTCCCTGGCCGCCGGCGCCATGTTCACCGGTACCGGCCACCAGCTAGACCGCCTGATCGAAGAGCAGACCGAGGCAATCAAGACGGTCGACGCCATCGACTTCGTGGGCTACAGCAAGGAACACCGCGCCTACCTGCTCGGCGATATGGCCGTGCGCGACGGCGAGCTGGTGACGGCCAACGAAGAGGACTACTTCGAGTTCGACAAGCTGCGCTTGAAGACCACGCAGAAGTCCATCCGCTTGGAGATTCAGCGCGACGCTGAGGCGTTTCGCACCGACTGGCTGCCCTGGCTGTGGCTGTGCTTCGGCACCCACGGCATGGTGGCGCTCACGTTCTGGTTTGGCTCGCTGTTCGCCGAGCAGATCCGCACCGCGCACAAGAGCTTCCCGTTCCTCGAAGCGACCGGCGAAGCGGGTGCAGGCAAGACCACGCTGCTGACCTTCCTGTGGAAGCTGCTGGCCAGGTCCGACTATGAGGGCTTCGACCCGGCCAAGTCGTCCAAGGCCGGCCGCGCCCGCGCCATGGGCCAGGTGTCCGGCATGCCGGTGGTGCTGCTGGAGGCCGATCGCAATGAGCCAGACAAGTCACACGCCAAGACGTTCGAGTGGGACGAGCTCAAGGACTTTTTCGGCGGCGGCACCCTGGCCACACGTGGCGTGCGCAACGGCGGCAACGAGACCTACGAGCCTCCGTTCCGCGGCACCATCGTGATCAGCCAGAACGCTGCAGTGGATGCCTCCGAGGCGATCCTGACCCGTATCGTCAAGCTGCACTTCAAGCGGCCGAACGTCACCACGGAAAGTCGCATCGCCGCCGACAACCTCAATGCCCTGCAGGTCGAAGAGCTGAGTCACTTTCTGGTGCGCGCGGTACGCCAGGAGCGCGCCATCCTGGACCTATTCGCCGAACGGGTGAAGATGTTCGAAGGCAAGCTGCGCGCCCAGCCAGAGCTGCGCCTGGAGCGCGTCATCAAGAACCACGCGCAGATGCTCGCGCTATTCGACTGCCTGCGCCTGGTCCTCACCATCCCCGACGACATGGTCGAGAAAACACGCCTGGCACTGCTGGACATGGCCCTGGAGCGACAGAAAGCGATCAGCGCCGACCATGCCCTGGTCAATGAGTTCTGGGAGGTCTACGAGTACCTCGAGGCGACCGGCCACGGCAAAGCCGTGGTCAATCACAGCCGCGACGCGCAGCGCATCGCCATCAACCTCAACCACTTCGCCGCACGCGCAGCGCAGTTCAGCCAGGGCGTGCCGGATCTGAAGGTGCTGCGAGCGCTGCTGAGCGATTCGCGCCGGCACAAGTTCATCGGTGCCAACGTGGCCGTCAACAGTGCAGTCCTCAAAGACGAGCACAGCGGCTCCGGTACCACCGTTAAGTGCTGGGTGTTCGCCAAATGAGCGGATCAGCATTGCTCGTTGCAAACCTGCAGATCCGGCGCGATGCCGCTAGCCGGTACTGTCTCAACGACCTGCACCAAGCGGCCGGTGGAGAGGTCCGGCATAGTCCCAACCGCTTCACGCGGGCCAACACGTTCCAGTCACTGGTCACCGAGCTAACGCCAGAAATGGCGTTTGCTCCCTTCGCGTCGATCCGGGGCGGCATGGCGCCGGGTACCTATGTCGTCAAGGAATTGGTTTACGTCTACGCAATGTGGATCTCGCCACGCTTCCACGTTGAGGTCATCCGGGCCTATGACGCCCTGGTAGTCCCAAAATCGAGAAGCAATGGCCGCGTGCCGGCCGATGTTCGCGGCGCGTGCGGCGCATTTTGGCCAGAACGTGCCCGACCTGAAGATTTTGCGTTCGCTATTGGGCGACTCACGCCGCCACAAGCTGCTGGCGGCGAACACCGCCGTCAACAGCGCGGTACTCAAGGACGCCCTGGGCACCGGGCAGACGGTGAAGTGCTGGGTGTTCAACAAATGACAGCCCTATACCAGCGCGTAAAGAAACTTCTCCCATCGGCGCAGTGGTCTGGCGTAGTCCGTGAAGCCATGGCGGCGGACGTTGTTGTTATATGCCGGCATGCGGAGACCTTGGACTACCGGAATACTTTTCTCGCTGGCCTTTCCAAAGGCCGCGTCCAACTGCTCCAACGTCAGATCCTTGGCTCGCGCCTTGAGGCGCAGGAAGCTACGAATCAGCTCGGCATGGATGACTGCCTTGCCCCTGAAGTCGTAGACCTTTTCGGCGAGTGCGAAGGCACCAACGAGAAATCCGGCGACCGTCACAACGACCGAGTTCGGACTGAAGATCGTCACGAAAGCCGCACTACCTGCAAGCAACGACAGGAACGCGATGCCCTTCGACACGCGCTCATAGAAGCGTTGATTCAGCACGCTGATCTCGATAGCGAAATCGAGATCGAGGAGCGCTTCCCCTTTGGTGCGGCTGTAGTTGGTAGGTGTGGTGCGCGGCATACGCATGCATCTCCTATTCGGGCTCGTCGCGGTCGCCGTCCTGCTGCTGCTCGCGCTCTGGCACCGGGTTGCGAAACGGCGGGGTCACGTGACCGTGCTTGTGATCGGAATCGCGATTGCCGTTGCGGTCGTTGTCTGGAATCCAGTTCATGGTCGGCCCCCTGGGGTCGGATGGGTGGTTGGCACCTCCATCCTAGGCCCCAGGGGGTCGGCCGCCAATATCACGTGCGCGCGAGGCGAACGACCCAACCACAAGCTGTAGGCGCCCTCCGCACAGCACTTCGGCTATGGCCTGCCAGCTTGGAAATATCATGAACAGTCACCTCCCGCTGGTAGTAGACAACCTGCAAATCCGGCGTGACGGCGCTGGCCGTTACTGCCTCAATGATCTGCACCAAGCCAGTGGTGGGGCCAAGCGGCACCAGCCTGCCAATTGGTTGCGGTTACAACAAACCACTGAACTGATTGCCGAGGTGGGGGACGTCCTCAGATCTGAGGAGGCGTTCCTCAGATCTGAGGAACGGGATGAACCCCTGGTCGTACTACAGGGCGGTTTCACGCAAGGCACCTACGCCATTAAGGAATTGGTCTACGCCTACGCCATGTGGATCAGCCCGCGCTCGCCAGAAATGGTCTCAGCCCCAGCGAGGTTGATTCAGTCATGAACACCTATCCCACTCCATTGATGGTCGCCAACTTCCAAATCCGGCGTGACGGTGCTGGCCGTTATTGCCTCAATGATCTGCACCAAGCCAGTGGCGGGGCCAAGCGCCACCAACCCTCCAATTGGTTGCGTTTGCAGCAAACTACTGAGCTGATTCGTGTCTTGAAAGCCCGTGGAGCGCTATCCGATCCAAAATGTGAGGTTCAAATCCTCATATCTGAGGATTTAAAACCAGTTGAAACCACTGAGGGGCGGTATGGCGGTGTCTACGCCGTCAAGCAATTGGTGTACGCCTTTGCAATGTGGATCTCACCCGAGTTCCATTTGGACGTAATCAACGCCTACGACACCCTGGTGACCCAGGGCACCGCCCCGGCTGAACCCATGCAACCTGCCGCGCTGCATGACACCCGCTCCCAGGTGGTGGCCCGCCTGTACCGCGCCCGCGGTGCGGCCGAGCAGCAGGCCCAATTTGAGCATGCAGTCCAACTCTCGCTGACCTTGGGCCTGCCTGCCCCGGAACTGCCACCCTGCCTGCCGCTGGCCCATACGCTGGAAAGCGCCCAAGCCCAGTTCTGGGCCGTGGTGAGTGCCCTGCAAAGCACCGGCCATGACATCAACCATGCCCGCGCGGCAGGCCATCTGGCACTCAATCTGCGCCAAGTGCAGCAACTGGCGGCCAGCACTGGGTTATCCCTGCCCACCCCACGGAGCCTGCATGGCGCATTGCGTGCCAGCCCCTATTTTGTCCGCGCCAACTGGGCGTGCAATAGCGTTATTGCGAACAAAATCGTCAAATGCTGGGTGTTTGCGAAATGAGCGCTCTGGCACGTGTTGGAAATTTTAGGATTTTTTCGTTGACAGCGCCCCATGGACGGAGCAACCATTATCCCGTCGCCGCAAAATCGGCGGCCGGGATTGGCGTCCCGACTTCAAACGGCGCAATAGCGCCCATCGACCGATGCCAGGCGCTTTTTTCTCGCCCAGCGTTCGCTCGGGTGCGTGCCTGCCAGTTCTACGGCGGGCGGTGCGTGGGGGCCGCAAGGCCCGCCGGTTCCGTTTGTCCGGTACGCCAACCCGCACCGTCCGCCACCCCGATTGGCGTCGGGGCGGCGGACTCCAAACTACAAACGGAGTTCCGCATGTCCTACGACGCTCAAGAAGCGCCGGCCGCTGCCGCGCGCCAGATCGCCCACTATTTCGGCCTGATCGCCGACACCCTCGACTGGAACCACACAGCCTGGCTCGCCCTGCAGGCGAAGCTGCAGGCCGGCGGCAAGGCGCCTGAAGCGCTGACCCTGGCCGACGTTGCCGCGGCCATTGCGACGATCAACGCCGACCAGGCCGAGGTGCGCCAATGAGCCGCCGCGCCCTGGTCAAGACCCAACGCATCGCCCCTGGCGTCTACCTGAGCTTGCAAGCCCGCAGCCAGGACGTGCTCGCCGAGCTGTATGCAGATGGCCTGCACGACCGTGCGCCGGTGCTGTTTGCCTGCAGCGTCATCGAAACACCTTCCGACGTAGTCCTCGTTGGTGACGGGACCGGCCTGGTCATCGGTTCGATGCACGTGGTGATGCCCGAAGCCGATGCTGCTTCGCTGAGCGAATGGATGATTGCCCGCCTGCCTGTCTTGGAGGTGGCCTGATGGACGCAGCCAGTCCAAACGCCCAGCTGCCGGAGGGCGCTGACTACTCGATCAGCGAAGAAGAGCAGTTCCGGCTTTGGCGCGCCTACCACGCGGCCGCATTGCTTGCCGCGCTGACCAACGATGTGGCGATCGAGGCAGGCATCAACCACGACGGACCAGCGGCAGTGGCCGACTACATCCGCCACGAGCTGCTCGATGTCCTCAATGGCGCGCAACACCTGCGTGAACCCGACCCCAGCATTCCGCCATCTGGCGCTGACCTGATCTGACCCCGCAACAGCGGGCCGGCGGGCGGTGCTGGAACACCGCCCCAAGGCCCTCCACCAACGCAACTCAGGAGAGTCGATATGCAACAGCAAACTGGAACACGTCCAGCCACGGCAGCACGCCCGCTGGCTTTGGGCACCGGACCCGACGCGGAGGCTAGCACGCCGGCCGTCGTCGCCTACGATCGCGGCATGGGCGATTGCTCGGCCACCATCACCCTGCATGTCACGCATGGTTCGGTGGTGGTCACTGCCGCGCTGAACATGGGGCCACTGCGCGAGGCACGTCAGTCGTGGGAGCGGCGTCGCGGCTCCGGCGGCGGCTGGAAACTCATCGAAGGCCCCCGCCTGTGGACGGCTGCAGAGGACTCGATCAGCACGGAGCTGGCCGAGTTCATGGACGGCCTGGATTTCCCATTCGACCTGGCCAACATGCTGCCGCGCCGCCCAACTGCGGCTGCAGCCGCTGCGGTGGCACAGGCTGCACGCGAGGTGGCCAATGGCTGAGCTGCTCGCGCTCGCGATGGTGTTTCCGCCGGCGATCGGTGGCGCCCTGGTCTACCGGCTGTGGGCGACCCGCCGCCCACGCCTCACTCGGACCGGGCTAGCTGTTGGCCAGGTGCCACAGCGCCGCCGGGGCCGTGCCCGGATGGCGGTGCGCCGGGAGGCCATCCATGGCTAAGTCCGTCATCTTTCTTGGCCCGCAAGGCACGGGAAAATCGCTCAATGTCGATGCACTGCGCCAAGTGCTGGGCCTGCAGGAGGTGATCGAGCTGGACGACATCCTGCACACCTTCCGCGCTGATCGCCTGGAACCCGTAGGGCAGCTGATGCTGACCTGCAATGAACAGCAGGCGCAGACCTGGTCAGTGCACTGGGGTCTTCGCGTCCTTCGTGTCGAAGAAGCCCGCAGCCAGCTCGGCTCCGCATGGAGGACGCATCCATGAACCTGCAGCGCATGATCGAGATTGCTCGTACCGCCGCGCGCATGGGAGAGCCTGGCCCCTTGTCCACCGGCGAGGCGCTCACAGCCGCTCTGGTGTTAAACCGTGCCGATTGGCTGGCCGAGATGGATTACACAATTGTCCAGGCGCTGGACCGGATCGATTCGGACACCGTGCAACATCTTCGGGAGGCTGAGCGCGTGCTGCGCTCTGAGGTGCCGTGACGCAACGTCAGGTCGACCACGACACGCCGCTGCCGCCATGCTCCAACGGTCACGTGGCTCGCCACATGCTCGACGCCCGCCGCCCCGAGGCGGGCGGCGGGCATTTCATCGAGTGCGTGTGTGGGCGCACGCAGAAGCATCCCAGCTACGAGCTCGCCATGATCGAATGGCGCAGAGCGCATCGCATCCGCACACCTCGGGAGCCACGACCGTGCGCCCCCAACGTGGTGCAACTCGGCCTGCGCTTCATAGGCACGCGCACGCGATGATCGAGAGCGCAAATATGGAGGGCTTCCGCCGAGCCTGCGAGGCGCGCCATTGGCTGCGGCAAGGCTATGTGGATGCGGCAAAGGTCACAGAACTCAGGCTCCGCATTGCCGCCCAGCGGGGCTATGTGGCCGCGGACTTGCTCGTGGAGGAAATGCGCGAGCAGTGGCGCTACCGGCGGGAGTGGATGACGGGGCAACAGAGATGAGCGATGCGGTGCTGACATTTGAGGATCTGCGGCGCCTATGCGCGCCGATCGGGCCGGCGCCACGTGCATCGACGGTCGTGCGCTGGGCCCATGACCAGGGTATCCGCTACAAGTACGACGGTCGAGGCGGAATCTGGACAACTGTAGATGCGCTCAACGCGGCACTGGGCATTGCCCATGTACCCGCCGAGCTACACAACAAGGAGCTGATCTGATGGGACGCGGCAGGAAGCGCCAGTTCAACCCTGATATTCCTCGACATATCGACCAAGACGCCCTCCCGAAGGGCGTCTACTGGGCGGATGGACGCTGGTACATCATCGAACCGCACCCCGAAGGCGGCTCAACGCGGAAAAGAACCATTGCCTACGCAGATGCGCGGCTATCTGACCTCCATGCGGCCAGAGAGGCTGCTCGAGGCGCCGGCCTGGTGGGCACGCTGCAGTACGTAGCCGATGCATTCAAGCTATCAACGGAGTACCGCGACCTATCGCGCAGTACTCGCGATGACTACGATCGCCACGCAGAAGTGGCATGCGGCTATGTGTTGAAGGACGGCAGTGCGTTTGGAAGCCTGCAGGTCGATCGCTTGTCCGTTCCCCTGGTCCAGCGCTTGGTCGAAGCGCTCGCCAAAGGACGGGAAGCTAGTGCCGTACAGCCCGGCTTGCCCGCCCGGCCGTCAACGGCTAATCACACGCTGCGCTATCTGCATAGGTTGTTTGCTTGGGGCATACGCATCGGCCACTGCAAGACCAATCCGGCGAGCGGCGTGAGGGCCGCGAAGGAGCGTGCTGATGCCAAGATGCCTGAACCGCAGTCCTTCCTGGCCGTGCTTGAGTTTGCCAAGGCGCGTGCCGCCTTGCCCTTGCACGCAAAGGGATCGGTCCCGCCGTACATGCCGGCGGTGATGGTGCTGGCTTACAACGCGCGTCTTCGCGGTGTCGAGGTGACGGACCTGACCGACGCCGACGCCCTGCAGCAGGGTGTCCGTTGCACACGCCGCAAGGGCTCCCGCGACAACATCACGCTTTGGAACGACGATCTGCGCTGGGCGTGGACCTGGCTGCGGGAATACCGCGCCAGACGCGTCCAGGCGCATAAGCGGCCAGTGGCGATGCGCCCCGAGCAACGAGGGCTATTGGTAACACAGACCGGTACTCGCCTGGCCAGGTCGACATTGAAGACCGCCTGGCAGCGCCTGATCATTGCGGCGATCGACGAGGGCGTGATCGAGGCGGAAGAGCGGTTCACGCTCCACGGCCTGAAGCATCGCGGAATCACAGACACGCGCGGAACCCGGGCGCACAAGCAAGATGCTGCAGGCCACGTCACGCCGCAGATGACGCATCGATACGATCATGAGCTGCAGGTAGTCGAGCCGCCGGCGCTGCCCACTGATGAGGCGCTCGCGTTCGTTGACCTGGTCGACGTGCCACACCCGTAGAAACAGCGAATTTTCCCGCCAATTTTCCCGGTGCAACAAAAAAGGGCTTGCAATCAATCGCAAGCCCTTGATGTTTTTGGCGCCCGAAGTTGGACTCGAACCAACGACCCCCTGATTAACAGTCAAGTGCTCTAACCGGCTGAGCTATTCGGGCGGGGAGGCGTATTCTAGACGCACGAGTGCGATAGTGCAAGACCCAAATTCGGCTACCAACAGCCCGGCGTGGCCGAGGCACTCGGCGTCTTCACTCCTGCCTGATTCAACGTCATCGTGCCGCACGTATCCTTAACCTGGTTGCCCTGCGGCGCAGCAGTGATCGTGAAGGTGGACTGATTACCGACGACCGTTAGGGTGTATTGCGCCGTACCGCCCTCACGCGGCGACTGGATAGTTGTTGAGCCGTTTGCAAAACGAAACCTGATTAGCCCCATCGCTCAGCCGGCAGTTGCAGGATTTGCGACGAGTCGGTTGGACAATGGTCCCACGTGAATACAACGCAGGTGGGAGNACAGATGCTGCCGCGGCTGGCGACGGCGCTGCTGCGCTGCACACCTTGCCCAGAACGCGTTTTGCGTATGGCAAGCAACTTCCATGGCTGAGGGATGGGGCTAATCAGGAAACGAAAACTCGCATAAGTGTTGTTCGTAGTGTGAGAGCGTTCGGCCATCTGAGCATATTCGACAAGATCTGCCTTCGCCTGTGCTCGCCGCGATTTGCGGATATGTTCAGCGTAAGACGGATACGCAACTGCAGCCAGAATTCCCACAACGGCCACAACAATCATCAACTCGATCAAGGTGAAGCCATTGCCTGCGGCACGCTGGGATAGCCGGCGCGCGAGAGCACGAGACAAGCGTAACGACATTGAAAACCTCCGTCACTGAATCTGGCGCCAGGACTGGCGACCACAAGGATAAGGGACATACATGGGCGCAGCACCTGCCACGTTGACAACCATCCAGCAACCGGAGCCCGCCGGAACAACCGGTGCAGCAGAGCCATCTTTCGGATTGACCTTCGGTTCAAGCCGGGGCACAACCGACACCCCAACATCCTTGACAGGTGCGTTTCCGCCGGTATTGAGTGAAATGCCCGCCGAGCCGGAGGCAAGCGTGGCACCACCAATGCCATCCATTCGAACACCAGACAATGCACCAACACCGGTGCGCGGATTCAATCCGAACAACCAGTTAACGCCGTCGGTACTGCAACCACTTGTGGCCGCGAGCGGCGCATAAGTCGGCATGAACAGAATTCCCGACACAAGCTCCGGATAGCCGACGAAACGTTCACCAGCGGGCAAATCCACATACCATCCAAGCGCTGTCGTCGGGACAGTGCCTACCTGCAAGCTGCGCGTCGTGCCGACCGCAGCAGTCGATACCGAATAGGGCGTCAGGTTCGCCCTGCTCACGGTAGTGGAGATCACGCCATCCACTTGATCGGTAAAGCCGTACAGGCTTTGGATGTGTTGCGACGAGCTTGGCAGACTGTCATCGTTGAACGAAAAGCTACCTGTGCCAAACAGCACGAGAACCCCACCATTTTCTCCGGAAGCGGCCTGTAGTCCACCTGTAATGGGCTGACGGTAGGTACGCCCACCTTCTGTATACGTCCCCGTCGTAAATGCAGGCACGGTCACCGATGCTGCGGTCGAGGTGAGATCAAACTTCCAGATGGCGCCGCGAAGGTCGGCAGCGTAAACCGTGTCGGCATAGCCGTCCCGTGTGCGAACCGGCAAACCGCTGGCCGGGTCGGTCGTTAGGTTGTCCAAACGATCCAGAACAATAATATTACCGAGCCCGTTCCGACCACTGATCGCGTTTCCGGATTCCACTGCCTCGATCATACGCACGACAGGCGTTGACGAAGTTCCGATGTCCACTACGAACAAGACGGCCTTACCGCTTGCGCTGTCATAACCGTTACCGAAGATCGCTTTCCAGCTCACCGAGCCATTGGCTGCACGTACCGGAACAATAACGGGCTTGCCGAGCACGTGTCCGATATTGGAACGCACCGTGGCATCACCACTGAGATCGCTGATTTCCCACAGACGGCTCCCAGCACCGAACGCGTCCGGATTGCTCACATCTAATGCAAACGCACCGCGGCCACCAGCCCCAGTCGTACCGACCAATGTCGTCTTCCAGCTATTGTCGTAGTAGGTATCTCCCAGCGCGAGCGGACCATCGACGAAATAGCGATGATCGAACGGTTGAGCAGATCCTTTATTGGCTTGATAGGGCAATAACAGATTACCCATGTGGCCATAGGATGTCGCTGGAATATAGGCAAAACGCTCACGCCCTCCACTACCGCTGACCGCCCCACCACCATTCATCCCTCCGTCGAAGGCATGTAGCATGCCGTCGTTTGCCCCCGCGTATACCATGTAGCGTTGGTTGGCGCGCTTGGCATTCAAGTAATTGGTATAGCTCGTTGCCAGCGCTCCACCCAAAGCACGGTACCCGTAGTCATCGATAGGCGCGCTGATCAACGGTGCGGAGTTGATGATGTCGCCAAGTACCGTGCTGCGATCGCGCAGCTTACCCTTCTGTTGAATCTCGCCGCTTCGGTCACCCAGCAAATAACTAGCCGCGGTTGCCGCGGTCGCCCCCAGATCGGTCAGGTCCTGCGCTGAGCAAAGCGCTTGACCGGGGTAAAGCGTCTGGGAGAGCCCGCAGAGACCACTCAGACTGACAGTGGTCCCGTCGAACTTACGTACGTTACTGCCATCATTGAAGAAGACATTACGGGCAGTGGGTGCGGGCATCTGTCCGGAAGCCTCCCAAAGTGGCGTAAAGCGCGCCTCTCGCGTATCCGGATCGACCGAGGCCTGGCTGGCTTTCAGCTTACTGGACCAATCAGTCCCGTTATTCTTTATCTCATACTCAGGCGAGACCGTCAGCGAGCCGGCCCCGATACGCGCTCCCGTCAATGCCAGGGTCCCGGATGGCGAATTGGCGGCGCTGGCAGCCGACAGCACCCGTCGCATAGCGCCGGTTACTTCCGCGGGACTCTTGGCATTGATGAACTGGCCGCGGCTATTAACGGTGGCATGCCAAAGCTCGTCAATGACACGACCATCATCATCGGCACTCGGATTACCATTGGAATTCCAATCAGGAGCACTGGCATAAGGATCGTTGGTGGCCGCCTGATTGACCTCGTATATTCTGCCTTGAGCACCCAACGTGATCGCATAGAAGTTCATATGCAGATCTTTTTGGCAGTCCAGCCGTTTCCAGTCAGCAGACGTATTGGAAAGTGTTGCGCACTTGTCGTCCACGGGCACCAGACCTGCTGGAAAACTTGGACCGGTCACCAGCGGAGTAGAGGCGCCCGAATAATAGGTCGCAGCGACGTCGGCAATCGTATTGCTGTAAGCATCGGCGAATGGCGCACCGGGAAAATTCACCGTCCCGGTGGAATCGGCGTTGTCATAGCCACTAACGGTATTGCTGGTGTTCGTGTAGCCATCGGTGAATAACATGCCGCCGTTCTTCTGACATGCACGCAACACGGGGGCTCCGTCCCCCGTGCGGGCAAATTGCTTACCAAGGTAATCGACGGCGCTACGATTAGGCGTGCCGCCGCTGGGCTCGAGACGGTAAACCTGTTCGAATAGCGATGTCCGTGACGCATCATCATCGATGTTGTACATGGTCACCGGAGATAGATTATTGATGGTGAAATAACCAACCCGCATCTTATCAACAGCAGCCAAGGCTCGCGATTCCGAGCCAACAATGGAAAGAATTCGATTTCGGTGATATTGGAACCAGTTCGCGAAATTTTGCTTCGCAGAGTTGTAAGCATCGGCATTAGAACCGTAATTTACTTGCAATATCTGATATCGGCGCAAATCACAACCGGGACCACATGCATTTGCGATAACCGGACGATTAACGTCGCTAGCCAGGTAGCCAGCCGGCGCAGGCGCCGCAGCTGGCAGATAGAATGTCGCGGGAATATAGGAAATTTGCACTAAGCAATCAACAACCACTGACGCGCTCGAGGCAAGAGTTACCCAAAACCCGTTGGTGGCGGCAAGCCCATTATTATTATTACTATTACACACCCTGTTATTACCGGATGTACGATACCGTGTCTGGGCGGGAATCGTCATTCCAGCCATTAGCCTAAATGGATTATCGTCCGCACTCTCTCTACGCACACCAAGGCTTACAACAGTTCCATACCTACTCATTTTGATATCGTTGTCACTCCCTCCGTAGACTTGGGGATCGCGCGGATCAGCCCTTGCCCTATCAAAATCAGCAGCCGGCCACAGGCCTTTGTTAGTATCATTTCCTACAGCCAGGCTCCATGGGTCATAGGTGAGACTTGGATCGTAATAACCTGAGTTATATGCTGACGACTTTGCAAAACCGAATTGATCCAGCGGCGGAATAGCTACACCCGGATCGTATGACGAGTTGTAATTAGGGAACGGAAAGAGATAAAGATAGCAATCGCTGTAATTAAGCGTATTTCTTCCACTTTGATATTGACAACTCTCACCAACCTCGGAAAATACACCGGCAGAACTAAAGAAACTCGTACCACTCCAACGCAAACGCCCATCCCCACCCTTGAAGATGCGCTCGAACGTCATCGAATTCGAATCGTCCACTGCCATGATAAACGCAGGCGGAACAGATGTTGCGTTATTCAGCGGAGACTGCGCCAAAGCACCCTGCCCCTGCGCGGCGATCAGGCTATAGACGAAGTAACCGCCCGCAGCGACCAAGACAATCGCAGAAGCAACAACGGTTCGAAAAATGCGACGCGACATGTCGGCGGCCTCAGAGCTTGAAGATGGTATCGATCGATGCAGACGACGAAGCATCTGTCGCAGCATCGTTTGCGAATGTGGTGATTTGGTAAACCGGAGTTACGGGATCGAGTGGCTCGCCCATCGCAAGCGACCCGCCACCGATGATGCAAGAGTCGATGCGTCGCACGTTGACCGCCTCCTTCATCGCTGTCGCCTTACTACGCCCCCATGCGACTGGATCGAAGGCAGCATCGCAGTTCTGCTGAATATCGGTATCTACCAAAGGAGCGCCAGTTGGCGCGTCCGTACGGTTTGCAATGGCTTCAATGGCACGTTCGCTCCGCCGCGTTACGCCTTCGGCATTCTGGAATGCGATATTTGTCGCCAGATAATTGGATGCCATTTTTTCCTGCATCCCCGCTACCTGCATACCGGCAATACCGATTAGTGCCAATAAGATCAGCATGATCAACGCGACGTAGAGCACCGCGCCGCGGGGGCGGGCGGGCATCGGACGCAAACGACTGGATGCATTCATGAGTCAATTTCCGAATAGGCGATTGCGCAACGCGATGGTGGACTCGTAAGTCAGTCTAAGGCGCCCATCTGCTTGGGTAGGCGGTGCGAAAGACACTCCTAGTACACTGGAGTTACGCAGCGCGTTGGCAGGCTTTTCCGCCGTGGAGGGTGTGGGACTACGTGCTAGCAAGCCGACCTGGACCTGTCCGACACGTCTCCACTGCGCAGCAGCCGCAACGTCCGTCCCTGTAGAGACATCGCTTGCGATTGCCTGGGTATTGATATTACCCAGCGGCGGAGATGTCTTTGACATGTTTGCAGTCTGGTCGAGGCCGAACAACAACTGCATATTTTCGATACCTTCGACCAACTCCTCCGGAGTACCGTAATCGTCCACACCGTTGGAGCGTGCACGCATCAATGCCGGCTCGCCTGAGGCTGCTGAAGTTCCTACATAATAAACGAGCGATTCTGCTCGATAAATCAATGCCTGGCCACTAGGCCTGGTGGAATAGTTAGATAAATTCGTACCGTTCGCCGTGACCTTGCCGCTGGCGTAGGTACCCTTGAACACCGTTGCATGACTACAATCTGCGATGCCAAACACGTTTGGCGCGGTTTGGCCGCCCTCTGTCAAACGCAAGCCGGCGTCGGCATTAAACCCCACCACGCTGGTGCTACCCGACGTCAACGCGGTAATCGGCACACTCTCTGGCGCCAGGTAACGCAACACCAGAATATCGCTGCCACCACGAGGATTGAGCTTGGAGATTGCCGCAGGCAGGCCCGTCGGCACCGACCAAGTGGTTCCGATTGTCAGGCTGGCTGGCGGCTTCGTATTTGGTGCCTCGTAGCCTTGGACGCTGACACTGAAGTCCAGCGGGTGACCAGAGCCGCTTGCAGCGCCTGTGGTGACTATCGGATCACCCTCGCCGCGAACGAAATGCGCTTGGTCATTGACACAGCCAAAGTGCCCTGCCATACGAATATCACGCTGCAGAAATTCCAAGGCAAAACGCCCGTTCTCCTGAGCACGCGCGCTCCCTTCGGCAAGCATTGAAGCAGTACGCGACGCCGAGAAAACCTGGATCACCCCAAGCATCAATACCAGACCGATCACCATTGCGATCATCATCTCAATCAGACTGATGCCGGCGATATCGTACCTAGATAGAGGGCGGCGCGTCATAGCTGAGATACCAGAGTGAATGTAGTACGTGCGTCAGGATTGCTCGCATCCCAGCGCTGGTCTCCCCAACTTATGCCGACGGTAACCTGGCCATTAGTATTGAGAACGGTGGCACTGGCACCCTCACCTAGTGACTGCACCACCTGGCACTTCCAGCGGTTGATGTTGCCGGTGATGGTCAGGTTATTCCCAAGCGGCCGACTGCAACTGGCGGTGGTCACCGTATTGGCTGAAAACGTGGCGTCGGTATACCAGGCCGACTGAAAGCGATTGCTACGCATCTGGTCCAGCAAGTCGTACGCCAGATTGGTAGCCTGGGTACGGTAGTTAGCACTCTGCACAAAGCGGACGTTAGCCGTCTGCAACAGTGCGAATCCGAGCAAACCGAACGCAAGCACGATGATGGTGATCAGTACTTCGAGAAGACTGAAACCATCAGATCGGGAGCGCGACGTGCAGGGTCGCCGTTGAATCATTGACAGGCACCTTTTTGAGAAGTGATCTGACCAGCGCCATTGACTGCCAGCGTGCGGCGCAGCGCCTGCCCGTCGCATACAGTCGGTTGGAGCGTGATCTGCTGATTAGTGGAAGCAACCCTGCGCCCGCGCCCGTCAAATGCGATTGCGGTGCCGGATGGCCCGGAATTCGTCAACGACCGATCTATCGAGACAAAGCGCAACACCGTGTCGCCGCTCTTGAAGGCTCCATCGCCGTCCGTGTCTGCCCAGGCAAGCATGCCGCTTCCCCAATTGTTGTCACATGCTGTTCCCGATGCGCTACCGCAGACACCTCCGCCCCGGCGATTGCGTATCGCTTCACTTCGTGCAAGTGATAACAGCCCTAAAGTCTCGTTGGCACTGCTCGCTACACGATTGGATCGGATGACTCCACGGAAGCTGGGAAACGCAATCGTAAGCAGGATCGCCAACACGACGATCGTGATCATGAGTTCCACAAGTGTGAAGCCGGCAGATCGGCGAAATGACATTGAACGCTCCCCAGCGTGACCTGTCCAAGATGCCCCGACGCCCCCTCAGCTACAAGCCTTGAGGGGACGAACGGTCGTTTTAGGGTTACTGGCGTAAGCGCTTAGGTCCGAAACCAGCAACAGCCGCAAGCCCACCTGCTCCCTGGCCCCACTACGTCACCACCCGATAACAAGGCCGGTAATCGCCCGAGATCTTCATCCGGCGCTGGTCGACGAAGCCGCGCAGCAGCTCGTCCAGGGCCTGCATGATGTCCGGGTCGCCGTGGATCTCGAACGGGCCGAACTCTTCGATGCGGCGCATGCCATCTTCCTTGACGTTACCGGCGACGATGCCGGAGAACGCGCGGCGCAGGTCCGCCGCCAGGGCGGGCGCCGGGCGGCCGTGGTGCAGGTCCAGCGCGGCCATGGCTTCGTGGCTGGGCACGAACGGCTGCTGATACTCCAGCGGGATGTGCACCGACCAGTTGAAGTAATAGGAGTCCTTCTGGTCCTTGCGGTGCGCGCGCACCTCATGGATGCCTTCGGCCATGCGGCGTGCCACGGCGACCGGGTCGCCGACGATGATCTCGTAGCGCGAGGCCGCCGCGTCGCCCAGGGTCAGGCGGATGAAGCGGTCGATCTGCTCGAAGTACGGCGCGGCGATGGTCGGGCCGGTGAGGATCAACGGGAACGGCAGGCTGGCATTTTCCTCGCGTAGCAGGATGCCGAGCAGGTACAGGATCTCTTCGGCCGTGCCGACACCGCCCGGGAATACCAGGATGCCATGGCCGATGCGTACGAAAGCTTCGAGGCGCTTTTCGATGTCCGGCATGATCACCAGATGATTGACGATCGGGTTCGGCGACTCGGCCGCGATGATGCCCGGCTCGGTCACGCCGATATAGCGAGTACTGTGCTTGCGCTGTTTGGCATGCGCGATCGTTGCGCCCTTCATCGGCCCCTTCATCGCACCCGGGCCGCAGCCGGTGCAGATGTCCAGGCCACGCAGGCCGAGCTCATAGCCCACCTGCTTGGTGTAGAGATACTCGTCGCGCGAGATGGAATGGCCGCCCCAGCACACGACCAGATTCGGGTCGGACGGCTGCAGGATGCGCGCGTTGCGCAGCTGGCCGAACACTGCGTTGGTGATGCCTTCGCTGGTGTCCAGATCGCCGCGCTGCGCTTCGAGCTCGATGGCCATGTAGGCCAGGTCGCGGACCACGGCGAACAACAGCTCCGCCACGCCGCGAATGATCTCGCCATCCACGAACGCCATGGCCGGGGCATTGATCAGGTCGATACGAATGCCGCGGTCCTGCTGGTTCACCTGGATGTCGAAATCCGGATACAAGTCGCGTGCGGCGCGCGGGTCGTCCGAGGCGCTACCGCTGGTGAGCACGGCCAGTGCGCAACGGCGCAACAACTCGTGCATGCCACCACTGGAGGCGTCACGTAGCCGGGCCACTTCCGCCTTGGACAGCACGTCCAGGCCACCACGCGGATAGATCCGCGCATCCACTACCGGCAGCGCCCGCGCCGCCGTACTGCTGAGTTCCATAGCTTGCTCCTGTCGTCTGCGCAGGACTTTAGCGCACTCACCCGCCCAAAAGAAAACGGCCGGGTTACCCCGGCCGTTTCCGCAACACATGCCACGCTAACCGCGATCAGAACTGGTAGCGGAAGCCCAGCTGCAGCGCCCAACGGGAGATGCCGCGATCGTCGTAGACCGTGGATTGGTCCGGCGTATTGAAGCGGTACACGTACTTGCCAGTGGCCGCATCGACACCGCCGTATTCCACCACGCCACGCATGCCCGGGAAGCCATACTCCTCGACACGGCCCCACTTCTTGTTGAGCAGGTTGCCTACGTTCATGACGTCAAGCCAGACAGAGGCCTTGTTGTCCTTGAAGAAACCCGGAATTTCCTGCTCGATGTGCAGGTCGAACTGGTTGATCCAGGAGTTACGTGCGCCATTGCGTTCGGCAACTTGGCCACGACGGGCGGCCAGATACTCGTTGCCTTCGATGTAGTTCCAGAACGCCTGTTCTTCCCGAGCGGTACCGAACAGCACATCGCCACGGCCGGCCGGGATATACAACAGGTCGTTCAAGCGACCATCGCCATTGGCGTCGTTGTCGAACGCATAGCTATACGGGCGACCATTGCGACCTTGGTAGATCAGGCCCAGCTTGGTCTCGTAGTCGCCGAAGAACGCATGCTTCCAGTTCAACGTGCCGAGGATGCTGTTCTTCACTTCGTACGCGGCGGTCGAGGCGACGTTTTCGTTGGCCTGGAATACCGCGTTGTTGCCCAGCTGCGAACCCGAGGTCGAACTGGTCAGGCCGCTGACTTCGTCGGCATCGGTATAGGTGTAATACAGGCCCCACGACCAGTCGCCGCCGTTGAAGGGTTTGTTCAGGCCGACGGTAAAGCTCTCGCTGCCGCCCTTATCGGTGGGGCGCGCGATGATGGCATCGTTGAAGCGCGGATCGCGCGAGCCGCGTGCATCGACCACGGATGCAGTGCCACGCACACAAGCAGCCGGGGCGCCTGCACCGGTCGGGTTACGGCCATCATCCAGCCAGCAGGCCGGGTTCAAGCCGGCGGTATTCCAGTAAAGATTACGACCATCCTGGCCCACGCGACTGGTATTGCCAAGATTGAGCTGCTGGTAGTAGATCGCCTCATTGACCTTGGTCACCACCGCCTCGGCAGATGCCACAATGCCGTACCAGGGCAGCTCGGTATCGAATGCCAGGTTGGCCTTCCATACCGACGGCTGACCCAGCTTGCTGTCGACGAAATCGACGGACTGTGTGGCGCCATTCACCGAACCATTACCGGTCGGCTGGTTATTGATGTCTGGCGTGAAGCGAATGCCATTGGCGTTGACCAGCGCCTGGCTGGAGAAGTTGTAATCCGTGTAAGCCAGACCAGTGTTGGAGTACGGATTAGACAACCACACGGTTGCCGCGGCGCCCTGGAACAGGCCCACGCCACCACGCAGCTGGGTGGGGCGATCGCTGTCGAAGGTGTAATTGAAACCGAAGCGCGGCTCAAATAGGCCGTTTCCGTCGATGGTCTGGTCATTACGGAAGCCGAACAGAGTCGAGGCGGTTGCGTTGTAGGCAGGGCTGTTCTTGACCATCGGCTCGTCGTAACGCACGCCGAACGTCAGCGTCAGGTTGTTGTTGACGGCCCAGGTATCCTGCAAAAACACGCCGACGTTACGCATGCCCCAATCTGCGGCGATGTCGTCGATGTTGCCGCTATTGGAGCGCGAGTAACGGTAGTTCAGCGGGCGATTGGCCGCATAGTCGGCAATCGAGTTAAACGTGTAAGAACCGAAGACACGTTGACCGAACAGATTGAACAGGTCGTTGTCTTCGTAGTCGAAGCCGAACTTGACGGTGTGGTCGTTCAAGAACAGCGTGCCTGCGAAGAACGCATTCCAGGTTTCGGTCCGCAGCTCATTGGCCTGGGTGCTCTGCTCGGTACCCAGGTTAACGGTATTGTTACCGATCCGCACGGCGATGGCGGGCAGCTGCGATGCAGCGGTACGCACGGCCGAATAATCGCGGTAGGACACCTTGGCTTCGGTGGAGAACGTATCGGTCCAATCGCTGAACAACTGCGCCGTATAGGTCTTGAGGCTGAAGTCGCGAACGTAATGGAACGAGTTCAGCGACAGCGCCTGATTGCCGAAGCCGTTGAGGTTGGCCGTGCTCTGCTCGCTCTCGCCATAGCGAAGCGAGGCGCGGTGCTTGTCGGAGATGTTCCAGTCGAGCTTGAAGCCTTTCTCTTCGGATTCCGAATCCAGAGCCGGCAGCGCCAACGTTCCCGGATCAAACCCGTAGGTGTTGCGCGAGATGTCGATGATTTGATCGACCTGCGCCTGCGAGATCGGAACGATATTACTTGCACCCGAGCCGGTCGGACCATAGCCGGAGGCGCCGGTGAAGACGCCCTTGCCCTTGTACTTCTCGTAGTTGGCGAAGAAGAACAGCTTGTCCTTGATGACCGGGCCGCCCAGGGTCAGCCCGTAGGTGGCCTCGTTATCGAACAGCTGCGGACGAATGTCGTTCTGATTCTTGCCCGACCAGTCATTCTCACGGTAGGTGCCGTAGACCGACCCGTGGAATTCATTGGTACCGGACTTGGTGACCGCGTTGATCACGCCGCCGGTAGCGCCGGTGATGGTGACGTCGTAATTGGCGACGTCGACGGAGATTTCGTCGATGACGTCCATCGAGAACGGCTGGCGCGGCGTCGGCAACCCATTGGATTCCAGGCCGAACGCATCGTTGGTGCTGATGCCGTCCACGCGGATCAGGTTGAAGCGCGGGTTCTGGCCACCGACCGAGATCTCGTTACGTGCTTTGTCGGTCTGCGCCACGCGCGGATCCAGACGTACATAGTCCTGCAGGTTACGGTTGATCGACGGCAGCGATTCGATCTGCTCGCGGGTCACGTTGGTGCCGGTGCCCATCTTGTTGGCGCTGAACAGCGCCGAGCCGTAATCGCCACCGATGGCCTGCACCGCGCCCAGCGTCGTCACATCACCGCCCAGCGAAGCATCGACGCTGTTGACCTGATTGAGGTTCAGGTACACGCCTTCTTCGGTCTTGGTGCCTTCGCCGGACTTGGTGATGGTGATGGTGTAAGGGCCACCCACACGCAGGCCGCGCGCGTTGTAGCGTCCGCTGGCATCGGTGGTGGTACGGCTGACCGTTCCAGACTCCACGTGGGTGATCGTGACTTCGGCATTCGGAACCGGCTGACCGCCGCTGCTGGTAACCAGGCCAGCGACGCCGGCGGAGGTGCTCTGTGCGAACACGGGGGCGGCGGCGAGTGCGGCGACAAGGCCAAGCGTGAGCTTGGACATGCGGAGACAACGGGGGTGGGTCATTTCGGTGGCCTCGATACAGGTTGGGCAGTGACAAAAAGCGCAGTCAGCCCAACCGTTCCCGGAGTTGGGCTGCCGATGATCTGGGGTCCCTCGCCGCGCGGCTGGTTGCTGCCGCAACGGTTAACAACAGATTAACACGCTAAAGCCTGATTGTGACGGCGGCGTGACAAAGTTCGCGCAGCGCAACATGAACTGCACATGTGGCTTCGCAACGCCAATTTGCGAAAGGTCGCAAGCGGGAACGCGATGCAGGTCTCGAGTTCCGCCGGTTTTTAACGGGCAGACGCGGGAAAGGGCCTCTCGTGCGTCTCGGTGCGCACAGACCTGGTAGCCAGAAAGTCGTCCGATTGTGACAAGCCGCTTAGGCTTGGCGACCTTCCGTATGCGTTGAGCTCGCACTGCGCGACAAGAGTCTAGGGGGACGCATTGTCGATGCGTGCACCCTTTATCGCCCCGCCACGGCCGGTTGGGCCAGGCAGCGCGCTATTTTCTCTTTCCGGATAGGCTCGCCATCCAGACGCTCGCAGCAAACAAAGCATGGCAATCGACTGCGTCCAGATGCGCCGCGCCTCTCGCAGCGCATCTGCATCCCCGGAGCGCCCGCGTCCAGACGTGCGATGTCCCTACTCCATCAGCGCCTTAGATCGACACCGGCAACTTGAAATACGTCCCCAGGCCATCCAGGAACATCTGCACCGAGATCGCCACCAGCAACATGCCCATCAGGCGTTCGATGGCGGTCAGTGCGCGGTGACCCAGCAGCTTGTACAGCAGCGGTGCGGAGGCCAGGATCGACGAGGCGCCGATCCAGGCGATCATCAGCGCCAGGCTCCAGTCCCAGAGCCGGGTAGGCTCGTTGCTGCCCATCAGCATCACCGCTGCCATGCCCGAGGGGCCGGCCACCAGCGGGATGGCCAGCGGCACGATGAAGGGCTCGCCGTCGGGAATTTCGCCCATCAGCCCTTCCGGGCGCGGGAAGATCATGCGGATGCCGATCAAAAACAGCACGATGCCACCGGCGATCGCCACCGACTCCTGGCGCAGGTGCATCAGCTCCAATGCGTATTTGCCGCCCCACAGGAAGGCCATCAGCACGCACAGGGCGATCAGCAGTTCGCGTGCCAGCACGAAGCGTTGCCGCGTGGGCGGCAGCGGTTTGAGCACGCTGAGGAACACCGGGATATTGCCCAGCGGGTCGAGAATCAAGAACAGCAGCAGGGCTGCCGACAGAATGGTCATGCCGAAGGGTTCCAGATCGCACCGCGGTGCGGAGCACCTGCCATGGACAACAGGGTGACGCACGCAGCGGCATAGCGCGCGGGGTCGGCTGCGTCGACGTCTTCCTGATGGGTGAAGGCACGCGCGCGCAGGGCGGTGCGCATCGGGCCGGGCTGCAGGCCGTGGAGACGCACCGGGCCAGCGGCGGTCTCGTGATGCAGGCTGGCGAGCAAGCCACGCTGCGCATGCTGGGCAGCGCCATAGGCGCCCCAGTAGGCCTGGCCGACGCGCGCCGGGTCGTCGACGACGAAGACCACCGCCGCGTCGTCCTGCTGGCGCAGTAGCGGCAGGCAAGCCTGCGTGAGCCAGGCGCGCGCGGTGAGGTTGACATGGATGGTGCGTGCAAAGGCATCGGGTGCCGTCAGCTCGGCGGGCGTCAGCCCGGCGAAGTCGGCCGCGCAGTGCAGCACGCCGGACACGCCCCCGAGTTCGGACTGCAGGCGCTGCGCGAGCGCGGCATAGTCGTCCGGGGTGGCACCGGCCAGGTCCAGCGGATACAGCAACGGTTCGGCGCCCAGCGCCGCTACGGTGTCGTACACGCGTTCGACCGCGCGCAACTTGCGCCCCAACAGCACCACGGTGGCACCGGCCTGTGCGCACGCCCGCGCCGCAGCGCTGCCCAAGCCACCGGCCGCGCCGGTGATCAGCACCACGCGCCCGGTCAGGTCGGCCGACGCGGCGGACTGCGCTGCACTCACGGCTGGTAGGCCTCGCTGACGATGCGCTTGAGTTCGCCGGCTTCGAACAGCTCCAGCGTTATGTCGCAGCCGCCGATCAGCTCGCCATGGATGAACAGCTGCGGGAACGTGGGCCAATTCGAGTAACGCGGCAGGTTGGCGCGTATTTCCGGTTCTTCCAGCACGTTGACGGTGCGCAGCTGGTCTGCGCCGGCGGCCACCAGGGCCTGCACCGCGCGACTGGAAAAACCGCACATCGGGAATTGCGGGGTGCCTTTCATGAACAGCACGATCGGGTGCTGTTCGACTTCGGCCTGGATCCGTTCCATCACCGGCATTGGACTCTCCTGACTGGGCGCGGCAGGCCCGACCGCCGGGTCGGATAGACTTCCGCAAAGGCGCGCATTGTAAGCCTTCACGCGACCTGCCGCCGGACTCCCTTCGCTGCCCTGCACACCATGCCGATCGAACACCTTGCCCTGCCCTACTCCCGCGCGGCCCTGGAGCCGCATCTGTCGGCCGCGACACTGCAAGCCCACCATGATGTGTGCCACCGCAGCGAAGTCGAACAACTCAACGCCTGCATCGAAGGCAGTGAGTTCGCAGAGCTGACCCTGGAGGAGATCATCGGGCAGGCGCAGGGCAGCGTGTTCCATCTTGCAGCGCAAGTGTGGAACCACAATTTCTATTGGCAGTGCCTGCGCCCTCGCGGCGGCGGCGAACCGCTGGGCAGGCTGGCCGACAGCATCGGCAAATCGTTCGGCGATTTCGCGCACTTCAAACAGGAATTCAATCGCGTGGCCTTGCGCACCTTCGGCTCGGGCTGGGTCTGGCTGGTGCAACGCCCGGACGGCACCCTGGCCATCGTTGCCACGCCCAACGCCTCCACCCCGCTCACCGGACCGGACCGGCCACTGCTGGCTTGCGACGTCTGGGAACACGCGTATTACCTGGACTACCAACAGGACCGCGCGCAGTACCTGAACGCATTCTGGAAACTGATCAACTGGGATTTCGTGGCCAGCCGATTGAGTTGATCTGAGCTGACCCTCGACGCGGTAGCCGAACCGGTTACCGCTTGTGGCGCAGCCCACGCGCTGCAACAGCGCACGCACGTCCTCGCGGGGATCCGGCACTGCCGGACGAGGGCGCCGCCACGCAAGCAGCCAGTAACGCGCTGGCTCAGCCTTCCTGCAGACGCCCGACAACCGGCGCGACCTGCGCCTCGCGCTGTAATGCCTTGCCCGCCTGCACCAGCGCAGTCGCCAGCGCCTGCGGCGCATCGGCACGCACGGTGGCATGCCCTACCTTGCGCCCTTCGCGTGCCTGCTTGCCGTAATCGTGCCAGTGCCCACCCGGCACAGCCAGGAACGCGCCCGCATCGGGCATGCTGCCCAGCCAGTTCAACATGCAGGCATGCCCCCGCATCGCGGTGCTGCCCAATGGCAGGCCAAGGACCGCACGCACATGATTTTCGAACTGCGAGGTCTCGGCGCCTTCGATGGTCCAGTGGCCGGAGTTGTGCACGCGCGGGGCGATCTCGTTGGCAAGCAGCTCGCCATCGCGCACGAACAGCTCCAGCGCGAATACGCCCACGTAGTCCAGCGCTTGCGCGATTGCGCGCGCATGCGTTTCGGCCAGCGCCCGCATGGCGGCATCCACGCTGGCCGGCGCCAGGCTCGCCGACAGCACGCCATCCACATGCCAGTTCTCGGTCAACGGCCAGGCGCGGAATTCGCCATCGCGACCACGCACTGCCACCACGCTGACTTCGCGCTGAAACGGCACGAAAGCCTCCAGGATCAGCCCGACCCGCTCGGCCTGCGCACCCAGCGCGTCCCAGGCGGCATCGGCATCGGCAAGCGTCCTGATGCGGAACTGGCCCTTGCCGTCGTAGCCGAAGCGGCGGGTCTTGAGCACGCAGGGCGCGCCGATGCGCGCCAGCGCGGCATCCAGGCCGGCGCGGTCGTCGATCGCAGCGAATTCGGGCACCGGGATGCCGAGCTCGCGAAACAGGGTCTTTTCGCTGAGCCGGTCCTGCGCCACCGCCAACGCCTGTGGACGCGGAAACACCGGCCGCTGCGCGGCCAGGTGCTGCGCGCTGGCCGACGGCACGTTCTCGAAATCGAAGGTGATCACGTCCAGCGGTGCGGCGAATGCGGCAAGCGCGGCGGCATCGTCGAAGGCCCCAACCTGCAGCGGCGCCAGTTGTCCCGCGCAGGCGTCGGCGGCCGGGTCGAACACTGCAAAGCGCAAGCCCAGTGGAGCGCCCGCCAGGACCAGCATGCGCGCCAGCTGGCCGCCACCCAGAATGCCGACCGTGCTCATTGGCGCGGGTCGTCGCTGGCCATGACATCGTTGGTTTGCCGGGCGCGGAACTGCGCCAACGCATCGCCGATCTGCGCCTGCTCCGGTGCCAGCATGGCCGCGGCAAACAACGCTGCATTGGCCGCACCCGCATTGCCGATCGCAAAGGTAGCCACAGGAATACCAGCCGGCATCTGCACGATCGACAGCAGCGAATCCAAGCCGTTGAGCGCCTTGGACTGCACCGGCACGCCCAGCACCGGCACCGCGGTCTTGGCGGCCAGCATGCCCGGCAGGTGCGCCGCGCCGCCGGCGCCGGCAATGATCGCGCGCAGGCCGCGCTCGCCCGCTTGCTCGGCGTAGGTGAACAACACATCCGGGGTGCGGTGCGCCGAGACCACCTTGACTTCGTACGGCACGCCCAGCGCATCGAGCTTCTGAGCCGCGTGTTGCATGGTTTCCCAATCCGAACGGGAGCCCATCACGATGCCGACCAGCGGCGCGGAGTGGTTGGAGGTCATGGCCCTGCCCTGCGGTAAAGACGTATTCTAGCCAATCTCCACGCAAGACAAGACTTCGATGGATCGCAAACTGCTCGACCTGCTGTGCTCGCCCGATACCCGTCAGCCGCTTTCGCTGCTGGATGGCAAGGGTCTGGAAGCACTCAACACCGCCATTGCCGGCGGAACCCTGCAGCGCGCCGACGGCAGCGTACAGGCGCAGCCGCTGCGCGAGGCGTTGATCACCCGCGACCGCAAGCAGATCTTCCGCGTCGACGACGGTATTCCGGTGTTACTGGCCGAAGAGGCCATCGCCACCGCGCAGATCGCCGACTTCCCCGAAAAGTGAGCTCGTCCGTGCGTGCCAGCGTGCCGGAGGCGCCTCCTGCGGCCGTGGTCGAAGCCGATGTAGCGCGCGCGCTGACCGAGGATATCGGCAGCGGCGACGTCACCGCCGCGCTATTGCCCGACCAGGCCGACAGCGCCTACCTGCTGTGCAAGCAGGATGCGGTGATCGCCGGCCGTCCCTGGTTCGATGCCGCCCACCGCGCACTCGATCCGCTGGTGCGCATCGACTGGCACGTCCACGAAGGCCAGCACGTGAGCGCCGGCACCGTGCTGGCCCTGCTGCAGGGTCGCAGCCGCAGCTTGGTCAGCGCCGAGCGCACCTCGCTGAATTTCCTGCAGACGCTTTCGGCCACTGCCACTGCCACTGCAGCCTATGTCGCCGCCGTGGCTGGCACGGGCGCGCGCATCCTGGACACACGCAAGACGCTGCCAGGCCTGCGCGCGGCGCAGAAGTACGCGGTGCGTTGCGGCGGCGGCGATAACCACCGCATCGGTCTGTTCGATACGGTGATGCTGAAGGAAAACCACATCCGCGCCGCCGGTTCGTTGAGCGCTGCCGTGCATGCAGCACGTGCGCAGCAACCGCAGTTGCCGCTGGTGGTCGAAGTGGAAACGCTGGAGCAACTACGCGAAGCATTAAAGGTCGGTTGCACGCGCATCCTGATCGACGACTTCGACCAGACCATGCGCCGCGAAGCGGTGCGTATCGTTGCCGCACTGCCGCGCGACCAGCGCATTCCTCTGGAGGTCTCCGGCAGCGTGGATCTGGCCGGCATTCGCGCCATCGCCGAAGACGGTGTGGACTGCATCTCCATCGGCGGGCTGACCAAACACGTGCAGGCGGTGGATCTGTCGCTCAAGCTCGGACCGCCGCCGCACTGATTTCACGCGTGCACGCCGCCCGCTCTGGCAGCCTGCCATGATTGATTGCATGCGGAATAGTCGATGACTGCAAGACCTTGGCCGTGGATCTGTCTGCTGCTTGCCGGATGGGGAGGCAGCGCCGCCGCTGCCGAAGTGTGCGATGTCCCGCCGCGCTTCGGCACCAGCCCGGCAGCCATCGCCATCGTGCGCAGCGCCTGTAACGAACATCGCCTGTGGCAACGTCCGTTTATCGATGCCAAGGGCCGGCTGGCCAGCCTGGGCGTGACCGAAGCCGAATCCGGTTATCTGGCAGACCACGGCGTGGTGGCCTGGCAGCGTGTTGCAGGCTACTGGCGCGACAGCGGCACGCTCGACTCGATGGGTGGGCGTCCGGGTGCCTCCAGTTGTGCCGCACTGGACGGCACGCGCTACACCGCCAGCGATTGCCGCGCGTTTCTGATCGACAACCCATGGTCGGCCGCCTTCATCTCCTGGGTGATGACGCAAGCCGGGCTGAGCGGCTTCCATCGTTCGGCGCGCCATCTGGACTACATCCGCAGCGCCTACAACGACGGCGCCACCGGCCCGTACCAGTTCAGCGATCCGGCAGTCGAAAAGCCCGCACCTGGCGATCTGCTGTGCCTGCTGCGCGGGCGCAGCACCGCGCTCGGCTATGCCGGACTGAAGGCCGCGCTCGGCGGCAGCGCACCGATGCCGTGGCAATCGCATTGCGATGTGGTGGTAGCTGCCAACGTCGGCGGTGATCGCACGCTGTATCTGATTGGCGGCAACGTGTTCAATACGGTGATGATGCGCAAGATGCCGCTGGATCGCGCCGGCCGCGTCGTCCTGCCGACGCCGCAGTCGGACAGCAACCAGGATCAGAACGAGGACAGCCTGGGCATCGCCAGCGAATGCACGCCAGCCAAGGAAGAACTCTGCGACTTCAACCGACGCGACTGGGCCGCACTGCTGAAACTGCGCCCGGATGCGGCAGTGGCTAGCCCGCCACCGACGGCGCTGTTGCCGGCACCCGGCATCGCGCCCGCGGAGCAAACGATGCCGCCAGGCTTTCCACGCGTCGTGCCGCCGCGCCCGGAGACGCAGCCTGCGCCGACGCAACAACAGCAACCGGAGTAAGGACGGATTCAAAGCCCCTCTCCTGCGGGAGAAGGGTTGGGGCGAGGGTGCGGGTGAAACCACTCACCTTTCGAATATCACCAGGCTTTCCACGCACCCTCATCCGGCGCTGCGCGCCACCTTGTTCCGAGGGGAGAAGGAATTATTACCAAACGCACGTAACAAAAAAGCGGGCCGAAGCCCGCTTGTTCGTCATGCGTCACCTACGTGATGCATCAGCAAGCAGCGATTACTCGGCCGAAGCCGGCACGCCCTCGCCTTCTTCCACTGCCTTGATCGACAGACGGATGCGGCCCTGCTTGTCCACTTCCAGCACCTTGACGCGCACCAGATCGCCTTCCTTCAACTTGTCGCCGACCTTCTCCACGCGCTCGCTGGAGATCTGCGAGACGTGCACCAGGCCGTCCTTGCCCGGCAGGATGGTGACGAACGCGCCGAAGTCCATGATCTTGGCGACCTTGCCTTCGTAGATGCGGCCCGGCTCCACGTCCGAGGTGATCTGCTCGATGCGCGACTTGGCAGCTTGCGCGGCGATCGCGTTGACCGAGGCGATGATGATCGTGCCGTCGTCCTGGATATCGATCTGCGTACCCGTTTCCTTGGTGATCGCCTGGATGGTCGAGCCGCCCTTGCCGATCACTTCGCGGATCTTGTCCGGGTGGATCTTGATGGTCAGCAGACGCGGCGCGTAGTCGCTCAGCTCCTGACGCGGGGTGGTCAGCGCATGCGCCATCTCGCCCAGGATGTGCAGACGGCCGGCCTTGGCCTGCTGCAATGCCTGCTTCATGATCTCTTCGGTGATGCCTTCGATCTTGATGTCCATCTGCAGCGCGGACACGCCTTCGGCAGTACCGGCCACCTTGAAGTCCATGTCGCCCAGGTGATCTTCGTCACCCAGGATGTCCGACAGCACCACGAAGTCGTTGCCTTCCTTCACCAGACCCATCGCGATACCTGCGACCGGCGCCTTGATCGGCACACCGGCATCCATCAGCGCCAGGGAGCTGCCGCAGACCGATGCCATCGACGAAGAACCGTTGGACTCGGTGATTTCCGAGACCACGCGAATGGTGTACGGGAATTCTTCCAGGCTCGGCATCACGGCCAGCACGCCGCGCTTGGCCAGACGGCCGTGGCCGATCTCGCGACGCTTCGGCGCGCCGAAACGGCCGCACTCGCCCACCGAATACGGAGGGAAGTTGTAATGGAACAGGAAGTTCTCTTTGTACTCGCCCGACACCGCGTCAATGACCTGGCCATCGCGCGCGGTACCCAGCGTAGTGATCACGATCGCCTGGGTCTCGCCGCGGGTGAACAGCGACGAGCCATGGGTACGCGGCAGCACGCCGGCCTTGGCGCTGATCGGACGCACGGTATCCAGCGCACGGCCGTCGATACGCACCTTGGTGCTCAGCACCGAGCCACGCATGGTCTGGTATTCCAGCTCGCCGAATTCCTTCGACAGATCGCCGGCAGCCCAGCCTTCGACGGTGGCGCGCGGTGCCAGCGCACCCAGCACGTCCTTCTTGATCGCCGAAATCGCATCGCGGCGCTGCAGCTTGTCGCGCACCTGGAATGCCGACGCGAGCTGATCGCCCACCGCGTCCTTCAGTGCGGCGATCATGCCGTCGTTCTTTGCCGGGGCCACCCAGTCGGACGGCTTGGTGCCGGCTTCGACGGTCAGCTCGTTGATGATGTTGATGACCTTCTGCATCTCGCGATGGCCGAACGTCACAGCGCCCAGCATCACTTCTTCCGACAGCAGTTCGGCTTCGGACTCGACCATCAGCACCGCATTGGCGGTACCGGCCACAACCAGCTCCAGCTGCGAATCCTTCAGCTCGGTCACGGTCGGGTTGAGGATGTATTCGCCGTTCTTGTAACCGACCTTCGCTGCAGCGATCGGGCCGTTGAACGGGGTGCCGGCCAGCGACAGCGCGGCCGATGCGCCGATCAGCGCGGCGATATCGCCGTCGATGTCCGGGTTCATCGACATCACGGTGGCGATGATCTGCACTTCGTTCTTGTAGTCCTCCGGGAACAGCGGACGGATCGGACGATCAATCAGGCGCGAGATCAACGTTTCCTTCTCGGTCGCACGTCCTTCGCGCTTGAAGAAGCCGCCCGGGATGCGGCCGCCGGCGTAGAACTTCTCCTGATAATCGACCGTCAGGGGAAAGAAGTCCTGCCCTTCGCGCGCGCTCTTGGCGGCGACGGCGGTGACCAGCAGTACGGTGTCGTCGAACTTGACGATGACGGCGCCGCCTGCCTGGCGAGCGATTTCGCCCGTCTCAAGGGTGACGGTGTGCTTGCCGTACTGGAAGGTTTTGGTGATTTTTGCCACGGAGGTTTTTCCTTAGGTGTTGCTGTCTTCGTTGGACCGTCGTCGACCCATGCCGAGAACGGGCGGCCGGGAGGCTCCGGCCCATGAACTTGGTAATGCGATGACGCGTTTGCGAAGGACCAAAACAAAACCGCGGCGCATCGCTGCGCCGCGGCGGTAGGACTCGATCAGCGGCGCAGGCCGAGCTTCTCGATCAGCGACTTGTAGCGGTCGTTGTCCTTCTTCTTCAGGTAGTCGAGCAGGCTGCGGCGACGGTTGACCATCTGCAACAGACCACGACGGCTGTGGTGATCCTTCTTGTGGGTCTTGAAGTGACCGGTCAGCAGCTCGATGCGTGCGGTCAGCAGAGCAACCTGCACTTCCGGCGAACCGGTGTCCTGGGCGCTGCGCTTGTTGTCTTCAATAACTTTCTGGGTGTCGACTGACATGATGTTTACTCGATAGATGCGTGGTCGACAGGAACGTGCGTGACGCACCGTCGGACTCGCCGTTTGCTAGGAATATGCGCGCTTGGCGCTGAGGTGCCCCGATCGGGGCCGCGAAATTGTACCGTTGCATGGCGCCAGGAACAAGTTGACCAAGCCTTAACAACTCACAGACTGGTTCAGTCCGTTGAACAGGCGCTGCGGCGACAGCCGACCGTCAGCGTCAACAAGGCCAAGGCCTGACGGGCTTCCATCCGGCCCGAAAACCGCCACCTGACCGACCGGAAACGCCGGGTCGCGTAACCGTTGACCCATCCGGAAGCGGGTCGCATGGGCCTGGTCGAGGGCGATCTGCGCAAAATCTGCCAGCCCGGCCTGGATCGGCAACAGCAGATCTTCCGCCCGCGCGCCCGATTCCAATGCCGCGCTCAACGCTTCAAGGGTCATCATCTGTGGCGCCCGGAACGGCTCCACCCAGAGCCGGCGTAGCGAGGCGATATGCGCACCGCAGCCGAGCACTTCGCCCAGATCGCGGCCCAGGCTGCGGATGTAGGTGCCCGAGCCGCAGGTCACGCGCAGTTGCAGATGCGGCGCCTGGTAGCTCATCAACTCGATCGCATGCACGTCGACCTCGCGCACCGGGGCCTCGATCACCTCGCCCCGGCGTGCCTTGGCATACAGCGGCTCACCGCCCTGCTTGAGCGCCGAATAGATCGGAGCCTGCTGCTGGATGCGCCCGACAAATGGAGCCAAGGCCGCACGCAATGCGTCTTCGCTCAGCGCAGGCACCGCACGCTCGCGCAGCGGCTCGCCGTCGGCATCGTCGGTATCGGTGGTGACGCCCAGCACCACCTCGGCGTCGTATGCCTTGGCCGAACCCAGCAGCAAGCCGGCGATCTTGGTTGCCTCGCCCAGGCATAACGGCAGCAAGCCGGTGGCCAGCGGGTCCAGGCTGCCGGTATGGCCACCTTTGTCTGCGCGCAATAAGCGGCGCGCGGCCTGCAAGGCATTATTTGAGCTGAGCCCGGCCGGTTTATCCAGCAACAGGATGCCGTGCAGCGGGCGATAGACGATGCGGGATTTCAAAAGATCGGTGCTCGAATCGGACGCCGTGCGCGTCCGCGGGAATCCAGGGGCGCAGCAATCTCGCCCAGCCAACGCAGCGCTTAGCGCTGCTCGGCGTCTTCATCGCTGGAGGTGGCCTGCGGGCCGACATCGTCCAGGTCACGCAGCAGGTTATCGATCCGTTCGCCACGGTCGACCGAGTCGTCGTAGTGAAAGTGCAGCTCGGGCACGTGACGCAGCTTCATGGCGCGCGCCAGCTGCGTGCGCAGCTGCCCGGCGATTTCCTTGAGCCCCTTGACCGCTTCGGCCGACCGCTCCTGCTGTAGCGCGGTGACGAACACCTTGGCGTGCGCCAGGTCGCGGCTGATCTCGACATCGGACACGCTGACCGACGGCAAGCCGTGATCGCGCACGGCCGCGTGCACGATGGTGCCGAGGTCGCGACGCACCTGCGCCGAAACGCGGTCGGTGCGATGGAATGATTTGGTTGGCATGGTCGGAGCCTTTGGTTCGGGACCCAGGACCCAGGACCCAGGACCGGGGACCCGGAAGAGCAAGAGCCGTGGCTTTCGCTTCTCCGGGGTCCCCGGTTCCGGGTCCCGGGTCCCGTCTTCGTTACAGCGTACGCGCCACTTCGATACGCTCGAAGCACTCGATCTGGTCGCCGGCCTTGACGTCGTTATAAGCCTTCACGCCGATACCGCACTCGGTACCGTTACGCACTTCGTCGACGTTTTCCTTGAAGCGGCGCAGCGATTCCAGCTCGCCTTCGAACACCACCACGCTGTCGCGGAGCACGCGGATCGGCTTGCAGCGCTTGACCACGCCTTCGATGATCATGCAGCCTGCAACCGCACCGAACTTCGAGCTTCGGAACACATCGCGGACCTGTGCGATACCGATGATCTCTTCGCGGATTTCCACGCCGAGCAGACCGGAGGCCACCTGCTTCACCTGATCGATCACGTCATAGATGATCGAGAAGTAACGCAGATCGATGCCGTTGGACTCGACGATCTTGCGCGCCGAGGCATCCGCACGCACGTTGAAGCCGATCACCGTGGCCTTGGAGGCCGCTGCCGAATTCGCATCCGACTCGGTGATGCCGCCCACGCCGGAGTGGATCACGTTGATGCGGATGTCGTCGTTGGACAAGGCCACCAGCGACTGCTTGAGCGCTTCCACCGAGCCCTGCACGTCGGCCTTGATCACCAGGTTCAACACCTGCTGGCCTTCGCCCTTGCCCATCTGGGCCAGGATGTCTTCCATGCGGTTGGTGGCCGAGGCGACCAGACGCGACTCGCGGCGCTTGGTTTCGCGCTGCTGCGCAACATCCTTGGCCAGACGCTCGTCGTCGACGACCACGAAGTCGTCGCCGGCTTCCGGCACGCCGGACAGGCCGAGCACCTGCACCGGAATCGACGGGCCCGCCGAGGCCGGCTGGTGGCCGGTTTCGTCGAACAGCGCACGCACACGGCCGTACTGAATGCCGCACACCAGGTAGTCGCCGCGCTTCAGCGCGCCCTGCTGCACCAGCACCGTCGCGACCGGGCCGCGGCCCTTGTCCAGCGACGATTCGATGACGGTACCGCTGGCGCGTCCGTCGGCCACTGCCTTGAGTTCCAGCACTTCGGCCTGCAGCGAGATCGCGTCCAGCAGCGTGTCCACACCGGTACCGACCTTGGCCGACACTTCGATGAACTGGGTATCGCCGCCGAACTCTTCGGCCACCACGTTTTCGGCCAGCAGCTCGTTCTTGACCCGCAGGGGATCCGCGCCGGCCTTGTCGATCTTGTTGACCGCCACGATCAACGGAACGCCTGCCGCCTTGGCATGCGCCACCGCTTCCTTGGTCTGCGGCATCACGCCGTCATCGGCTGCAACCACCAGCACCACGATGTCGGTGATCTTGGCGCCGCGCGCACGCATCGAGGTAAACGCGGCATGGCCGGGCGTATCCAGGAAGCTGATGACGCCACGATTGGTCTCAACGTGGTACGCACCGATGTGCTGGGTGATGCCGCCAGCCTCGCCCGAGGCGATCTTGGTGCGACGGATGTAATCCAGCAGCGAGGTCTTGCCGTGATCGACGTGACCCATGATGGTGACCACCGGCGGGCGCGACGTGGTCTCGCCCTGCGCGTCTTCGGCATGCGCCAGCAGCGCGTCCTCGAAGTCGGCATTGTCGGCACGCACGGCCTTGTGGCCAAGTTCTTCGGTCACCAGTGCGGCGGTGTCGTGATCGATGCTCTGGGTGATGGTCGCCATGACGCCCATCTTGAACAGCGCCTTGACCACGTCGCCACCCTTGAGCGCGAGCTTCTGCGCCAGGTCTGCAACGGTGATGGTCTCGCCAATGGCCACTTCACGCACCACCGGTGCGGTGGGACGCTCGAACCCGTGCGGGCCGCTATTGCCGTGGTTGCCGCCACGACCGTTGTCGTTGCCGCGGCGCGAGGACGACGAACCCGGGCGGCCGGTCGGCTTGCCGCGCACATTGGAACGGCGTGCACGATCGGCCGCAGACAGGTGCAACTGCCCGGCGAAGCGCTTGGTCGCATCGTCGTCTTCGACGCCAGCCACCATGACGTGCGAACCGCGCGTCTTGTGCTTGGCAGCATTGTTGCGGTCGTCCGGACGCGCCGGCGTGGCCGGACGCGAGGCAGGCGAGGCACCAGCCGGACGGGCCGGACGCGGTGCCGAAGACGGCGAAGACGATACCCGCGCGGCAGGCGCCGACGGCGTCGGCGCAGCAGCCACCGGGGCCGGCGCACTGGCAGCCGCAGCGGCTTCCTCGGCAGCCTTGCGCTCGGCTTCTGCACGGTCCTTGGCCGCCTGCTCTTCGTCGCGCTTGCGCTGAATCGCTTCATCGCGCACACGATCGCTTTCGGCCAGCGCCTGCTGCTCGTCGAGATTGCGCTGACGCGAGGCGGCGAGCTTGGCCAGGATATCGGCGCGCTCTTCGTCAGGCGTCATCGGTGCGGCGCGGCCGCTGCCTTCGTTCTCGGACTTCACGTAGGTACGCTTCTGCCGCACTTCCACGTTGACCGTGGTCTTGGTGCGGCCGGCGTTGACCGTGACTTCCTGCAGCTTGCGCCGGTTGAGCGTGATCTTCTTGGCTGCTTCGCTCGCCGCTTCGGCAGGCGTCTCGGCCTTGCCATGCGTGCGACGCAGGAAGCCAAGCAGTTTCATCTTCTCGGTGCTGGTCACGACCTGGTCGGGACCGCTGAACTTCATTCCGGCCTCGGCCAGTTGAACCAGCAGTTTATCGACCGGCGTATTGACCAGTTCGGCAAGCTTGCGGATGGTGGTTTGCTGCGACATTCGGATCCTATGATCTGGTTGGCGCCCCCTCGCCCAGAGCAAGGGAAACGCTGATTCTAAGCCCTGATGGGGTCAGGGCGCGGTTCATTGCCGGCTCATTCGCCGCGCTCCAGCCGGGCGATCTCCTCGGCGCGGGCCGCCAGGATCAGCGCCGCGGCGCGCTCCTGGGTCATGCCCTCGATGCCGAAGTCGACGATCTCGTCCGCGGCCAGGTCGGACAGGTCCTCGCTGGTACGCACGCCGTGCTCGGCCAGAGCAAAAGCCGTCTCCTCGTCCATCCCCTCCAGCGCCAGCAGGTCCTCGGTGGGCTGAGTTCCTTCCAGGCCTTCTTCCTCGGCCAGCGCGGCGTTCAGCAGCGCATCGCGGGCACGGGCACGCAGTTCCTCGACGATGTCTTCGTCGAAGCCTTCCACCGCCAACAACTCACCGACCGGGACGTAGGCGATTTCTTCGACCGTGTTGAAGCCTTCGGACACCAGGATGGCGGAGATTTCCTCGTCCACTTCCAGGCGATCCATGAACAGCTGGCGCGCCGAAGCCTGTTCGGCCTCGGACTTGGCGGCCACCTGGTCGGCGGTCATCACGTTGAGCTGCCAGCCGGTCAGACGGCTGGCCAGGCGCACGTTCTGGCCGCCCTTGCCGATCGCCTGGGCCAGGCGGTCTTCGGCCACCGCCAGGTCCATCGAATGCTTCTCTTCGTCGACGATGATCGACTGCACTTCGGCAGGCGCCATCGCATTGATCACGAAGTTGGCCGGATTTTCGTTCCACAACACGATATCCACGCGCTCGCCATTGAGCTCGTTGGACACCGCCTGCACGCGCGAACCACGCATGCCGATGCAGGCGCCGATCGGATCGGTACGGGTGTCGTGCGCAATCACCGCGATCTTGGCGCGGTCGCCCGGGTCACGTGCGCAGGCCTTGATCTCGACCAAGCCCTGGCCCACTTCCGGCACTTCCAGCTTGAACAGCTCGATCATGAATTCAGGCGCGGCGCGGCTGATGAACAGCTGCGGTCCACGCGGCTCCGAACGCACTTCGGCCAGGTAGCCGCGCACGCGGTCGCCAGGGCGCAGCACGTCGCGCGGAATGCCCTTGTCCTTCGGAATGAAGGCCTCGGCATTGCCGCCAAGATCGACAAAGATATTGCCGCGCTCGGCGCGCTTGACCACACCGGTGATCAATTCACCCACGCGATCCTTCCACGCATCCACCACCTGCTGACGCTCGGCCTCGCGCACACGCTGCACGATCACCTGCTTGGCAGCCTGGGCGGCGATACGGCCGAAATCGGGGTTTTCGATCTGTTCTTCGATGTAGTCGCCCACGTCCACGCCGTCGGCTTCGTCGATGGCATCCATCAGGCGCACCTGGCGGTCCGGCGACTCCATCACCACGTCGTCGGCCACCACTTCCCAGCGACGGTAGGTTTCGTAGGTACCGTCCTTGTGATCGATGGTGACGCGTGCCAGCACGTCCTGGTCGGGATAGCGTTTCTTCGCTGCGGACGCCAGCGCGGCCTCGATCGCATCGAAGATCACTTCGCGCGGCACGCCTTTTTCGTTGGCGACCGCATCCACTACCAGCAAAAGTTCCTTGCTCATTTCGTCACTCCGCGCGCGGCTTGCCAGCCGCCGACTCGTTGGATGGTTTCTTCTTGTCGTGCCCGGGTTTTTTCGGGCCGGGTTTGTTCGGTTTTTGCGGTGCCAGACCCAGCGCAGCCCAATCCGGCACGATGCGCGCCTTGTCGATGTTGTCGAAGCCGATCTGCACGTCCTTGCCATCGATGGCGAACACCACCGCGTCCGCGGCGGGCTCGATCCGCACGATCTGGCCCTGGAAGCGGCGCCGACCATCCTGCGCCAGCTTCAACACGATCTTGGCCGACTCGCCGGCATGGCGGGCGAACTGCTCCAGCGTGAACAACGGACGATCCACACCCGGCGAGGACACTTCCAGGGTGTAGTTGCCGCTGATGGGATCTTCGACGTCGAGCTGGGCAGACACTTCGCGACTCACACGCTCGCAGTCGTCGACGTTGATCACGCGCTCGGGCCGTTCGGCCAGCGGCACATCGATGTAGAGACGCAACGTAGCGCCACCTGGCGCGGGAAGATACTCCACGCCCAGCAGTTCCAAGCCCAGGGACTCAACCGTTGGACTCAGCAGATTCGCGATTTCGGTCGCTTTTTCGCTCACAGACTGCCCTGATCAGATGATTGCCAGTAGAACCCCGGCAACCGGCAGCAAACTTTCCGGTTCCGGAAAAAACAAGGGGCCCGATGGGCCCCTTGCGTGGAAAAAGCCCGACCTCTCAGGGTCGGCGCAAGGACGGGAACATGCGTCCTTACGATCCAAGAACTTGAATCACTGCGATGAAGCAACAATTCGAAACTTGGTAGCGGGGGCAGGATTTGAACCTGCGACCTTCGGGTTATGAGCCCGACGAGCTGCCAGACTGCTCCACCCCGCAGCAGAAGCGGAATTATGAAGAACTTGAGCGACAATTGCAAGCCCTAGTTTTTCATCTGTTGGACACCGTGATGGCTGTTCAACGTCGCGGCGAATGATAACCGCAATGCAACAAAAACGAAACACCAATCACAACATTAATTCAGTCATGCTGCGCGTCGGCCCAGCACAACGCACGCACGGGAAACGCAGGCACGCCGCTTAGGCGAGGCCCGCAAACGCGCGCTGGCACCACACCATGATCGGATTCCAAGCGACGCCCAGTGCGAGCAAGGCCAGTGCATTGACGCCCAGCACGGTGCCCAGCACGCGGTCGTTGTTGGCCGGCAGCGCCTCGCCGACCGGCTCATCAAAGTACATGACCTTGATGACGCGCAGATAGTAGTACGCGCCGATCACTGCACAGATCACGCCGACCAGGGCCAGCCACAACATATCGCCCCGCACCGCGGCGCCAAGCACGGCCAGCTTGGTCCAGAAGCCGAGGAACGGCGGGATACCTGCAAGCGAGGCCATGATGCACAGCACCAGGCCGGCCATCCACGGGTTACGCGCGTTGAGTCCCTTGAAGTCGTCGATGTTCTCCGCTTCGAACCCATTGCGCGACAACGCGATGATGGCGCCGAACGAAGCGGTGGACATGATGGTGTAGCTCACCGCATAGAACATCGCGGCCGAATAGCCCTCTTCCCCGCCACCGGCCACGCCCATCAGCAGGAAGCCGATGTGGGAAACCGTCGAGTAGGCCAGCATGCGCTTGAGATTGCTCTGCGCAATGGCCATCAGGTTGCCGATCACCAGCGACACTGCCGACAGACCGCCGATCAGCAGGTGCCATTCCGGCGACAACGGCCCCATGCCCACTTCAAGCAAGCGGTACGCCATACCGAATGCGGCCAGCTTGGGGGCCGAGCTGATGAACAGCGCGATCGGCGCTGGCGCACCCTGGTAGACGTCGGGCAGCCACATATGGAACGGCGCGGCGCCCAGCTTGAAGGCCACGCCGGCAATCATGAAGATGGTGCCGGTCAGCAGCAGCGTGCGCTCGCCCGAGCCTTCGATGGCATCGTGGATGCCGGCCAGACTCAGGGTGCCGGTAGCGCCGTAGACCAGCGACATGCCGTACAGCAGCAGGCCAGACGCCAGCGAACCCAGCACGAAATACTTCATCGCCGCTTCGGTCGCCAACCCGTTGTCGCGGTTGGATGCAACCAGCGCATACGAACACAGCGCCAGCAACTCCAGACCCAGGTAGACCATCAGCAAGCTGCCGGCCGAGGCCAGCAACATCATGCCGGCGGTAGCGAACAGCACCAGTACCGGGATCTCGCCCTGATAGAGATTGCGCTCGCGCAGGTAGGTCCAGCCATAGATCAGGCTCAGTCCGCTGACGAGCACGATGACGGTCTTCATCACGTCGGCGGCGGTATCGCGCAAGAACATGCCGCTGAAGATCTCGCCCTGCCCGCCTGTTCCGGTCGCAAGCAACGCCAGCACCACGGCCAGGACGGCGACGGAGAACAGGTGGGTCCAGACCTTGTTGCGCTGGCTCAAGAACAGGTCGAGCATCAGCAGGGCGAAGGCGCCGCCGATCAGCACCAGCTCCGGTACGAGCGGAGCCAGGTCAGCGGCGGTCAACGGCGCGAGCGTTGGCGTGGTCATCATCAAATCCTGAATTCAAAACGGACGGCAAGCCGTTAGAGCTTGGTCGCAGCAATCTGGGTCGCCAGCTTGGCGATCGACGGTTCCATCAGATCGGTCAGCGGCTTCGGATACAGGCCCAGGGCCAGTACGCCAGCGGCGAACACCCCCAGCACGAAGGCCTCGCGACCGTTGATGTCCTTCAGCTCGGCCACATGCGCATTGGCCACTTCGCCGAAGAACACGCGCTTGTACAGCCACAGCGTATAGGCAGCAGTGATCACCAGCGTGGTGGCGGCGGCAAAGGCGACTAACGGATGCTTCTGGAAGCTGGCCAGGATCACCATGAACTCGCCCACGAAACCGCTGGTACCCGGCAAGCCGGCGTTGGCCATGAAGAACAGCATGGCGAAGGTGGCGAACCACGGCATCACGTTGACCACACCGCCGTAATCGGCGATGCGACGGGTGTGCATGCGGTCGTACAGCACGCCGATGCAGGAGAACATCGCGCCGGAGACGAAACCATGCGAGATCATCTGCACCATCGCACCCTGCAGGCCCAGGCGCGCAGCATCGATGCTGCCGTAGTCGCGCACCAGGGTGAAGGCGATGAAGGTGCCCAGGGTGACGAAGCCCATGTGCGCAATGGACGAATAGGCCACCAGCTTCTTCATGTCGTCCTGGACCAACGCCACCAGGCCGACGTAGATCACCGCGATCAGCGAGAGCGTAATGACCAGCCAGGCGAAATCATGGCTGGCATCCGGCACGATCGGCAGGTTGAAGCGCAGGAAGCCGTAGCCACCGATCTTCAGCGCGATCGCAGCCAGGATCACCGAACCGGCCGTCGGCGCTTCCACATGCGCGTCCGGCAGCCAGGTGTGCACCGGGAACATCGGCACCTTGACCGCGAACGCGATCAGGAACGCGAAGAAGATCCAGGTCTGTTCCTTGGCGGTCAGCTGCAGTGCGTACAGGTCGGCCAGCTGGAAGCTGCCACCCTTCAGGTACAGGTAGACCAGGCCCACCAGCATCAGCACCGAGCCGAGGAAGGTGTAGAGGAAGAACTTCATCGCCGCGTAGATGCGCCGCGGGCCACCCCAGACGCCGATGATCAGGAACATCGGGATCAGCATGGCTTCGAAGAACACGTAAAACAGCATCGCGTCGGTCGCAGCGAAGATACCGACAGTGACCCCTTCCAGGATCAGGAACGCGGCCACGTACTGATTGACGCGCTTGTCGATCGAGCGCCAGGCGCCGATCAACGCCAGCACCGTCACCAGCGTGGTCAGCACGATCAACGCAACCGCGATGCCGTCCACGCCCAGGTTGTAGCCGATGTTGTAGGCCGGAATCCAGGCATGCAGTTCGATGAACTGCATCGCGCCGTTGGCGGTGTCGTAGCCCAGCAGCGGCAGACTCAGCACAAAGGTCGCCACCGACACCGCCAACGCTGCCCAGCGGGCAGTCTCGGCGTTGCGCAACGCAAGGATCAGGGCGCCACCGATAATCGGCAGCCAGATCAAGATAGACAGTAAAGGCCAGTTCGACACGTTTTCTTATTCCGTACAGGTCAACGCCAGAAATGCATCAGTACCGCCAACAAGGCGATCAAACCGATGATCATTGCGAAGGCGTAGTGATAGAGGAAACCGGATTGCGTGCGACGCAGCAGATTTGCAGCCAGGTCGATCAGTCGGGCAGAACCATTGACGACCGCACCGTCGACCACATGGGTATCGACTGCACGTGACGCCTTGCCAAGGACAACGCCGCCACCGGCGAAGCCATTGATCCAGAGCTTGTCGAAGCCGTACTTGTTTTCCAGCAGCCACACGATGGGCGCGAAGGCCTTGCGCGACTTGGTGGCCAGCTCCGGCTTCCACAGGTAGAACAGCGCGGCGAGCAACAGGCCGGCAACGGTCAGGAAGAACGGTGCCGCCATCATGCCGTGCAGTGCGAACGCGACCGGGCCATGGAATTCTTCGGCCAGGGCGCCGACGGTATCGCGCGCCGGGTCGTAGAAATCGACGATGCCGGTGAAGAACGAGACCGCCTGGCCCTGCAGCGCATGCGCGGCGTGGTGGCCCTGCCAGTCGGTGCCGAACAGCATCGGACCGATGGTGAAGAAACCGATCGCCACCGACGGAATCGCCAGCAGGATCAACGGCAGCGTGACCACCCACTTGGACTCGTGCGGCTCGTGCACACCGTGGTGGCCATGACCGTGGTCGTCGTGGCCGTGCGCATCGTGTGAATGTACGTCGTGCGCATGACTGTCGTGCGCGTGGACCTGCGCCCCGGCATCGGTGTGCGCACTGTCGTGGTGTGCATGCGCGTCGTGCGCATGCGCATCGCGGAAGCGTTCCTTGCCGTGGAAGGTCAGGAACAGCAGACGGAAGCTGTAGAAGCTGGTCACCAACACGCCGCCGAGCACCGCCCAGTAGCCATAGGTCGCCACCCAGCTGTGCGATTCGTGCGCATGGTGCGCAGCCGCCTCGATGATGGTGTCCTTCGAGTAGAAGCCGGAGAAGAACGGCGTACCGACCAGGGCCAGGGTACCGATCACACTGGTCCAGTAGGTCACCTTCATGTACTTGCGCAGGCCGCCCATCTTGCGCATGTCCTGCTCGTGGTGCATGCCGATGATGACCGAACCGGCCGCCAGGAACAGCAGCGCCTTGAAGAAGGCGTGGGTCATCAGATGGAACACCGCCGCCGAATAGGCCGACACGCCCAGCGCCACGGTCATGTAGCCCAGCTGCGACAGCGTGGAATACGCCACCACGCGCTTGATATCGTTCTGCACGATGCCGATCAGGCCGGTGAAGAAGGCCGTGGTCGCACCGATGAACAAGATGAAGTTCAGCGCGGTTTCCGACAGCTCGAACAGCGGCGACATGCGCGCCACCATGAAGATGCCGGCGGTCACCATCGTTGCGGCATGGATCAGCGCCGAGATCGGCGTCGGGCCTTCCATCGAGTCCGGCAGCCACACATGTAACGGTACCTGCGCCGACTTACCCATCGCACCGATGAACAGGCAGATGCAGATCAGCGTCATCACGCTCCATTCGTGACCGGCAAACAGCTGCACCTTGGCACCGGCCATGGTGGTCGCGTTGGCAAACACGGTGGAGTAATCCAGCGAGCCGAACCACAGCAGCACGCCGGCAATACCGAGAATGAAACCGAAGTCGCCGACGCGATTGACCAGGAACGCCTTCATGTTGGCGAATACCGCAGTCGGGCGCTTGAACCAGAAACCGATCAGCAGGTACGACACCAGGCCCACCGCTTCCCAGCCGAAGAACAGCTGCAGGAAGTTGTTGCTCATCACCAGCGTGAGCATGGAGAAGGTGAACAACGAGATATAGCTGAAGAAGCGCTGGTAGCCCGGATCTTCTTCCATGTAGCCGATGGTGTAGATGTGCACCAGCAACGACACGAAGGTCACCACCACCATCATCATCGCGGTCAAGCGATCGACCATGAAACCGACGTGTGCCGAGTAGCTGCCGACGTCGAAGAAGGTGTACAGGTTCTGGTTGAACGGGCTGGCGCCCTGCTCCACCAGTTGGTACAGCGTCAGGCACGACAGCACACAGCTGACCGCAACGCCGAGGATGGTGACGTACTGCGCGCCCTTGCGCCCCACCTGACGACCGAACAGGCCGGCGATGATGCTGCCGACCAGCGGTGCGAGCACCACTGCGATCAGCAGACTCTTGGAGAGAGTGATTTCCATCTACAGGTCAGCCCTTCAACGTATCGACTTCGGCCACATTGATCGTGCGGCGTGTGCGGAACAGAGTCACCAGGATCGCAAGGCCGATCGCAGCCTCCGCGGCGGCGACGGTCAGGATGAAGAACACGAACAACTGACCGGCGGTGTCGCCAAGCTCGCGCGAAAACGCAATGAAGTTGACGTTGACCGACAGCAGCATCAACTCGATCGACATCAGCAACACGATGACGTTCTTGCGGTTGAGGAAGATGCCGGCCAGGGAGATGCAGAACAGCACCGCGCCCAGTCCAAGCAGGTGGCCCAAGGTAATCAAGACTTTGCCTCCTGTCCGTCGGCCGCGTCGCCCTGCGGTGCGACCTGTACCGGCGTTTCAACCGTCATTTTGACCATGCGAAGTCGATCGCCAGCCTTGACCCGCGACTGCTCGGACGCATTCTGCATCTTGATGCCGGTGCGCTTGCGCAGGGTCAGCATCACCGCCGCCACCACCGCCACGGTCAGGATCACTGCGGCAAATTCGAACGGCAGCAAGAATTCGGTGTACAGGCTCTTGGCCAGCCAGGTCAGGTTCGAGCTGTCTGCGGCTTGTGCCGCTGCGTTGTCTGCCGGGAACGGCGTGACGCTGCGCGCCTTGACACCGATCAAGGTGACCATCTGCGCCAGCATCGCCACGGCGACGATGACGCCGAGCGGCATGTACTTGACCCAGCCCTCGCGCAGGCGACTGGTGTCGATGTCGAGCATCATCACCACGAACAGGAACAGCACCATCACCGCGCCGACGTAGACGAGCACCAGCGTGACGCCGAGGAACTCGGCGCCGACCAGCAACCAGATGCAGGCCATCGAGAAGAAGGTGAGGATCAGGCACAACACGGCGTACACCGGGTTGCGCACGCTGATCACCGCACCGGCGGAAACGACCGCGACGGCGGAGAAGGCGTAGAAAGCAATAGTGACCCAGTCCATCATGACCTCAACGGAAGGCGGCATCGGCAGCGCGACGCTCGGCGATCTCGGCTTCGAGCCGGTCTCCGATCGCCAGCAGCTGCGGCTTGTTGACAATGTTCTCGCCACGCTTCTCGAAGTGGTACTCGAGGATGTGCGTCTCGACGATCGAGTCCACCGGGCAGCTTTCTTCGCAGAAGCCGCAGAAGATGCACTTGAACAGGTCGATGTCGTAACGCGTGGTGCGGCGGGTGCCGTCCTCGCGCTTGGCCGAGTCGATGGTGATCGCCAGCGCCGGGCATACCGCTTCGCACAGCTTGCAGGCAATGCAGCGCTCTTCGCCGTTGGGATAGCGGCGCAGGGCGTGCAAGCCACGGAAACGCGGCGACTGCGGGAACTTCTCCATCGGGTACAGCACGGTGTACTTGGGCTTGAACGTGTATTTCAACGTCAGCCACAAACCGCCGAGCAGTTCGAGCAGCAGCAGGCTCTTGAAGTAATGGGTGATCTTGTTCATCAGTTACACGCCCTTCTGGATCACGCCGTAAAACACCATCAATGCCGTCACTGCGATCCATACGATCGTGAGCGGAATGAACACCTTCCAGCCCAGACGCATGATCTGGTCGTAGCGGTAGCGCGGGAAGCTGGCGCGGAACCAGATGTAGGCGCTGGCGAAGAAGAACACCTTCATCAGCAGCCACGGCCAACCGCCCTTCCACAGCCAGTCGATCCACGGCGAGATATCCGCATTGACCCAGCCCTGGATCGGGCTCAACCAACCGCCGAGGAAGAAGATCGAGATCAGGAAGCTGACCAGGATCATGTTGGCGTATTCGGCCAGGAAGAACAGCGCGAACGCGCCGCCCGAGTATTCCACCATGTGGCCGGCAACGATTTCCGATTCGCCTTCCACCACGTCGAACGGCGCGCGGTTGGTTTCGGCAACGCCGGAGACCCAGTACACGATGAACAACGGGAACAGCGGAATCAGGAACCAGTCGAAAAAGCCCGAATTGCCGCCCTGTGCCAGCACGATCTGGCTCAGATTGACGCTACCCGAGGCGATCATCACGCCAACCAGCGCAAAGCCCATCGCGATTTCGTAGCTGACCACCTGCGCGGCCGAGCGCATCGCACCCAGGAAGGCGTACTTGGAGTTGGATGCCCAGCCCGCCAGGATGATGCCGTACACGCCCAGCGAGGTCATCGCCAGCAGATACAGCAGACCCACGTTTGCATTGGACAACACCAGCTGCGCATCGAACGGCACCACCGACCAGGCGGCGAAGGCCGGCGCCAGCGTCAGCAGCGGCGCGATGATGAACATCGCCTTGTGCGAGCTGGCCGGCTGCAGGATCTCCTTGAACAGGAGCTTGAAGACGTCGGCGAAGGCCTGGAAGATGCCCATGCCCACATACATGGGCCCGTGGCGCACGTGCATCCAGCCGATCAACTTGCGCTCCCACACCACGTAGAAGGCCACCGATACGATCACCGGCACGGCGATCAGCAGGATCTTCAGCACGGCCCAGAGCACCACGCCACCGTCGCCCAGCCCAAGGAACCATTGATGGAGGGGATCGACCACGTTCAACAGCAATTCGTTCATGCAGCCACCACCGTTACACGACCGGCACCGAGCGGCGCGGTTGCGCCATGGCCGGATTCGATCCACACCGTGCCCGGTGCGACGCGCTTGTCCAGCACCACCGGCAACGTCGCCTTACCCGCGTCGGTGCCTACCTTGACCATCTGCCCTTCGCCGACCTGCAACTGCGCGGCCTGCTCCGGATGCATCGCCACACACGGGGCGATATTGAGCGGGTGCGACTGCAGCGCGGCGGCGCGGCGCACGACGGCATCGGTGCGATAGATCGCCGCGGTTGCCGCCACTTCCAGACCTGTGCCGGAGACAGCCGGCTGCGCCGAAGCGGCCGGGCTCACCGTGCGGTTCTGCATGCCGGCACGCAGGCCGACCAGATCGATGAATTCGAAACCGGCCAGACCCAGCTCGCCACCAAGCGCGCGCAGGACGCGCCAACCCTCACGCGCTTCGACCGGCAGGCGGCCTGCAGCACGTGCGGTCTGCACGCGACCGTCGAGATTGGTCAGCGAGGCATCGATTTCCGGTAATGCACCGATCGGCAGAATCACGTCCGCCACATCGCGCGTCGACGCGCAGGCGAACTGGCTGAATGCAACGACCTTGGCACCGGCAAGCGCGGTGCGGGCAGCGGCGGCGTCGGCAAAATCCAGGCCAGGCTCGATGCCGTACAACACATAGGCCTGACGCGGTTGCGCCAGCATGCCGGCCACATCGCGTGCGGACGGCAGCACACCCTGCGACACCAGGCCCACGGCGTTGGCACCCTGCGGGATGCGGCACAGCGATGCGCCGGTTGCGGCGGCGAAGTCGCGTGCAGCGGCACGCAGCGCTGCAGCCTGCGGATGATTTTCGGCCAATGCGCCGACCACGATCACCGCGCGTGTCGCACCCTTGACGGCATCACGCAGGGTGGCGTCGTCGAGCGCAGCTGCCAACTGCGACGGCGCGACCACGGTGCGGCTGGCCTGGGTGAAGGCGAAATCGAAATCGACCGGATTGACCGAATGGATCTGCGTGCGGTTCTGGATATGCGCCTTGCGCAACCGCGCATGCAGCAGCGGCAGCTCATGACGCACATTGCTGCCGAACAGCACCACCACATCGGCCTGCTCGATCTCGGCCAGCGGCGTGGCAAACGGCTCGGCCACTGCCGCGTCGGAGAAGTCGCGGTTCAGCAGACGGTGATCCAGATTGCCGCTGCCCAGCCCTTCGGCCAGACGCGCAAGCAGCGCGCCCTCCTCGTTCGAGGTGGCCGGATGCACCAGCACACCGAGCTGATCGCCGGCATTGTCGCGCAGGATCTGCGTCGCGGCAGCCAGACCTTCGACCCAGCTCACCTCGGTCCACTCACCGTTGACCTTCTTCAGCGGCTTGACCGCACGGTCATCCGAATACAGGCCCTGGTGCGAATAACGGTCGCGATCGGACAGCCAGCATTCGTTGACCGCTTCGTTCTCGCGCGGCACGGTGCGCAGCACTTCGCCGCGACGCACGTGCAGGAACAGGTTCGAGCCCATCGCATCGTGGTAGCCAAGCGACTCGCGCGCCATCAATTCCCACGGACGTGCGCGGAACTGGAACACCTTGTTGGTCAGCGCGCCCACCGGGCACACGTCGATGACGTTGCCGGAAATTTCGGTGGTCAGCGGCTTGCCGTCGTAGGTGCCGATCTGCAGGTTTTCGCCGCGATACATGCCGCCCAGCTCGTAGGTGCCGGCGATGTCCGCAGTGAAGCGCACGCAGCGCGTGCACTGGATGCAGCGGGTCATCTCGGTGGCGATCAGCGGACCGATGTCCTCGTCCGGCACCACGCGCTTGCGCTCGTTGAAGCGGCTCACCGAGCGGCCGTAGCCGAGCGAGACGTCCTGCAGCTCGCACTCGCCGCCCTGATCGCAGATTGGGCAATCCAGCGGGTGATTGATCAGCAGGAATTCCATCACGCTGCGCTGGTACTTCAGCGCCTTTTCGCTACGCGTGGTGACCTTCATGCCATCCATCACCGGCGTGGCGCAGGCGGGCGACGGCTTGGGCGACTTTTCGACATCGACCAGGCACATGCGGCAATTGGCCGCGATCGGCAGCTTCTCGTGGTAGCAGAAGCGCGGAATCGGGATGCCGGCCTTGTCGGCGGCCTGGATGATCATCGAGCCCTTCGGCACCACCAGGGACTGCCCGTCGATCTCGACGGTCACATGGTCCGGTGGCACGTTCGGGTTCACTGGTTGGGCGCTCATGCAGCCACTCCGACGTGCGTATCGACGATCGAACGACCGTTGACGATGTAGTATTCGAATTCGTCCCAGAACTGGCGCAGGAAGCCCTGAATCGGCCATGCTGCCGCTTCACCGAACGCGCAGATGGTGTGGCCTTCGATCTGGCCGGCGACGGTGCGCAGCTGATGCAGGTCTTCCATCGTGGCCTTGCCGGCAACGATGCGCTCCAGCACGCGGTGCATCCAGCCGGTTCCTTCGCGGCACGGGGTGCACTGGCCGCAGGATTCCTTGTGGAAGAACTGCGAAATGCGGCAAGCGAAACGCACGCAGCAGACGCTGTCGTCCAGCACCACGATGGCGCCAGAACCCAGACCGGTGCCGAGCGCACGCAAGGTGTCGTAATCCATCTGCAGGCCAGCGACCTGGTCGGCCTTCAGCACCGGCATCGACACGCCGCCGGGCACCACGCCCTTGAGGGTGCGACCCGGGCGCAGACCGCCGGCCATTTCCAGCAATTCGTCGAAGGTGGTGCCGAGCGGCACTTCGAAGTTGCCGCCCTTCTGCACGCAACCGGACACCGAGAAAATCTTCGGGCCGCCGTTTTTGGTCTTGCTCAAACCGAGGAACCACTCCGGCCCGTTGCGAATGATCGCCGGCACCGACGCATAGGTCTCGGTATTGTTGATGGTGGTCGGCTTGCCGTACAGGCCGAAGTTCGCCGGGAACGGCGGCTTGTAGCGCGGCTGGCCTTTCTTGCCTTCCAGCGATTCCATCAATGCGGTTTCTTCGCCGCAGATGTAAGCGCCGGCACCCAGCGCACCGTAGATGTCGATATCCACGCCGCTGCCGAGAATGTTCTTGCCCAACCAACCGTTGGCATAGGCATCAGCCAGTGCCAGCTCGAAGTTTTCGAACGGCTCGTGGTGGAATTCGCCACGCAGGTAGTTGTAGCCCACCGTCGAGCCGGTGGCGTAGCAGGCGATCGCCATGCCCTCCACCACCGAATGCGGGTTGTAGCGCAGGATGTCGCGGTCTTTGCAGGTGCCCGGCTCGGATTCGTCCGAATTGCACAGGATGTACTTCTGCATCGTGCCCTTGGGCATGAACGACCACTTCAACCCGGTCGGAAAGCCTGCACCACCGCGACCGCGCAGGTTCGACGCCTTGACCATTTCGATGACATCGGCCGGCGGAATCTTTTCTTCCAGGATCTTGCGCAGCGCGGCGTAGCCACCGGCTTTCAGATAGCTCTCGTACGACCACGGAGTGTCGTAGTGCAGGGTCGTGTAGACGACCTGATGCGGCAACGGCGCCGGACCGACTGGGCCTGTGGGTGCGTGATGATGTGCCATGTCTTACTCCAGCCCGTCCAGCAGCGCGTCGACCTTCTCTTTCGTCAGGTGCTCGTGGTAGTGGCCGTTGATGACCATCATCGGCGCTGCGGAGCAGGCCGCCAGACACTCTTCTTCGCGCTTGAGGTAGACGCGGCCATCGGCCGTCGACTGACCCAGCTTGCAACCCAGCTTCTTTTCAGCATGGGCCAGCAGATCTTCGGCGCCGTTGAGCCAGCAGCTGATGTTGGTGCAGAACGCCACGTTGTGGCGGCCGACGCGTTCGGTCTCGAACATCGAGTAGAAGCTGGCGACCTCATACGCCCACACCGGCGGCAGTTCCAGATACTTGGCCACGCCCACGATCAACTCGTCGGTCAGCCAGCCCTGGTTCTGTTCCTGCGCAGCATGCAGGCCCTGCAGCACCGCCGACCGCTTGCGGTCGGGCGGAAACTTGCTCAGCCAATGATCGATGTGCGCGCGCGTCTTCTCGCTCAGCACCACCTGCGGATCGACGTCGCGCGCCGCTTCGAAATTACCCGTCGCCTTCATCGGTCAACCTCACCGAAAACCAAATCGTAAGTACCGATCATCGCCACGACATCGGCCAGCAGATAGCCCCGCACCACCGCGTCCATCGACGACAGATGCGCAAAGCCCGGCGCGCGCAGATGCACGCGGAACGGCTTGTTGGCGCCATCGGACATCAGGTAGCAGCCGAACTCGCCCTTGGGCGCTTCGACCGCGCTATAGGTTTCGCCGGCCGGCACGCAGTAGCCTTCACTGAACAGCTTGAAGTGATGGATCAACGCTTCCATGTCGTCCTTCATGCCTTCGCGGCTGGGCGGGGCGACCTTGAAATTGGGCACCATGACCGGGCCCGGGTTGGCCTTGAGCCAGGTTACGCACTGCTTGATGATGCGGTTGGACTCGCGCATCTCGGCCACGCGGACCAGGTAACGGTCGTAGCAGTCGCCATTGGTGCCGACCGGGATATCGAACTCCACTGCGTCGTACTTGGCGTAGGGCTGCTTCTTGCGCAGATCCCATTCGATACCCGAACCACGCAGCATCGGACCGGTCATGCCCCAGGCACGTGCCAGATCCGGGCTGATGATGCCGACATCCACGGTACGCTGCTTCCAGATGCGGTTATCGGTCAGCAGGGTTTCGTATTCGTCCACACGCGACGGGAAGGTGTTGGTGAACTCCTCCAGGAAGTCCAGCATGCTGCCTTCGCGACCGGCGTTGCGCTTCTTCAGCGCCCCGCCCTTGTGCCAGCGCGATTCCTTGTACTGCGGCATGCGATCGGGCAGATCGCGGTAGACGCCGCCCGGGCGGTAATAGGCCGCGTGCATGCGCGCGCCGCTGACCGCCTCGTACACGTCCATCAGCTCTTCGCGCTCGCGGAACGCGTACAGCATCACCGCCATCGCGCCCAGATCGAGCGCATTGGAGCCGACCCACATCAAGTGATTCTTGATGCGGGTGATCTCGTCGAACATGGTGCGGATGTACTGCGCACGCTCGGGTGCCTCGATGCCCATCAGGGACTCGATCGCGCGCACATAGGCGTGTTCGTTGCACATCATCGACACGTAATCCAGGCGGTCCATGTACGGCACCGACTGGTTGAACGGCTTGGACTCGGCCAGCTTCTCGGTGCCACGGTGCAGCAGGCCGATATGCGGATCGGCGCGCACCACGGTTTCGCCATCCATTTCCAGGATCAGGCGCAGCACGCCGTGCGCCGCAGGATGCTGCGGGCCGAAGTTCATCGTGTAATTGCGGATTTCCTGCTTGCTTTCCACAGGATTGCTCGCGAAGGCATCGGTTGCCTGGCGGAACTCACTCACTTGGCAGTCTCCGACTTGCCCACTTCACCGGCGGCAGTCTCATAACGGGCGTCGTCGCGGATCACGCGCGGCACGCCAACACGCGGCTCGACCGATGTCACCGGCTCGTACACCACGCGCTTGCGCTCGTCGTCGTAGCGCACTTCGACATTGCCGATCAGCGGGAAATCCTTGCGGAACGGATGGCCGACGAATCCATAGTCGGTCAGGATGCGGCGCAGGTCCGGATGACCATCGAACACGATGCCGAACAGGTCGAAGGCTTCGCGCTCGAACCAGTTCACGCCCGGCCAGATGTCGGTCACCGAGGCCACGACTGGCACTTGCTCGTCCGGCGCATAGCAACGCACCCGCAGACGCTGGTTGTACCGGTAGGAAATCAGCTGGGCGACCACTGCGAAACGCTGCTTGGGCAGCTGCTGCGGCTGGGCGCCATCGGAGCTTTCCTGGCTGGGGAATTCGCCCCAGGCGAAACGACCGACGGCCTTGCCCTCGACGCCGCGGCTGAACCCCTGCGAGGACACATCGGCAGTGTCCCATTCGTCGCTGCCATACCCCAGGTAATCGACGCCACACAGGTCGCTGAGCTGTTCGAAACCGAGTTCGTCGCGCAGCGCAAGACAGGTCGCGTGCCAGTCGGCCGCAGCGACTTCCAGCGTCACCTCGCCGCGCGGCAGGGCCACGGCGATCTGCGCACCGGCGAAACGTGCCGCGAGTCGGTCAGTGAAGGAGGATGCTTGCTCTGCCATGGGGGCTTGGCTGCTCTCGGTAGGAGAAGACGGGTGTCAGCGTGCGATGGTCTGGGTTCGCCAGATCTTCTTCTGCAGCTGCAGGATGCCGTAGACCAGCGCCTCGGCGGTCGGCGGGCAGCCCGGGACATAGATGTCCACCGGCACGATGCGATCGCAACCGCGCACCACCGAATACGAATAATGGTAGTAGCCGCCGCCATTGGCGCAGCTGCCCATCGAAATGACCCACTTCGGGTCCGGCATCTGGTCGTAGACCTTGCGCAGCGCCGGAGCCATCTTGTTGACCAGCGTACCGGCGACGATCATCACGTCGGACTGGCGCGGCGACGGGCGGAACACCACGCCGTAGCGGTCAAGATCCAGACGCGCGGCGCCGGCATGCATCATCTCGACCGCGCAGCACGCCAGGCCGAAGGTCATCGGCCACATCGAGCCGGTGCGTGCCCAGTTCAGCAGTGCGTCGACGCTGGTGGTCACATAGCCCTTTTCCAGCAGCGGGTTTTCGCCTTCCGGGCGCAGGATGTCTTCCACCCGGCCTTCCGGCATCGGGTTGGTCATCAGACGATCCAGGGTCTGAATCACTCCCATTCCAGCGCTCCCTTCTTCCACACATAGATAAAGCCGAGGAACAACATGCCGACGAACAGCCCCATGGTGACCAGCGAACGCGCGCCGATCTCCATGAACACCTGCGTCCAGGGCACGATAAAGATGATTTCCAGGTCGAACACGATGAACTGGATCGCAATGAGGTAGTAGCGCACATCGAACTTCATGCGCGCGTCTTCGAATGCCTCGAAGCCACACTCGTACGGCGAGAGCTTGCGCGCGTCCGGGCTGCGCGGAGCGAGGAACCGGCCAATCAGCATCAACACGATGCCGATGCCAGTGGCGACAACCAGAAACAGCAGACTCGGCAAATATTCGGCCAGCACAGCGATTCTCTCTTGCCTCTGCCCGCACGCGCCGCGTGCCGGCATGGGGTATAGGCAGACCCCGCGCGCGGCATGCCGCAATGCGCAGGAACTGCAGCCAAACAATGGTGCCCAAGAGGGGACTCGAACCCCTACGACCTAAGTCGCTACCACCTCAAGGTAGTGCGTCTACCAATTCCGCCACCTGGGCATACGTTGCGACGCTGGGCATCCCAGTGCGCAGCGTATTGTAACCGGCTTCAGCGTTTTTGTGCTGGTTCTGAAGCGTTTTCTTCGCGTGCCGCAGGCACCGGCTGCGTGGCCGCGGGCTGCGCCGGCGTTGCAGCCGGTGCGGCGACAGGCGCCGGCTGCGATGGAGCGGTCGGCACTGCACCGCTGGCGGGCGCCTGCGGCAGCGGCTGGGTCAGCTCACCAGCGGCGGCGGCCGGCGCAGGAGTTGCCGCCTGCGACATTACACCCAGGTTCTGGTCGGTGGGACGGGCGCCATGGGTGGCGTACCAGGCCATGAACAGGCTGATGCTGAAGAACACCACCGCCAGCCACTTGGTCGACTTGGACAGGAAGTTCGACGCACCCTGCGACCCGAACACCGTGCCCGACGCACCCGCGCCGAAACCGGACCCGGCCGCAGCACCGGCACCGCGCTGCATCAGGATCAGCGCAATCATCGCCAGCGCGACCAGTACGTAGACCACATTGAGGATCAACATCAGCATTTCGAAATCCGTCCCCGGACAAAACTTAATGGGTTAACGAGCGGCCGCCGCACGCGCGATGGCCAGGAAGTCTTCGGCAACCAGTGATGCGCCACCGACCAGCCCGCCATCGACGTCGGGCTGCGCGAACAGCTCGGCCGCGTTGTCGGGCTTGACACTACCCCCGTACAGGATGGGCAGGCAATCGGCGATTCTAGCATCCGCCTTCGCGACTTCGCCACGCAGGAAGGCGTGCACGGCCTGGGCCTGGGCCGGACTGGCGGTCCGCCCGGTGCCGATCGCCCAGATCGGCTCGTATGCGAGCACGGCCCGTTCGAAGCCTTGGCGACCGACCAGGGCAATCACCGGTTCGAGCTGAGCACGCAGGATTGCCTCAGTCTGACCGGCCTCACGCTGTTCCAGCGATTCGCCCATGCACAGCACCGGGATCAATCCGGCGTGGAGGGCGGCGGCAAACTTGTGCGCCACCAGCTCGCTGTTCTCCTGATGGTACTGGCGGCGCTCGGAGTGGCCGACCAGGCCGTACTCGGCACCGACATCCACCAGCATCGTGGCCGACACCTCGCCGGTGTAGGCGCCCTTCTCGTTACTGCTGACGTCCTGGGCTCCGAAGGACAGGTGATGTGCCTCGAAATCCTCGATCAGGTCGCCGAGGTAAGGCAGTGGCGGCAGGATGACGACATCGACACCCTCCAGGGGCATGTGCGCGGCGACCTTGGCCACCAGGTCGGTGGCGAAGGTGCGGCTACCATGCAGCTTCCAGTTTCCAGCAACGATTTTGCGACGCATCAGGCGCAGGTTCCTGAGTTGAAGACGGGCGACAGAATAGCCCATGCCCTGTCGGCAACCGGCACACTTGTGTCCGACAGATGTCCTATGCCTCCCTCAACAGGAACCCGCCATGTCCGATTCGCCTGTCTTCGCCCTGATCACCGGCGCCTCCAGCGGCATCGGCCGCGAGATCGCACGGGCGTATGCCAGTCGGGGCATACCTTTGATCCTGACCGCGCGACGGGTGGACCGGCTGCAGGCGCTGGCCACCGAACTGGGCATGCGGGTGCGCGTGGAAATCCTGCCGGCCGACCTGGCCGACCCGGACGCGGCGCAGATGCTGGTTGCGCAGATCCAGCGCGCGGGCTGGACGGTGGGCACCCTGGTCAACAATGCCGGCTATGGCGTGCCGGGCCGGTATCTGCGCAACGACTGGGCCACGCATGCACGCTTTCTACAGGTGATGATAGGCGCGGTGTGCGAACTCACCTGGCGGTTGCTGCCGATGATCCGCGCCAGCGGCCAGGGGCGCATTCTCAACGTGGCCTCGTTCGCCGCGCTCACGCCCAGTGCCGATGGGCAGACCCTGTATGCGGCCAGCAAGAGTTTCCTGCTGCGCTTCAGCGAATCGCTGGCACTGGAAAACGCCGATTGCGCGGTCAAGGTGTGTGCCTTGTGCCCGGGCTTTGCGTGGTCGGAATTCCACGACGTCACGGGCACGCGCGAAGCGATGTCCACCCTGCCCGCCTGGGCCTGGCTACAGGCCGATGCGGTCGCCGAATACGGCATCGCCGCGTTGGAGCGTGGGCAGGTGCTGGCGGTGCCGGGTTGGCGCTATCGTCTGGTCAACGCCGCCCTGCGCGTGTTGCCGCACGCGCTGGCCTTGCGCCTGATGGCGCGCGGCTCGCATCGGGTACGGCCGCTGGACTGAGCCGGCCATGGCCGGCGGTTCAGGGCGGCCGTGCAGGCATCGGGGCCAGGCGACGCAATCCGCCTACGGCGAAAGGCACGGCTCAGCGATTGACGATCTCCCCGTGCATCGCGGCCAGCCGCGCCAACAAGCGGTTCTGGGTGCGACGCGGGATCTTGCGTTGATCCATCGCCCAGTTCAGATCTTCCACCAATGCATTGAAGTCACTTTCGCGGATGGCCAGATGCTGGTGCGCCTGCTGCATCGACTTGGCGGTGTCCGGGCACGGGCCATCGGCAACGTGACAGAACTTCTGCACCAGCCGGGCGTTGAGCATGACGATGTTGACGCGCGCGAACTTGTCGACGATGCGCTGGTCGTCGGCGATGCGCGACAACATGGTCTCCACCAGGGCCTCGATACCGGACTGCCCGCCGAGCTCGTCATACAGCGTCGGCTGCGTGCGCGTGGTGGCGCAGGCGCCGAGCAGGCACAGCATGCACATCAGGCAACCACGCAGCCATCGATTCATCAGAACGCCACCTGCAGGGAGAGATAGGGGCCGCGTTGATCGGTCAACGTGGCGATGTCGCCCAGATCGGCCCAGGCTGCGGTGAGCGAGACATGCTTATTGGGAAACCAGGCCACGAAACCGTCCGCCCAGGCCTGTTCGCGCGCAAAGCCCAGGTTGTCCGGCTTGTCGCGATACTCCACCCCGACCGCCCACGACGGCGAGAGCACGATGGCGGCGCTGGCTTCGGCAACCAGCCGGCAACTGTCGCGACGATCGCCGCCAAAGCCGAGCAGACCGGTCTGGTTGGCGCGCGTCGCACGCAGCGTGCCGTTGAGCAGTAACTGGTAGCCGCCGGCGCCTTGCAGCAACAACCGGCTGGCACTGACGTAGACGTCGGTACCGTGATCGTCGCGGGCACCGATCGCCAGTGGCAGCGTGCCATCGCGCAGACGCTTGTACTGCACGCCCACGCTGACCTGCGGGCCGCGGCCGTACACCAGATCGCCGGACACGCGCAGCTTGGCGCCGAACACATCCTGGCCCAGCGCATTCCACGGCAGCGCCAGACGGTCCTGCAAGGCGCCCAGGTCCAGGCGCTGACGCGCAAGCGACAGCTCCAGCCGGTTGCCAACGGTCAATGCGGCGCCCTGTACATCGAGCCGGTAATCGCCGCTGTCGACATGGGTAGCGAACAACACGGTGCCGAGCTCATCGCGGGTACCGTAGCCGGACAATGTCGCCCACGGCACGATGCCGCCACCGCTGCTGCCTTCGATCATCGATACGCCGCCGGTGGCCAGCAGGCGCCCCTCTCCGGCGATGGCCAGTGCCGGGATCAGCGCGATACCGACCGCCGCAACGATGACCGCGCCACGGATGCTGAACTTCATCGGTGCGCTCCTGATTGCGCTGGCGAAGACTTGCCGAGTTGACGCATGCACCACGCCACCAGCGGCGCCTGTTCCAGCGGCGGCGCGTACAGATAGCCCTGCACCATATCGCAGCCATAGCCGCGCAGCAGCTCCAGTGCCGTCGCGTTCTCGACGCCTTCGGCGATCACGCTCAGACCGAGGTTGTGTCCAAGATCGATGGTACTGCGCACGATGAAGGCATCGTCGGTGCCGTCGGCCAGCTGCATGACGAAGCTCTTGTCGATCTTCAATTCGTTGACCGGCATGCGCTTGAGTTGGGCCAGCGAGGAATAGCCGGTGCCGAAGTCGTCGATGGACAAGCGCACGCCGACGCTGCGCAACTGGTGCAGCATGTGCAGCGCAGATTCGACATCGCGCATCAGGGCGCTTTCGGTCAATTCCAGGGTGACCGTTTGCGCCGGCACCGCATGCTGTTCCAGGCGCGCGCGCACGTAATCAGGCAGACCGGGATCGGAGAGATCCAGCGCAGACAGATTGATCGCCATGCCCAACTCCAGCCCCTGCCTGCGCCAGTGCGCCTGACAGCGCAGCGCCTCGTCCAGCACGAAGCGGGTCAGCGGATGGATCACCCCGGAATGCTCGGCCAGCGGGATGAATTCGTCCGGACCGATCAGGCCCAGCGTGGGGTGATGCCAACGCACCAGCACCTCGACCTGCTCCACCTGATCGCTGCGCAGGCAGATCTTGGGCTGGAAGCGCAGGGTCAACTCATTGCCGCCGATGGCCTGACGCAGATCGCCGGTGAGTCGCAGCCGCCGCAGATGCTGCTCGTCCTGCCCCATGCGGTAGACGCTGGCGCCAACGGTGGTGGCGTCGCCCAGCTGACGCCGCGCAATGTCGGCGCGGCGCAACAAGGTGTCCGGGTCGGCGCCATGCTCGGGAATCAAGGCGATGCCGATGCTGGCTTCGAGCTGGATGCGCGCCTGCGGCAGCACCAGTGGACGACGCAGCTGCAGCAGCAGGCGCTGCGCGTCCTGCTGCACGGTCGAGGCGTCGGCCTGCGCCACCACCACCATGAATTCGTCGCTGCCGAGCCGACCCACCAGATTGGGCGACTGCACCACATTGGCCAGGCGTTGCCCGACCTCGACCAGCACCTGGTCGGCGAAATCGTGACCGAGGCTGTCGTTGAGTTCCTTGAACCGCTCCAGATCCAGGATCAGCACCGCCGCCGTACCGCCCGAGGCCACCGTCTGTTCCACCACGTCCCTGAGTCGCTCCAGCAGCCAGAGGCGGTTGGGCAGACCGGTCAACGCATCGTGCCGGGCCTGATGCAGGATGTGCCGCTCGCGGCTTGCAATCTGTTGCTGCATGCGCCCGAAGCTATCGGCGAGTTCGGCCAGCTCACGGCCCGGCGGGACCTCGACCGCGTTCTGGTAATCGCCTCGCTGGATGCGTCGCGCCGCCTGCACCAGTTGCGCCACCGGCTTGCTGACGCTACGCGCCAAGAAGATCGCCACACCCAGGGCGGCGGCCGTGGCCAGGCCGGCAAGCAGCAGGATGCGCAACTTGAGGATGCGGTAAGGCGCCACGGCGCGATCCAGCGATGCCTGCAGCGCCACCCGCACATGACTATCGCCCTGGATCGATTGCAGCTTGACCAGGTAGCGCGACTGGCCCAGCGTCAACGGAATGGCCGCCGCCTGGGTGCGCTCGGCCGCCGGCAACTGCTGCGCAAATTCGCTGCGTGCAGCCGGCTCCAGGGTGGATGCCAGGACGCGGATTGGCGACCCATCGGCATAGAACGTGGCATCCAGTCCGGTCGTGCTGCGGAAGTCCTGCGCCAGGCCTTCGCCGGATTCGTTGCCGATCGCGATCCAGCCCACGCGGCTTGGCGCCAGCACCTGCACCACCGCCAGCCGCACGATGTGCTGATCCAGCGCGACCACGCCGACCGCGCGCCCGTCGCGCTGCGCCTGCTGCAACAATGCCTGAACGGCACGTAGTTGTTCGGCCTGCGGCACGTCGGCCAGCCCGGTCAGGAATTGCCCATCCGGCGAGAGCAGCAGCGCGGTCTGCGCGGACATGCGCGCAGCATGATTGCGCAGCGCCGATTGCATGGTGGGGACATCGCCGCTGGCCACCGCGGCGCGAAATCCGAAGTCGTCTGCCAGCACCGATGCCGACTGCAGCAGTTGTTCGTCGCGACGCAGGTTGATGCGCTGCCAGACGCGTTCGCCGATCTGCAGTTCTTCGCCCAGTTGCGCCTTGACGCTGCGTTCGGTTGCCAATTGCACTGCGATGAAGGTCAGCGCCTGCGTGGCAAGCACAACCAGCACTAGCAGGACCGCAATGCGCGTATGCAGCCGCATCGCTTTCATGGATGCGGCTTCTTGGGCTCGGCGCGGCGGAACTTGTCCTGCAGCGCGCGCACCCGATCGTCCGCCGGCGCCACCGTCGGGGCAGCGCCCGTGGTCTGCAGGGTGACGCGGCGTTGCACCGCCTCGCGTGCAACCTGCAGCGGCTCGGTGGCCGCTGCGCCCTTGATGCGCGGATGCCAGACGCGCAGCGTGTACGCACCCGCCGGTGCATCAAGTTGCACGCGGCCATCGCTACCGGTCTTGCCGAAATACGGAGTATCCAGCACCACGATGTAGCCCAGCATCCAGTCGTGGATGTTGCAGCCCACCGTTACCAGGCCCGCTTGATCGAACCGTACCGGCGCCGCTGTGGTGCCCTGGAACAACGGCAATTCGAAGCGCTTGGCGGGAGAGAACGAATAGACCTGATGGCGGATCTGGTCGTTGTTCGGAAACCGCACCGCGGTCCCGACAGATATCGCCAGCACCGCAGGAACGAACTGCGAATTGACCTGATCCATCTCAACGGTCTTCCCGACCGCGGCAGCAGCAGGACGCGGCACCTCCAGGCTGACCACCGCATCGACCAGGACGCCATTGGCATCGGTGACGGTCACGCTCACCGGCGTTGCCGCCCCAGGCGCCATCGCGCCACAGAGTGCAAGCGCCGATACCGCACTTGCTTGTTTGATCCACCGCATCCGCATGCGCCAATACCTCGTGCAATCGGCAGCGGGCGCCAGGCGAGTCCGACGTCGCGCTAGCGATCAGACTGATTTATCGGCGCGAGTGATCGCAAGCTTTAACCAGACACGAGCAGAATTTTATGAACGGAAGTGTGGCCGGTGTCATGGCTGTGTTGCGGGCGCGGCAATGCAGCGCAGCGCCCTCCACTGCTGGCAGCAAGACCGTAAACGCCACGGCGCCGCTGCTGCGGTGATTACTTCAGCTTGATCTCGCGCAGGCGCTCTTCCAGGAATCCATGCGCGGTGATCGGCTCGGGATAGCGGCTGGGATTGCCGGCGCTGATGCACGAGGGCAGCACGTCGATCACGAAATCTGGATTCGGGTGCAGGAAGAACGGCACCGAATAGCGCGGCTTGCGCGCGGCTTCGCCCGGGGGATTGACCACGCGGTGGATCGTCGACGGATACACGTGATTGGTGAGCCGCTGCAGCATGTCGCCGATATTGACCACGATGGTGTCGGCGTCTGCGGTGAACGGCACCCACTCGCCATCGTTGGAGCGCACTTCCAGCCCGGCGGCACTGGCACCGACCAACAGAGTGATGAAGTTGATGTCGCCGTGCGCGCCGGCACGCACGTTGGGGATGTCGTCACTGGTGATCGGCGGGTAATGGATCGGGCGCAGGATCGAATTGCCGTTGTTGGTCTTGTCGACGAAATAGTCCTGCGGCAGGCCGATGTGCAGGGCCAGCGCCGAGAGCACCCGCGAGCCGAGCTGATCCAGCTGCTTGTACAGCCGGTAGCCGCGTTCGCGGAAGCCGGGCACTTCTTCCGGCCACAGATTCGGCGGCATCACCTCGCGATACGGCGAATCGTCGGGAATCTCGCGGCCGATATGCCAGAACTCCTTCAGATCGAAATGCCTGGAGTCCTTGGCGGTTTCCACGCCGAAGGCGGTGTAGCCACGCGCACCGCCGCTACCGGCGAGGTGATAGCGGCGCTTCACCTCTTCGGTCAGGGCGAAGAACGCCTTGAACACCTCGTAGGCGGCATCGATATCGGCCTGTGCAATGCCGTGATTGCGGATGCCGGCAAAACCCCACTGCCGGTAGGCCGCACCGAGCTCGGCGACGAAGGCGTCGCGGTCGCTGTCGAAACGGGTGATGTCCAGGGTCGGGATGCGGGCGCTCATACGGGTATCTGCAGTGGAAGTCGGGAAAGGAGACGCCTGCCGCTCAGGACAACAGGCGATATAACAGGTAGAACGTCACGGCCTTGGCGAAGACTACGCACACGCCAATGATCAGCGACTCACGCCGCGTCACGCACCGCTCCGGAGAGACGGTCGAGCGTGGCCTGCATCAGGCCGGCATCGTCGGCTTCCACGGTCACGCGCACCACCGGCTCGGTGCCCGAGGGACGCAGGAAGGCGCGTCCGCGCCCCTGCACCGCCACCTGCGCCTGCTGCAACGCCTGCTGCACACCGGGCGCCTCTACGATCGCCTTGGCGGCGCCGCCATCCAGACGCACGTTCACGGTCTTCTGCGGCACCTTGGCCAGATCGCGCAGCGCTTCGCGCAGGCTATGCCCGTCGCGGCCCAGGGCTTCGAGCACCTGCAGCGCGCTGACGATGCCATCGCCGGTGCTGGCACGGTCCAGGCACAGCAGGTGGCCGGAGGTTTCCCCGCCCAGCGTGCCGCCGCCTTCGACCAATGCCTGGTGCACGTAACGGTCGCCGACCTTCGCGCGCTGGAACGGGATCTGCAGCCTGGCCAGCGCCGGTTCCAGCCCGTAGTTGGTCATCAACGTGCCGACCACCGTGCCGGTGAGCCGGCCACTGGCCTGCCACGACCGTGCCAGCACGTACAGCAGGTCGTCGCCGTCGACCGGGTTGCCCTGGTCGTCGGCCATCAGCACACGGTCGCCGTCGCCGTCGAAGGCGATGCCCAGATGCGCCCCGCTCTGCCGCACCTTGGCGGCGAGATTGTCGATATGCGTCGACCCCACACCGTCGTTGATATTGAGCCCATCCGGTGCGGCGCCGATCACCACCACCTCGGCGCCCAGCTCGCGGAACAGCATCGGCGCAATGTGATAGGTGGCGCCATGCGCGCAGTCCAGCACCATCTTCAGTCCCTGCAGGGTGAAGCCGCGCGCCACGCTGGCCTTGCAGAACTCGATATAGCGGCCGATCGCGTCGCGGGTACGGATGGCCTTGCCCAGGCGCTCGGATTCCACGGTGTGGAACGGCTCGTCCAGGGCGGCTTCGATCGCCGCTTCGGTGGCGTCGTCGAGCTTCTCGCCCTCGGCGGAAAAGAACTTGATGCCGTTGTCGTAGTGCGGGTTGTGCGAAGCACTGATCACCACCCCGGCATCGGCGCGCAGAGTGGTGGTCAAGAACGCGATCGCCGGTGTCGGCATCGGCCCGATCATCTGCACGTCGGCGCCGGCCGCGACCAGGCCGGCTTCCAACGCCGCTTCGAACATATAGCCGGAAATGCGCGTGTCCTTGCCGATCAACACCAGCGGACGCTTGCTGCGGCCCTGGGTGAGCACACGACCCAGCGCATTGCCCAGGCGCAGCACAAAGTCGGCCGAGATCACGCCCTGCCCGACCCGCCCGCGGATGCCGTCGGTACCGAAATATTTGCGTGCGCTCATGCGGCGTCGACGTCGTGCGGCTGCGCCTGCCGCATCATCATGGCAGTGAGCTCGGCGATGCGGTCGCGCATCTGGCGACGGTCGCAGATCTGGTCGATGGCGCCGTGGTCGAGCAGGAATTCCGAGCGCTGAAAGCCTTCCGGCAACGTTTCGCGCACGGTCTGCTCGATCACGCGCGGGCCGGCGAAGCCGATCAGTGCATGCGGCTCGGCGATGTTGATGTCGCCCAGCATGGCAAACGATGCCGACACGCCACCGGTGGTGGGATGGGTCAGCACCGAGATATACGGCAGGCCGGCGTCGCGCAGGCGCCCGAGCGCTGCGGAGGTCTTGGCCATCTGCATCAGCGAGAACAGGCCTTCCTGCATGCGCGCGCCGCCACTGGCGGAAAAGCACACGAACGGGCAGCCCACTTCCAGCGCCACTTCGGCCGCACGCGCAAAGCGCTCGCCGACCACCGAACCCATCGAGCCACCCATGAAGGCGAAGTCGAAGGCGGCGGCAACCAGCGGATTGCCCTTGAGCGTGCCGCGCATGGCGATCAGCGCGTCGTACTCGCCGCTGGCCTTCTGGCTGGCCTTGATGCGTTCGCCGTAACGCTTCTGGTCCTTGAACTTGAGCACGTCGACCGGGCCCAGCTGGGCGGCGATCTCGGTGGTCGCGGTCTCCGGGTCGAACAGCGAGTTCAGCCGCGCGCGGGCGCGAATGGCCATGTGGTGGTCACACTTCGGACACACCTCCAGGTTCTCTTCGAGCTCCGGGCCGTACAGCGCGCTGCCGCAGTTGCTGCACTTTTCCCACAGACCCTCGGGAACGCTGCGCTTCTTGGCCGGGGTGTTCTCGGTGCGGATGCCGGAGGGCATCAATTTGCTGAGCCAACTCATGCGTGTATGACAATCCATGCAGGGCGGCCTTGCAGGCCGCAGAGGAGCGACAGTCTAACGCGCCGCAGGAATGCCAAGGTAGCGGACGTCATGAACGCAAGATCTGGCGCGTGTTAACCCCTGATGGGCCTTGGGGTGGCCTGACGTTCCGGAATGCTGGCAGCTGGTTGATTGCAGGTTGCTTCGGCGCGTTGTAGCTGCGGCGCTTTCGCTTGAGTGCCCATGGCTTCACCCGCCCCCTCATCCGCCCCCGACGGGAGAAGGCGACGAAAGCCCCTCTCCCCCCGGGGCGAGAAGGCACGGGTTGCGCGCCACTGGCGCGCGTGCCTTGGAGCGCCCGCGCTGCAAGCGCAGGCCGGGGCGCGGAGCGGGGGTTGGGGTGAGGGTACGGGCGAAGCCGCAGGCATCCACGCGGGAGCGGCTTTGGCCTGGCTTCAGGGTCGATCCAGCGCCTGCCGAAGCGGGGCCAGGAAGGCTTCGGCGCGTTCGCGGGCGCTGCGGACGTCGCCCGCTTCGGCCAGGGCCGCCACCAGGGCGCTGCCGACCACCACGCCATCGGCATCGACGGCCATCGCGGCCGCGCTGGCGGCGTCCTTGATGCCGAAGCCGGCCACCACCGGCGCGCCGGCGCGGTGGCGCAACTGGCGCAGGCGGTCGCTGGCGGCCTGGGTATCGAGCCGGTCCGAGGCACCGGTGACGCCAGCAAAGCTCACGTAGTACAGGTAACCCTGCGCGGTACTGCACAGCATGTCCAGGCGCTGCTCGCTGGTGGTCGGCGAGGCCAGCGCGATCAGTGCCAGCCCGACGTCGCTGAAGATGTCCCGGGTTTCGTCCGCCTCTTCCGGCGGCAGGTCCACCAGCAGCAGGCCATCCACGCCCGCGGCCACGGCAGCCTCGGCGAAGCGCCGGGTGCCGTGGATCTCGATCGGATTGAGGTAGCCCATCAGCACCACCGGGGTGACGGCATCTTCGCGGCGAAACTCGTGCACCGCTTCCAGCACGTAGGCCAGGCCGGCACCACGGCCCAGCGCGCGCTCGGAGCTGCGCTGGATGGTGGGGCCGTCGGCCATCGGGTCGGAGAACGGCACCCCCAGCTCGATGACGTCGGCACCGGCACGCACCAGCGCGTGCATGACCGGTACGGTGGCTTCCAGCGACGGGTCGCCGGCGGTGATGAAGGGGATGAGTGCCTTGCGGCCATCAGCGCGCAGGCGCTGGAAGGTTTCGTCGATACGACGCATTGAAAGACCTTGCAAAAAAGTTAGAGGCGGTGCGATTGCTTCAATGGATATCCTGGTGCATGGCAGGCAGCAGTTCGGTCAATGCCTGGGCGTCGACCTCGAGGTCAAAACCGTCCAGGCAGCAGCCGCAGCCACTGTTTTCCGAGCAGGTGCGGATCTGCGGCGCCCGGCTGGTCGACCAGCGCGGTCACCGTGACGCGCCGCAGTGGCATCAGACCTGCACGCCTTCGCGCGCAGCGATGGTGTGCACGTCCTTGTCGCCGCGGCCGGACAGGTTGCACAGGATCAGCGCGTCCTTGGGCATCGCGCGCGCGAGCTTGATCGACTGCGCCACCGCGTGGCTCGATTCGAGCGCGGCCAGAATGCCTTCGGTATGCGCCAGCAGATGGAAGGCGGCCATCGCCTCGTCGTCGGTGATGCCCTGATACACCGCGCGGCCGCTATCGGACAGGAAAGAGTGCTCCGGCCCCACGCCCGGGTAATCCAGGCCGGCGGAGATCGAATGGGTCTCGGTGATCTGGCCGTCGTCGTCGCAGATCACATAGGTGCGGTTGCCGTGCAGCACGCCGGGGCGGCCTGCGGCGATGGAGGCGGCATGCCGGCCGGTGGCGATGCCGTCGCCCGCCGCCTCGGCACCGTAGATCCTGACGCCGGGGTCATTGAGGAAGGCGTGGAACAGGCCGATCGCATTGCTGCCGCCGCCGACACAGGCGCTGATCGCATCCGGCAGCCGGCCGTAGTCCTGCAGCATCTGCTCGCGCGCTTCGCGGCCAACGATGGCGTTGAAGTCGCGCACCATGCGCGGATACGGGTCCGGGCCGGCCACGGTGCCGATGATGTAGAAGGTGTCGCGCACATTGGTCACCCAGTCGCGCATCGCCTCGTTGAGCGCATCCTTGAGCGTGGCCGAGCCGGAGGTCACCGGAATCACCGTCGCGCCCAGTAGCTTCATGCGGTAGACGTTGATCTTCTGCCGCTCGATGTCGGTGGCACCCATGTAGACCACGCACTCCAGGCCCAGCCGCGCCGCCACCGTGGCACTGGCCACGCCGTGCTGGCCGGCACCGGTCTCGGCGATGATGCGGGTCTTGCCCATGCGGCTGGCCAGCAAGGCCTGGCCGATGGTGTTGTTGATCTTGTGCGCGCCGGTGTGGTTCAGGTCCTCGCGCTTGAGCAGGATCTGCGCCCCGCCCACCTCGCGACTGAGCCGCTCGGCGCGATAGATCGGGCTGGGCCGGCCGACGTAGTGCTTGAGGTCCTTGTCGTATTCGGCGATGAAGCTCGGATCCTGACGCGCCTGGTCGTAGGCGGCAGCCAGTTCCTGCAGCGGGCCGATCAGGGTTTCGGCGACGAAGCGGCCGCCGAACTTGCCGAAATGGCCGGCAGCGTCCGGGTAGGCATAAAAGTCACTGATGGGCTGGGCCGACATGGGAATCCTCTGCAGCAGTGCGGTCATACGCGAAGCGGCAACTCTACCGCAGGCCGGCAGCGCGATACATCGATAAGATTGCCGCAACCTGTGATCTGGACTCACACATGACGGTATCGCTCCCGCCGCTAGCCGCCTTGCGCGCCTTCGAGGCCGCCGCCCGCCTGCAGAGCGTCAGCCGGGCCGCACAGGAGTTGCACGTGACCCATGGCGCCATCAGCCGCCATGTGCGTTCGCTGGAACAGGCGCTGGGCACGGCCTTGTTCGCCCGCCAGGGCCGCGGCCTGGTCCTCACCGCCGCCGGGACACGGCTGCGCGACGCCACCGGGGACGGATTTGCCCTGATCGGCGATGCCTGGGCGGCGCTGCGTCACCCGGCCAGCGAGGCGCCACTGGTGTTGGGGTGCTCGGGCAGCCTGCTGGCGCGCTGGGTCATTCCCCGCCTGGGCCGGCTGCAACGCGACCTGCCCGACCTGCGCCTGCACCTGTCGGCCAACGAGCAACCGCCTGGCCCTGACCTGGACGGGCTGGACGCGGCCCTGCTGCTGGAGTCGCCACCATGGCCGGGCGAGTGGCAGGTGCACGAGCTCGGCGTGGAATGGATCGGCCCGGTACTGAGCCCGCAACTGGCAGCGACCTTGCAGCTCGATCGCCACAGCCTTAAGGCTCTGCGCGACCACCCGGTCCTGCACACCCGCTCGCGCCCGCAAGCATGGCCGGAATGGGCCCAGGCACACGACATGGCGTCGGACACCTTGCGCCTGGGCATCGAATTCGAACATCTGGTCTATCTGCTGGAGGCCGCCGCCGCCGGTCTGGGCGTGGCGATCGCCCCGCACCCCCTGGTGGCCGCGGACCTGGCGGCCGGACGCCTGCTGGCGCCGTGGGGATTCACCCCGACCCACGGACGTTGGGTGCTCTGTGCCGCAAGACGCAACCCGGACCCGCGTATCGCGCGACTGGCCAACTGGCTACGCAGTGCACTTGCCGAGGATCAGCACGCGTCACTGATCGCCTGAGCGCCATCCTGCGGCCATCCTGATGCTGGAGGCCAGCTCAGCGCCGCTGCGCACATCAAAGTCTCAAGCCTTCTGATCACCCACCAGAAAGATGCGCCAACGGCGCCCACCGCTTTTCGATTCCCGATTCCCGACTCACCCCAACTCGTGGCAGTCGGCGCGGCGCACTTCTTCGACGAACTTGCGCATCATGTGGCCGTCCTTGATCCCGGGCGCCAGTTCCACGCCGCTGGACACATCCACGCCCCATGGCAAGGTGGCGACGATGGCATCGAAGACGTTGTCGGCATTGATGCCGCCGGCGAGCAGGAACGGACGGTGCAAGCCGGTGGGCAGGCGCGACCAGTCGAAGGTCTTGCCGGTGCCGCCGCCGGCCCCCGGCGCATGGCTGTCGAACAGGAAACCGGCGGTATTCGGATAGGCCAGCTGCAAGGTGCGTGCGTTGGCGTCTTCGCCATTGACGCCGGCGCTCCCCATCGGTACCGCCTTGAGATACGGCAGGTTGAAGCTGCGGCAGAACGCGTCGTCTTCCTCGCCGTGGAATTGCAGCAAGGTCGGGCGCACGGTGCGCACCACTTCGCGTACTTCTTCCTTGGAGTTGTTGCGGAACAAGGCCACCACATCGACCATCGGCGCGGTGGCCTGGCGCATCGCACGCGCTTCGGCCGGTGCCACGCGGCGCGGGCTGCCATGCGCAAAGATGAAACCTACCGCGTCCACACCCAGCTCCCCGGCCAGCCGGATATCGCCGGCGCGGGTCATGCCGCAGAACTTGATACGGGTGCGGTACAGCGATCGATTCATTGGGTCACCTCGGCAGGCAGATGCCACTCTGCAGGATACAGAGGCCCGATAAACACCAGGCCTTGTGGCGGCGCTGTCGGGCCGGCAACCGTGCGGTCGCGTCCGGCCAGCAACGTCGCGATCCAGTCGGCCGGTTGCTCACCGGACCCGACCAACATCAGCGAGCCAACAATATTCCGCACCATGTGATGAAGGAATGCATTGGCCTGGACCTCCACTTCCACCACCTCGCCATCGCGCCGCACGCTGATCGCCTGCAGATTGCGACGTGCGTGCAGCGCCTGGCATTGCACGCTGCGAAACGCACTGAAGTCGTTCTCGCCCAGCAACGCCTGCGCGGCGACATGCATGGCGTCGGCGTCGAGCGGGCGGCGCTCCCAACTCAGGGTATGCCGATGCAGGGCCGGACGGATCTGACGATTCAACAGGCGGTAGCGGTAGCGCCGCGCGCGCGCGCAAAACCGCGCATGAAAATCGTCGGCGGCCGGCACGCACCAGCGCACCGCAACCGACGCGGGAAGCCGCGCGGTGGTACCCAGCATCCAGCCACGCGGCTCACGCCGCGCATCGCTGTCGAAATGCACCACCTGGCATTGCCCATGGACGCCGGCATCGGTGCGGCCGGCACACACGACCTGGATCGGCGCATCGGCTACCGACGACAAGGCTGCCTGCAGGCTGGCCTGCACGCTGGGCCCGCCGTGCTCGCCCAGCTGCTGCCAGCCCTGGAATTGGCTGCCGTCATACTCCACGCCCAGCGCGTAACGCATCGGTACCTACCTGTGTGTTCAATCGGTCAACCTGCCGAACGCGCGGCAAACGCAAGCTGACCGGAGTCAGTTCGCAGCAACTCGGGGTCGTAGCAACATCGCTAGAACGCCAGATGGCGGGCATCAACATCCAGCCCACACCTCGGTCGCCGCGCATGCCTGGCGACTCCACCGGCACAGCACCGCAGTGACCTGCCCTACGCGACGGATCGCTCCGACCACACCGCCAGCATGGAACCGCCCGGCTCGCGGAAATGAAACCGGCTGCCACCAGGGAAACCGAATACCGGCTTGACGATCTCGCCGCCGGCCGCGCGCACGCGCTCGAGCATCGGTGCCAGATCGTCGGCATACAGCACCACCAGTGGGCCGCCCTCGCCCGGGGCCGCGATCGCCGTGCGGTAGAAGCCCCCGTCCATGCGACCATCGTTGAAGGCCAGATAATCCGGGCCGTAGGCCTGGAACTGCCAGCCGAACACGGCCTCGAAAAAGGCACGGCTGGCATCCGGATCGGTTGAGCCGAACTCCACGTAGTCGATACGGCGCTCGCGCACCGCCATGCTGTCCATGGCCGGGCTCATGCCAGGCGCTCCAGCAGTTGGGCCGCTTCGGCACGGATGGCGTCGTCGCCGGTGGCGGCGACCTCCAGCAGCAGGCCGCGCGCGGTGTCCTTGTCGCCCAGGTCCATGTAAGCGACCGCCAGTTCCAGGCGATCGCGGCCGGCCGAGGCGAATTGCCGGTCGGCGACCGGGTTCGGCACGGCGACCGGGGCCACCGGCGCCGGCTCGAAATCCAGCTGGCTTTGCGGCGCGTGGTGTTGCGCCGCCTGATCCGGATCCACGCGGCTCTCATCGGCGTTCGGCGCCGCTGACGCAGGCGCGGTGACGCCCGGATGCGCAGCGTCGCGCTGCGTCTCGAACGGCCCTGCTGCCGGCTCGGGCTCGGCCGGCGGCGGCGGGGCGGCACGCAGCGCGCGCCACTCATCGCTGTTGACCACCACAGGCGCAGCCACCGGTTCGGCCCACTGCGGCTCGCGGCGCAGCACCTCCGACAATGGCGGCTGCGGCCCGTGGGCGCGCTCGTCGTCGCGCAGATCGGCCTGTTCGAACTCGGTCTCGTGCAGCACCTCGCGCTCGCTGGGATCGGTGACCGGCGCATCGTCCTGTGCGGCGCCTGCAGCAACCGGTGGGGCCGGCGGCATGAAGTCGAACTGGCGCCGTGGCAACGGCGGCAGCGGCGAAGGTTTGCGGCGCCGTGCGGCCAGCCACGCGACCACTGCCGCCACGATCAGCACCAGGCCACCGATCAACCACAGCGGAAAACCGCCGCCTTGCGGCGCGGCCTGCGGCGCCTCGGCAAGGCGCTTCTGCGCCGCAGCCAGGTCGGTGTCTTTCATCGCGATCAAGGCTTGCTGCTGCTGCTTGAGCTTTTCCAGATCGGCCACGCGCGAGCGCAGATCCTGCAGTTCCGCATCGCGGGTGGCGATGTCTTCCTTGGCCTGTTGCAACTGTTGATTGGCCGCCATCTCGCCCTCGCCTTCGGCACTGGTGCCGGACGTCGCGCCGGCGGGGTTGTTCTGACTCGCCACTGCCGGGGCGATTTCGAGCCGCGCGCCATTGCCGGCGGCAGCGGATGCGGCAGGTGTCGCCGGGGCCGGCGTCGCTGCAGCCGCAGCACCGGCCTCGGCCGGCTGTGGAATGGCCGAGCGCGCCTGCCGCCACTGCGCGGCCTGCTCGCGCACCATCACAGCCGCTTCTGCGGCACCGACCTGCGCCAACGCATCTTGCTGTGGCGTGCGCAGGACTGCGCCCTGCTTGAGGCGGTTGATGTTGCCGTTGATGAAGGCGTCGGGATTGGTGCGCAACAGCGCCAGCATGGCCTGATCCAGCGAGTGCCCACTGGAGCGTGCCACGGATGCGGCGATTTCGGACAGGGTCTGGCCCGCGCGCACCGCCGGCAGCGTATCGCCGGCGGCCTGTGTGGCCGCAGCCGCACCGGCCGCCGGGCGCGCAGAGGGGACGGCGGTGCCGGCATCCGAGCCGCTGCGCTCGGCTGCCGCCACGGGTGCGGCAGCAGGTTCGCGGGCGATGGTATTGCTGGCACCGGCCTGCGGCGCGTCGATGGCTGGTTCGGCGATGGCTGCAGCGGTATTGGGCGCATCCACCAGCGCCGCGTATTCGCGCACCAGGCGGCCCTGGCTCCACTCCACTTCGATCAGGAAGTTGATTGCCGGCCGGTCCACCGGCTGGCTGCTGGTCACGCGGATCACCGCGCGCCCGCGCGCATCCTGTGCGAACTGGAACTGCAGGTTGCTGACCAATCCCTGCGGCCGCTCCAGGCCGACGCGCGCAAACGTGGTGGCCGAGGCCAGCGCCACGCGTGCGTTGTCGAGCTCGCCCGGCTCGTTGGAGATGACCGGGATCTCCGCCACCAGCGGTTGCCCGGGCTTGGACAGCACCCGGATATCGCCCAGCCCCAACGCCATGGCTGCGCCGCTGCAGGCCATCAGCAGCAACGCACCTATCCCTTGTATCGGACGCATCGCGCCCCTGCCCCTATGTTTCATGGGCATCAATATAGCCGCTGGATGAGCGAAAAAGTCGCCGCCGCCCTGCGACACCCATGCGAATGACATGCTGTCGATAGGACCAACCAAGATGCGGCCCGGCAGATGGGCGCGGATGGAGCCGGCGGCGCACGCCTACGCCGGCCAGCCTTGTGCGCACGCCAGCGTAGGAGCGCGCCTGAGCGCGATGAGGCGTATCGGTAACGCACGTCGCGCTCGGGCGCGCTCCTGCGAGTGAACCGGCTGGCTCAGCCTTCCTGCGCCACCAGTTCGGCCAGCTGCACGGCATTGAGCGCGGCGCCCTTGCGGATGTTGTCCGAGACGATCCACAGGTTCAGGCCACGCGGGTGCGAGAAGTCTTCGCGGATGCGACCGACGAACACCGCGTCCTTGCCGGAGGCATGCGTGACCGGGGTCGGGTAGCCGCCGGGGGTGCGCTCGTCCACCACTTCCACGCCGGGCGATGCTGCCAGCAGCGCGCGCGCCGCTTCCACGGTGATCTTGTCGCGGGTTTCGATCGCCACCGCTTCGGAGTGACCGTAGAACACCGGCACGCGCACCGCGGTGGGGTTGACCTGGATGCTGTCGTCGCCAAGGATCTTGCGGGTTTCCCAGACCAGCTTCATCTCTTCCTTGGTGTAGCCGTTGTCCTGGAAGTCGTCGATGTGCGGGATCAGGTTGAAGGCGATCTGCACCGGGAACCGCTGCGGGTCGATGTCCTGGAAACTCAGCAGCTCGCTGGTCTGCTTGCCCAGCTCTTCCATCGCCGAACGCCCGCCGCCGGAGACCGACTGGTAGGTCGCCACATTGATGCGCTCGATGCCGTAGGTGCGGTGGATCGGGCCCAGTGCCACCAGCATCTGCATGGTCGAGCAATTGGGGTTGGCGACGATGCCGCGCGGGCGCTGCCTGAGCGCTTCCGGGTTGACTTCGGACACCACCAGCGGCACGTCGTCGTCGTAACGGAACGCCGACGAATTATCGATCACCACCGCACCGGCCGCGGCGAACTTGGGGCCGTATTCCTTGGACACGCTGCCGCCGGCGGAGAACAGCGCGATGTCCACGCCGGTGGGGTCGAACTCGGCCAGGTCCAGCACATCGACCTTGCCACCATTGAACTCCACCTGCCCGCCCGCCGAGCGCGAGGACGCCAGCGCATACAGGGTGGCGACCGGGAAGTTGCGCTCGGCCAGGATGCTCAGCATGGTCTCGCCGACAGCGCCGGTGGCGCCCACGACCGCGACGTTGAAACGACGGTTTTCGTTGCTCATGAGAATGTCTTTATCGAAAGGGGAAAAGAAAGGGAGCACTGCGCGTTGGGTTCGGGGAACCTCCAACGCTGGCCGCGGAGGTTCCCTATCGTTTGGTCGAGATGGTGCCGATGACGCCGGCTTTTTTCGCATCCGCGCCGGTGCCGCCACGTTTGGCAGCGGCAATCGCATCGGCATTGAGCGCGCTCGGCGGATGCCCGGCCTGCGGACCCTTGCCCAGGGCGGCGATCAGGTTGTCCACCGCCAGCTGCACCATCGCACGGCGCGTGGCCAGGCTGGCGCTGCCGATATGCGGGGTGAGCACCACGTTGCGCAGCGCCAGCAGCTCCGGACGCACGCGGGGTTCGCCTTCGTACACATCCAGGCCGGCACCGGCCAGACGCCCGTTGGCCAGCGCATCGGCCAGCGCCAGCTCATCGACGATGCCGCCGCGCGCAATGTTCACCAGCGTAGCGGTGGCGCGCATCCTGCCCAGTGCCGCGGCATCGATGATGTGGTGAGAGTCCCTGGTGTAGGGCAACACCAGCACCAGATGATCGGACTGCGCCAGCAAGGTCTCGAAATCGACGTACTGCGCGCCCAGCGCCTGCTCGGTGGCGGCCGGCAACTGGCTGCGGTTGTGATACAGCACGCGCATGCCGAAGCCGTGCGCGCCGCGCCGCGCGATGCCCTGCCCGATCCGGCCCATGTCCAGGATGCCGAGCGTGCTGCCGTGGATGTCGGTGCCGAGCATGGTCTTGAACGACCACTGCCCCCACTGCCCGTCGCGCAGCCAGCACTCGGACTCGGTGATGCGGCGTGCAGTGGCCATCAGCAGCGCGAAGCCGAGATCGGCGGTGGTTTCGGTGAGCACGTCCGGGGTGTTGCTGGCCAGGATGCCGGCCGCGCTCAAGGCGTCGATGTCGAGATTGTTGTAGCCCACGCCGACATTGGCGATGGCGCGCAGTTGCGGTGCCGCAGCGATTTCCGCTGCACCGATCCGCTCGTTGAGGGTGATCAGCGCGCCGTCCAGCGATGCCAGCTGCGCGGCCAGTTCGGCCGGCGACCAGGCGGTGACGCGCCCGGTGGTGGTCAGCTCGAAATGCTCGCCCAGCTGCGCGACCACATCGTCGAACAACGGCTGGCTGACCCACACCCTGGCGCGACCCGCGTCAGACATCGACCTGACCGGGAATGCGCGGGGCCACCTCGCCGACATCGCCGCATTGCGCACGATGCCGCAACGCCTGGTCCATCAGCACCAGCGCCATCATCGCTTCGGCGATCGGGGTGGCGCGAATCCCCACGCAGGGGTCGTGCCGGCCGGTGGTGATCACATCGACCACGTTACCGTCGGCATCCACCGTGGCGCCGGGCAGGCGCAGGCTGGAGGTGGGCTTGAGTACCATCGAAGCAGTGACCGCCTGGCCAGTGGAAATACCGCCCAGGATGCCGCCGGCATGGTTGCTGAGAAAGCCTTCCGGGGTGATCAGGTCGCGGTGCTCGGTGCCCTTTTGCGCCGCGCTGGCGAAACCGTCGCCGATCTCCACGCCCTTGACCGCGTTGATGCTCATCAACGCAGCCGCAAGTTCGGCATCGAGCTTGCCGTAGATCGGCTCGCCCCAGCCTGCGGGAACGCCGCCGGCCACCACGTCCACGCGCGCGCCGACCGAATCGCCGGACTTGCGCAAGGCATCCATGTAGGTTTCCAGCTCCGGCACCTGCGCGGCATGCGGCCAGAAGAACGGGTTGTCTTCCACCGCATCCCAGTCGAAACCGGTCGGGCGGATCTCGCCCAGCTGCGACAGGAAGCCACGCACCAGCACGCCATAGCGCTGCTTGAGCCACTTCTTGGCGATGACGCCGGCGGCGACGCGCATGGTGGTTTCGCGCGCCGACGAGCGACCACCGCCGCGTGGATCGCGAATGCCGTATTTCTGCCAGTAGCTGTAATCCGCATGGCCGGGGCGGAACTGCTGGGCGATGTTGCTGTAGTCCTTGCTGCGCTGGTCGGTATTGCGGATCAGCAAGCCGATCGGCGTGCCGGTGGTGCGGCCTTCGTACACGCCGGAGAGGATCTCGATCTCATCGGCCTCGCGGCGCGCCGAGGTGTGCCGGCTCTTGCCGCTGGCACGGCGCTGCAGATCGTGGGTGAACTCTTCCGGCGCAATTTCCAGGCCGGGAGGGCAGCCATCGACAACGCAGCCGATCGCCGGCCCATGCGATTCGCCGAAGGTGGTGACAGTAAACAGCTTGCCGAACGCATTGGCACTCATGCGCGCAGCCTCATCGCTGCGCGGCCAGCTCGGCGATGCGTGCGCCGTGTGCGATCAATTCGCGGCATTCCACCGCGAAGATGCCCATCTGCCCGACCTTGAACTCGACCCAGGCCAGATCCACCTCGGGCAGCAGCTTGATCAGATGCTGCTCGGATTCGCCGACTTCGCAGATCAGCAGACCGTCTTCGCTCAGGTGCTGCGGCGCATCGCGCAGGATCTTCAGCACCAGATCCAGACCATCGTCGCCGGCACGCAGCCCCAGCTCCGGCTCGTAGGAGTATTCCTGCGGCAGCGCGTCGGTCTCGTCGTTGGTGACGTACGGCGGATTGGTGACGATCAGGTCGTACTGGCGGCAGGCCAGGCCGGTGAACAGGTCCGACTTGAGCAGGCTGACATTGTCGGCATGCAGGCGCGCCTTGTTTTCGGCGGCCAGCGCCAAGGCGTCATCGCTGATGTCCACGCCGTCCACATCCCAGTGCGGGTTGTAGTGGCCCATCGCAATGGCGATGCAACCCGAGCCGGTGCACAGGTCCAGCGCACGGGTCACCTCGCGCCCGCCCAGCCACGGCTCGAAGCCGGCTTCGATCAGCTCGGCGATCGGCGAACGCGGCACCAGCGCACGCGTATCGCTCTTGAAACTCAGGCCGGCGAACCAGGCCTCGCCGGTCAGGTATGCGGCCGGCACGCGCTCGCTGATGCGGCGCTCGAACAAGCCCAGCACCTGCTCTTTTTCCGCCCGCAGCAGCCGCGCCTGGCCATAGGCCGGGCCCAGATCGTGCGGCAGGTGCAGGCTGTACAGGACCAGTTGGGTGGCTTCGTCCAGCGCATTGTCGTAGCTGTGGCCGAAGGTCAGACCGGCTGCGTTGAAACGGCTGGTGCCGTAGCGGATCAGGTCGATGATGGTGTGCAGTTCGTCGGCCGCGGCGGCAGTCATGGCAACAACTAAAGAGGAATCGGGCCCCGATTATAGAGGTCGGATCGGTATCATGAGCGTCCGTTGCACTGGAAACCGCCATGTTCAATCGCAATACCGGCATCGTGCTGCTGGTGGCGCTGGCCGCCGGCCTGGGGCTGTTGCTGGGCCAGAAGTTCCTCGGTGGTGCGGCTAGTTCGCCCTGGCCGCCCACCAAGACCATCACCTTCTATCCGCAGCCGCGTCCGCTGCCGCAATTCAGCCTGCGCCAATCCGACGGCACCCAACTGGTGCCCGGCGAGCTCAAGGGGCATTGGACGCTGGTGTTTCTGGGCTTCACGTTCTGCCCGGATGTCTGCCCGACCACCTTGACCGATCTGGCCGTGGCGCAGCAGCAATGGGAGAGCATTCCCGATGGCCTGCGTCCGCGCGTGCTGTTCGTGTCGGTGGACCCGCAGCGCGACCCGCCGGCGCGGCTGGGCGAGTATGCGCATGCCTTCCACAAGGACACCCTGGCCGCCACCGCCGACGTGCCCGCGCTGGAACGCTTTGCCACTGCGCTGGGCTTCGTGTTCCAGAAGGTGCCGGGCAAGGGGTTCGAGCAGAATCCCAACGACTACAGCATGGATCATTCGGCCGGCATCGCCGTGCTCGATCCGCAGGGCCGCCTGGCCGGCCTGATCCGCCCCCCGCTCGACCCGAAGGCGATTGCCGCCGACCTCCAACAGCTGACCAAGGTAACCGCTCCGTGAGCCCTGTCACTTCCCTGACCTACGTGCTGCCGCACCGGTTGCTGTCCTCGCTGGCGCGCGCGCTGGCCTATTCGCAGACACCGTCCACCAAGCAGTGGTTGATCGACACGGTGACGCGCAAGTTCGGTGTGGATCTGAGCGAGGCGCAGGAGCCGGATCCGCACGCCTACCCCACCTTCAACGCGTTTTTTACCCGCGCCTTGAAGCCCGGCGCGCGCGTGCCCGATGCCGACCCGGCAGCGTTGCTGATGCCTGCCGATGGCCGCATCAGCCAGCTCGGTCCGATCGAGAACGGCCGCATTTTCCAGGCCAAGGGTCAGTCGTTCACCGCCGCCGAATTGCTCGGCGACGAGGCAGCCGCCGCACCATTCAACAACGGCCTGTTCGCCACCGTGTACCTGTCGCCCAAGGACTACCACCGCGTGCACATGCCGTGGACCGGCACCTTGCGCGAAACCGTGCACGTCCCCGGCCGGCTGTTCAGTGTGGGCCCGGATGCGGTGCGCAACGTGCCGCGCCTGTTCGCGCGCAACGAGCGGCTGGTGTGCCACTTCGATACCGAGTTTGGCCCAATGGCCTCGGTGATGGTGGGCGCGTTGCTGGTGTCGGGCGTGGAGACAGTGTGGAGCGGCGTGGAGATTCCACGCTACGGCGATCGCATTACACGCAAGGATTATCGCGGCAAGGGCGTCACCCTGGAGAAGTTCGCGGAGATGGCGCGCTTCAACTACGGCTCGACCGTGATCGTGTTGCTGCCGCCGGGTGTGGCCACGCTCGATAGCGGACTTGCGGCCGAAACATCGGTTCGTCTTGGCCAGGCACTCGCCCGTCGTCAGTAAATTGCAACGACACCGTCGTAGGAGCGGACCTGGCCGCGGCCAGGCATTCCCGACGATGCGTCGCCCCTACGCGCGCCGTTTTGCTCAGCCCAGATAAAGCACCACACTGCACACAACAGGGCGACTTGGACGGCTTCGTCGCGGCAGGGTCCGCTCCTACGGCAATCAGGCTTGTCGTGCGCTCGCCGCCGTCGTAGGAGCGGATCTGGCCGCGGCCAGGCATTCCCGACAAGGCGTCGCACACCCGCGCGCCGTTTGCCAAACCTTCGATTGGAAACACGCTGCCCGCGCCGGGCTAGCAAAACGGCGTTCGCGCGACCTGGCCTGTTCTCACGCCAGCGGGTTAAGGCCGATGCGCACCGCCGTCTAATGGGTGCGGCCATCAGCACGGCACCGCCAGCGCACGGTTCAGCGATCGCAACCCGCCAGCTTGATGCTCTGCCCCGGTTTGAGCGCATACGACGGGGCCTTCAGGCCGTTGGCCTTGGCCAGCTCCTTGATCTCGCACTGGTACTTCTGCGCAACGCGGCCGAGCGTGTCGCCCCTGGCGATGGTGTAGCTGCGCGCCTGCCTGGCCTTGGGCTTGGCCACTGCCGGCTGGCCGGTGGCCACGGTGGTCGGCACGCCGGCCATCTGGCTGACATCGCCCACCGCCACGCTGGGCACGTATTCGGGCGCGCTGCTGCGGACGATCGCGCTATTGAGGTCGGCGGTGATCAGGGTGCGCGCCAGATCCGCGCGCGGGCCACTGACGCAATAACGCGTGTACAGGCTGGCGATGCGGTTGGTGGCGTTGATGACGGTGCCAGCCGGAATCCAGCCGTCGGATTCGTAACGCGGGTTGAGATTGCGCAGCGCACGCATGTAGCCATCGCGCGTGCCCATGCTGCCCAGGCAGATGGTGAGCTCGTAGATGGAGGTCGACTTGACCAGCTTGATGGTGGCCGGTTGCACGTCGAGCTTGGCGAAGTCCACACCGTACTGGCGCGGGTGCAGGAAGATCCACGCCGCGGCGATCACCATCGGCACGTAGTCCTTGGTTTCGGCCGGGAACTGGTTGTAGACGTCCTGCTCCCAGAAACCGCGGCCACCGGACTGCGCGAACACGCGCGCCGCGCGCCCTTCGCCGCCGTTGTAGGCAGCCAGTGCCAGCTCGATGCTGCGGTTGAGCCCGGCCATGCGCTCATTGAGATAGGCGGCGCTGGCTTCGGCCGCGCTACGCGCATCGAAACGGGTGTCGAAGCCGGTGCCATCCGGGCCCAGCCCGAAACGCCGGCCGGTGGTGGGCATGAACTGCATCAGTCCGGCCGCGCCGGCACGCGAACTGGCGTGCACCTTGCCGTTGGATTCCTTGGCCATGATGCCGAACAGCAGCGCCTCGGGCAGGCCGCGCTTCTGCCATTCCGGCCACATCACCCCACGCAGGTTGCTGTAGTTCTCGTAGCTGGTCATCAGTGCCGGCCGCATGTCGGTCAGCCAGCGACGGATACCGGCCTGCACCGCCGGGTTGTACTGCACCATCTTGTCGAACTCATGGCGCTGGTCGTTGAGCAGCGAGGCCGCCCGCGCCGCCTCCGGCACGCCATTGGCCGCCGGGCCGAGATGGTCCGGATCGGCCTGCAGCAAGGTGTCGTCGTCTTCCGGGTCCTCTGCGGCCTGCGACTCGGCATCGGCGCGCGCCTTCAGCAGCCGCTTGTAGGTCGCCAGCTGGTTGGAGACCAGGCAACCGCGCTGCTTGATGCAGGCGTCGATGACATCCTCCATGTCCTCCAGCGCAGCGTCGCCTTCGGCGGTGCCCTTGGGGTCGGAGTTGTTCACCAGCACCAGCGCGTCGCGGTAGCGTTTCTCGGCGGCGGCCATGCGTGCGTCCAGCGCGGCGACCTTTTCGGTATCGCGCTTGGACAGGGCCTGGGCGGAAGGAGCAAGAGACAACAGCGCCAGCACGACCAGAACAGGCCATGGGCGCAAACCAGAATGAGCGAGCGGCATCGTCGGCAGGACAGCGGAAAGGCAGGCAGGGTAGCCGCCGGGGCAACACCGGGGCAAGGCGCGGCAGCGGCCGGGGTCAGTGGCCCGTTAGCTTGGCGAGCATCCCGGCCGCGATGATCGTCTGCAGACCGGGGGGTTTCGACGCGCGGTGAGCAGGGCGATGGACCCGCTGCCCGGCCGGCTTCTTCGTCCGCACGTTCGGGCGGGTCATGGGTGGCTCGTCTGGCTGGCCTGCCACCGTTGCCCGCTAGACTCCGGTCTTTCTCCACCGGATCAGTGCAATGGCCTCGTTCCTGCTCGGCAAAGGCGTCACCGACGACATCCCGGTCATCCTGGAAGGCCGCTTCGGCAATCGGCATGGCCTGGTGGCCGGCGCCACCGGCACCGGCAAGACCGTGACCCTGATGACCCTGGCCGAGGGCTTCTCGCGGCTGGGGGTGCCGGTGTTCCTGGCAGACGTGAAGGGCGACGTGGCGGGCCTGGCGGTGGCCGGCGACGGCGCGCCCGGCGTGCTGCAGCGCGCCACGGATGTGGGCATTGCCGACTACGCGCCGGCCGCAAGCCCGGTGGTGTTCTGGGACCTGTATGGGCAGCTAGGGCACCCGGTGCGCACCACCGTGAGCGAGATGGGCCCCACCCTGCTCGCCCGCATTCTGGAACTCAACGACACCCAGTCCGGCGTGCTGGACATCGTGTTCAAGCTCGCCGACGACCGCGGCCTGTTGCTGCTGGACCTGGACGACCTGCGGGCGCGGCTGGCGCTGGTGGTGGAAGAGCGCAAGGAGTTGTCCACCAGTTACGGGCTGGTGTCGGCGCAGTCGGTGGCCGCGATCCAGCGCGCACTGCTGCGGCTGTCGCAGGACGGCGGCGAGCAGTTCTTCGGCGAACCGGCGCTGGAGCTTGCCGAGCTGATGCGCGTGGCACCGGATGGCCGCGGCGTGATCGGCATCCTGGCGGCCAACCAGCTGGTGCTCAAGCCGAAGCTGTATTCCACGTTCCTGCTGTGGCTGTTGTCCGAGCTGTTCGAGGGCTTGCCGGAAGTGGGCGACCTGGAACAACCCAAGCTGGTATTCGTGTTCGACGAGGCGCACCTGCTGTTCGACGATGCGCCGGCTGCCCTGGTGCAGCGCATCGAACAGGTGGTGCGGCTGATCCGTTCCAAGGGCGTGGGCATCTATTTCTGTTCGCAGTTTCCCGACGACATTCCCGACACCATCCTCGGCCAGCTCGGCAATCGCGTACAGCACGCATTGCGCGCCTACACGCCGCGCGACCAGAAGGCGGTCAAGACTGCGGCGCAGACCTTCGTGGCTAATCCCAAGCTCGATGTGGCCTCGGCCATTTCCAGCCTCGGCACCGGCGAAGCACTGGTTTCTCCCTTGCAGGGCAAGGGCGTGCCGGCGCCGGTGCAGCAAACCCTGATCGCCCCGCCGCGCTGCCGCATGGGTGCCATCAGCGCGCCCGAACGCGCACAGGTGCGTGCGGTCAGCCCGGTCGGCACGCGCTACGACACGGCCATCAACCGCGAATCGGCCGCCGAACTGCTGGCACGTCGCGTCGAACAGGTCGCGGAGCAGACTGCCGCTCCGCCCGCGCGGACCCGCGAGCAAGAAGACACGCAGGACAGCGGTTTCGGAAAAGCGGTCAAGGACGCCGTATTCGGCACTGGCCGCCGCCAGGGCATGCTGGAAACGATGGCCAAGCAAACCTCGCGCACCATCGGCAGCAAGATCGGCCAGCAGATCGTGCGCGGGATTTTCGGCAGTATCTTTGGTGGGAAGCGGTAAGACCGGCCATGAGCATGAAGCGCCATGCGCCTATGTCCGACAATAGGGCGCCTGGACGGGCGAACTGATCGCTGCATGCCTTTCTGCGCGAAGGACTGCTGTCGGTGACAGCGAGTCTTGGTTCGCGGATTGATCGTCATGCCTCTTCATGTTTTGCAGGTTCTACGGGCGCTGCAGGGGCAAGCCGCCACTCGCCTGCTCGCGCACCTCGGCGCCCACCAGGGCAATCGCCTGTCCGCCTGACTTCGAGCGCTGCCCCGCCAATGCGGTGCAGCCAATCACCAGCCGCCCCCCCCCAATTGCGCAGCGGCCCGCGCACCTGCACAATCCCTTCACATCACACGCTTTGGGGGAGCGTCATGAAAGACCGTTTTCGCGCACGCAAGGTGGCCGCGCAGGCCGCGCTTGCGCCGTTCTGGACGCGCATTCCCGCCATCGCCACTTACCCGTTGCGAGGCTCGGCACTGTATGCGCTGATCGCACTGACGTTATGCAGCGCGTTGCTGGTGCTGCCGGGCATCCTGAAACTGGTGATTGCCGGTGTGCTGGGCATGGCGACCTACACCTACGCCTTCGACATCCTGCGCCACACCGCCGATGGCCAGGCCGATGCACCCCGGCTCGGCTATGACAGCTTCGACAGCGCGGTGCTGCGCCTGATCCTGCTGGCCCTTGCGCTAGGCATCGTGATCGGCGTGGCCGCCGCGATCGCCGGCCCGTTCGGGCTGACCATTGCCTACCTGGGCACCATGCTGCTGTTGCCCGGCATGCTGATTTCGCTTGCCATCGACGGCAGCCTGCGCCGTGCGCTCAACCCGGCCGTCTCGATCGACATGGCGCTGCGCATCGGCTGGCCGTATCTGGCTGCCTACGGTCTGCTTTACGTGATTCAGGGCAGCGGCACGGCAGCGGTGTTCTTCGCACTGAAATTCCTGCCTCCGCTCGTGCGCGAGGCGACAGTGATGATGACCTCGATCTGGGCCCTGTTCGCCAGCTTCCACCTGCTGGGGTATCTGGTGTACCAGTACCACGAAGAGCTGGGCTACATGCCCAGCGGCGGGGCTGCGCACGAACGCACCGACCCCGACCAACGCCTGCTCGACGAGGCGGACCAGTACCTGCGCGACGGCCATTCCGACGAAGCCTTCCAGGCCTTGCGCGGTGCGGTGCGCTCGCGCGCAGTGAGCCTGGCAGTGCACGAGCTGTATCAGCGCCTGCTCCGCCAGCATCACCGCAACGACGAGTTGCGCGAACACACCCGCCAGTACATCAATCGCCTGCTGCAGGAAAAACGGGAACGCCGCGCGCTGGCGCTGCAACGCGAGGCGCTGGATCTGGATGCGACATTCACGCCGTTGACGCCCGAGCAGGCCACCCTGCTCGCCGAGCGCGCCAAGATGGCCGGCCAGTTCCAGCTGGCCACCGATGGCCTGCTCGCCGCCATCGCCGCCTGGCCCCGCGACCGCATGCTGCCGGCCTGGTCGCTGGACGCAGGCCTGATGTTGGCCGAACGATTTGGTCGCGATGAGCAGGCACGTGCGGTGCTGCAGCAGGCGCTGGAACAGTGCGATGACGATGCCCAACGCGCCAAGCTGGACGCGGCGTTACGTGCGGTGGCAATCCAGCCGGCTTGATCGGTTAGTCCGATTCGCAACCAGCCAGCAGGGTGTGCGCAGCACTGCGACCTGCGACCGCAGGACGCCGCAAGAGACCCCTCTACACGCTTCGCCCTTGCAGCGCCATCGGCTCAGCCGTTTTCCAGCAGAAACCGCGCCTTGCTCGCCGGCCCCTGTTCGGGAAACTGCTCCAGCACCAGCCGTAACAACCGTGCGCGTTGTTCGCCGGCCTGCAATTCGCCGTGGCGCAGCGCCAGCACGAACCAGCACTGGGCAAGCTCGGCGCGCGGCGCGCTGCTGTCGCACTCCTTCAACAGGCGCTCGGCATCGGCCAGCAAGCCGTTGCGCAGGCAGGCATCCACCAGGGCCAGGCGCGCCGGCAACTCCAGCGCGGCGCGGTCCTTGCCGAGCTCCGCGGCCACACCCAGTTGCAGGCGTGTCTGCTCGGCAGTGTGCGTGGGCAGACACACCAGCATGTGCGCGTGTCGTACGGCTTCCTGCTGGCGGCCGGCATTGCGTGCCACGCGATAGCGGGCCAGCGCGATCTCCAGACTCTGCGGGCTCTCGCCGGCCAGCTCGGCCAGCAGGCGTTCGGCCTCCTGGTTCTCCATGCGTCCCAGATGCCGTTGCGCGCGCTCCCAACGGTCGTCGCGCTGCGCGGCATCCTGCTCGTCCATGAAAGCCGGCCGGGTCTGCCGCACGGCGACCAATACCGCACCAAGCAATGCACCGCTGACCAGGCCGCCGGCATGCGCTTCGAATGCGACCCCCTCGCTGCCGCTGCCCAGCAGGCTGTACAGCTCCCAGCCCAACCACAGCGGCAACAGCAGGATGGCCGGCCCGCGCACGTAGTTGAACACCACGAAGAACCAGTAGAAGAACCGCACCCGGCGCCGCCCCCAGACCACGCAGAACGCGCCCATCAGGGCGGCGACCGCGCCGGAGGCCCCCAGGCCGCCACCGGGCTCGCCCCAGCGCCACCACAGGCTGGCGGCGCTGGCGCCAAAGCCACCCAGCAGATACAGCAGCAGGAACCAGCCGCTGCCGATCGCCCCTTCCAGCAAGGTACCCAGCGCCAGCAGGAACACCATGTTGCCGAACAGATGATCGGCGTTGGCATGCAGGAAGGTGGCCGAGAGCATCCGCTGCGGCGACCACTCCGAACTGCGTTGCAGATGGCGCAAGGTGAACACCCGCGCCAGGCGCGCGTCGTAGGGCGCACGCAGACCGCGCCACTCGCGCCGCTGCTCGTCATCCTTGAACAGCGTGCCTTCGCGCAGTGCCTGCCCGAAGGCGACATCGTGCAGGGTGAGGTGCGCCAGGTAGGCGATGCGCTGCGGCGCGGGCACTGCCTCCAGCCTGGCCTGGCGCGCAGCGCGCAGCCGGGCGTCGGCGGTGCGCTCCAGGTAGCGCGCATGCGCCTGGGCTTCGAGCGTGCCCAGCCCGGAGTCGACGTAATACCGCACGGCGTTCTCGACCAGATCGTCGTCCTTGCGCTGATAGCCGACATAGACGACGACATTGATCAGCACCAGCAGCAGCGTCACCCACGGGATGTTGTGGCGCGACCAGGGTTTGTGCAGCGGCATGATCACCATGACGACGTCCGTGTCTTGAGAATGGCGCAAAGCTTCGCCGTGCGGCGACAGATGCGCAAGTGGACCATGCGCGCTAGCATCGCGCCCCTTCCCTCCCCCCAAGCCTGCCCATGAGCCGCTGGCGACCGCCCGCCGAAAAAAGCACCGCGCTGATCACGCCCGAAGGACATGCGCGCCTGAAGGTCGAGCTGGAGGAGCTGTGGCGGGTGCGGCGGCCGGAGGTGGTGCGCGCCTTGGCGGCGGCGGCCGCCGAGGGCGACCGCTCGGAAAATGCCGAATACACCTATCGCAAGAAGCAGCTCGGCGAAATCGACCGCCGGGTGCGCTACCTGAGCAAGCGCCTGGAAGCGCTGCGGGTGGTGGACACCGCGCCCACCGACCCGCAGGCGGTGTTCTTCGGTGCGCAGGTGGAGCTGGAAGACGCCGACAGCGGCGAGTTGCTGCGCTATCGCATCGTCGGCCCGGACGAAACCGATGCTGCGCGCGGCTGGATCAGCATCGATTCGCCGCTGGCGCGTGCGCTACTCAAAAAACGCGTGGACGACGAGTTCGAGGCGCAGTTGCCGGCGGGCAGGCACACGTTTGTGGTGGTGGCAGTGGAGTACGCGGCGCTTTAGGGCGTCTGAGAAAACGACTGCGCTCACCGCCATGCCAGTGCCGCCAGCGCTCGGAGTCGGGATGTACTCCTCACTCCGGTTCCGCGTAGCAAGCTCCGTCGCGCGCAGGCACGCTCCTACGGGCTGGCGTGCCCATACAGCGTGTGCGCCGATGGTTCGGCACACGAGGGAGCGTCGACGCCATCGGCCAGCCGGCATCCCGCGGCGGCTAGACCATCTGCAGGTTCAACGCCCGCCCTGGCTGCACCGCGCGATCCGACGGCAGCGCATCGCCAAACAGGTCGTGCGCGTCGCTGTCGGTGATCTCCACATCGACCAGGTCGCCCACCTTCAGGCCGAGCGCGCCGCTGTTCTGGATATGCACCAGCCCATCGATCTCCGGCGCATCGGCGCGCGAACGGGCCACGGCGATGTCGTCTTCGATCAGGTCGACCAGACATTGCTGCACGCTGCCGATCTTGGCTTCCAGGCGCGCGGCGGAAATCTCCGCCTGCCTGGCCATGAAGCGCGCCAGCCGCTCCTGCTTCACCTCTTCCGGCACCGGATCCGGCAATGCGTTGGCGCTGGCGCCGTCCACCGGCGAATACGCGAACGCACCGACGCGATCCAGCTGCGCCTGATCCAGGAACTCCAGCAGCGATTCGAACTCGGCATCGGTCTCGCCGGGGAAGCCGACGATGAAGGTCGAACGCACCGTGATCTCCGGGCACATCGCCTTCCAGCGCTGCACGCGCTCCAGCGTCTTTTCCACCGCGCCCGGCCGCTTCATCAGCTTGAGGATGCGCGGGCTGGCGTGCTGGAACGGGATATCCAGATACGGCAGCAGCTTGCCTTTGGCCATCAGCGGAATCACGTCGTCCACGTGCGGGTACGGGTACACGTAATGCAGGCGCGTCCATACGCCCAGTTCCGACAGGCCCTCGCACAAGGCCTTCATGCGGGTCTGGTACATGCGGTCGCGCCACGGGCGCTCGGCGTACTTCAGATCCACGCCGTAAGCGGAAGTGTCCTGCGACACCACCAGCAGTTCCTTGACCCCGCCACGCACCAGCCGCTCGGCCTCGCGCAGCACCTCGTCCACCGGGCGCGAAGCCAGATCGCCGCGCATCGAGGGAATGATGCAGAAGCTGCAACGGTGGTTGCAGCCCTCTGAAATCTTCAGGTAAGCGTAATGCCGCGGGGTCAGCTTGATGCCGTAATCGGGCACCAGATCCACGAACGGGTCGTGGCGCGGCGGCAGCGCCGCGTGCACCGCTTCCATCACGCTCTGGTAGTCCTGCGGGCCGGACACCGCCAGCACCTGCGGGTAGGCCTCGCGAATCTGCTCCGGGCGCTTGCCCAGGCAGCCGGTGACGATCACCTTGCCGTTGGCGTTCATCGCCTCGCCGATGGCGTCCAGCGACTCGGTCACCGCCGAATCGATGAAGCCGCAGGTATTGACCACCACCACGTCGGCGGCGTCGTAGCTGGGCACGATGTCGTAGCCCTCCACGCGCAGCTGGGTGAGGATGCGTTCGGAATCGACGAGCGCCTTCGGGCAGCCAAGGCTGACCATGCCTATCCGCGGCTGGCGGGCCGCCTGTGCATTCATTTCTGTCATGGGGTTACTTTGAAAGGTCTTGTCTATAGCTACATGCGCTTTCGAGCCTAGCCAGACAGCCGGCCATAGCAGCGATTACCGGAAGGCACACGCGACGACATGGACAGCGAAGCACGATCTACGACTGGACGACAAGCTCACGACGATGGCCAATGTCTAGTCAGACTATCATCAGCGGCACGTGAAGTCAGGGATTCTCCGGGCGTTCCTAGAGATAAAGCCCAGACGGATCACGGCGGAATCGGTGCTGGCCGTTATGACGGCTGGCTCGGCTTTCGCGCGCCAAGCCAATCCAGTTCAAGAACAAGCGAATCTGACCCTGATTGTAAACGCCGGGATCGCTGATGCCCAATCCGGTCCATCTAGAGCATCAATCCCCAAAAGCGCGCGCGTCACCCGCGGTCATTGGCCTCATCCCGGTAAAACGTGAAGTCCGCAGGCAACCTTCCGCGGTAGGAGTGAAGCTGTTCCAACCTGGACTGCAGCCCTGGCTTCGTCCGGACCTTGAAGAGTCGAGGACCGTCAACGATGACCTCGATTTCATCGCCCTCCTGCAACTCCAGTGCCTCGACCAAGCTGACCGGCAGACGTATCGCCAAGCCATCACCCCACTTTGCAACTCGCATAGTGCACCCACAACGTGTAAGCACGAATGTGTATTCTGCCGCCTACCCCATACCGCTACGTCCAGATTTTTTCTTTAGGGAAACTCTGAACAACTCCCCCTGATCCTGCGACAATCGCACAGAGGCACCAGGACGATGACGATGCAACTGACCTTCGGCGACGCGGAGTACAACAGCAAGCGGACGCGGCGTGAGGTGTTCTTGGCCGAGATGGACCAGGTCGTGCCGTGGAAGGGCCTGCTGGCGCTGATCGAGCCGCACTACCCGACGTCGGGGCAGNAAAACGTGCCGAAAACGGCAAAAAACCGGGGGTTTGAGCGCCCTCAGCGCGGCGGATGTGGCGTGTTTCGTTTTCCGGCTGCGTTGATCAGACCATCCTTAGCAAGAGAGGGACGGGCGCTGCCATGCCACTTTGTCTCCGGCTACAGCGCGATGAAGTTCCGCTTCAACAGATTGCGCACGCCCGGTGGTGCTATGGCAGCCCACTGGCCACGCCGCTGCGCGAGGCCTCCCTGCACAGGCGGGCCACACAGTTCAGATTGGCTGTCTCGTCAGTTGTAGATCTGGCGAGCGCAGGGCAAGCGATCGTCCCAATTAATACCTGCTGGCCGACACGTTCAGACAGCTGTACATCGGTCGAATCGGGAACTCATCGCGGCAACGTTCGATCACCCTATACCGCAAGATGATCCCTTGACGAAGAACATCGCCGCTTCTCACACAAAAAATCCCGCCCATCTTCACACGCCAGTTCGCGTTTCAGACCCGTCAGTTCGTCTTCGCGCGGCGCCCCGGTATCTGCAAAGGCCACCTCGTCTTGGTTCTGGGTTTTCAGCTTCCAGCGCGTCAACAGAGCTTCGCCGAACCTAGCTACCCATCATTGGCCAGCCAAGAGCTTTTGTTGATTTCACCGTATCAAAAGCTTTCAACAGACGTTGAAACGAAGCAACTCTATGAAATCTGGCTCCAAATTTCAAAAAATATGCTATTTTCAGCATATGTTGAAAAGCTCAGTTTCAATGAAAAATATAGAAGCTCGTGCTTCTGAGGCGCTACGCCGTCTACTGGAAAACGTTCCAATCCTTCAAGTCGAAAGCATTGAAACCGAAGCCGTGTCAGGTGCTTGGGAGCCAGACTTGATCGCCCGACTGCTCGTAGACGGACGGCAGCATATGCTCGTCTGCGAGTGCAAGTCCAACGGGCAACCTCGGTACGCGCGAAACGCATTATTGGCGGTGCTGAACTATGTGGCGCAACGGGCTCCCCTCGCGACGCCCATCTTCATCGCGCCCTACATCTCACCGGCGGTAAGGCAGATGTGCGCAGAGAAAGGCGTGGGCTATCTCGACCTGGAGGGGAATGCCCGCATCGCCTTCGGCGGCGTTTTTGTTGAGCGCATGGTGGCGGACAGGCCGGCGGCCGAGCAGCGTGAACTCAAATCGCTGTTCAGGCCGAAGTCGGCCCAGGTTCTACGCGCGATGCTGCGCGAGCCCACACGTGCATGGCGCGTCACCGAGTTGTCGGAAATCTCCAGAGTCAGCCTGGGACACGTCAGCAATGTGCGCACCGGCCTGATTGATCGGGAATGGGCTCGCATCTCGGACGATGGCCTCGTCCTCTCAGAACCCGATGCACTGCTGGACGCATGGCGGGATAGCTACACAGCGCCACAAGGTGAGCGCTTGCACTTCTACACACCGCTCCATGGCAGTGCGCTGGAAGATGCGGCACGCGACGCACTTCGCGTCGAAGACGGTTTCGGACGCGCGGCCTTCGCATCGTTCTCGGCAGCACAGTGGCTCGCTCCTTACGGGCGCACCGGATCGCACTACTTCTTCGCCAACGAGGAAGGTCTGCGCAAGCTCCAAGCAGCGTTGAAGCTAGCACCCGCATCGAAAGGTGAGAATGTGATCATCATCGTGCCCAAGGACTTGGAACTGCTTGCCGACACAGTCGAGCCCGCGCCCGGGGCCGTTTGTACGAACCCGGTTCAGACCTATCTAGACCTATCCATTGCCGGCGAACGCGGTGCAGAAGCCGCAGATCACTTGCGCCAAGAAAGGCTCTCATGGTCCAAATGACACCACCCCAGGAGCCACAGTCTGCCGCCGAGTACGACGACCGCACGACTGCAGCCGTGAAGTCCGTTCTGATCGAGATCGGTCAGATCCTTGGCAGCTTCAAGGGAAAGTTCGCCATCATTGGCGGCGCGGTGCCGTGGCTTCTGCTGGCCAATGAGGACATGCCGCACGTTGGCACGCTCGACGTGGACGTCGGTCTGGATGCAGAAGCACTCGGAGACGGTGAGTACGCAACCTTGATCGGTGCGCTCCGAAGCCATGGATATGCCCAGCGTGAAGGGCTCCGGCGCTTTCAATTGGTTCGCCAGGTTCCCACTCAAGATGGTGGTGCGGCGATCGATGTCGTGGTCGATTTCTTGATGCCGCGCGATGCGGCGATCGTCAAAAACGATCCTCCCCTGATCAGCGACTTCGCTGTGCAGCGAGCGGATGGCGCCGACCTGGCGATGCGGTTCTATCAGTTGGTGGCTGTGGCCGGGCCGATGCCGGATGGAGGAACAAACCGCGTGGAGATCGCGGTGTGCTCCATACCCGCGCTGCTTGCAATGAAAGGACATGCGCTGGCAGGTCGCTACAAACAGAAGGATGCTTACGACATCTACTACTGCGTACGGAACTACCCCGATGGGATCGAGGCGCTGGCACAGGAATGCCGCCAACTGCTGGGCCATGCCAGCGGTGAGAGCGGCTTCCGGCACATCGCAGACAAGTTTGACACATTCGAGGGGCATGGCCCCACTTGCGTAAGGCGCTTCGTCCAAGACACGCATGCACTGGGTGATCGCACGCCCGACCAGTGGCAGCAGGATGCCTTCGGGCAGGTCGATGCACTGCTACGCGCCATGGCACTGAGGGGTTGAGTCGGGCCACCATGGACTATGCACAACTTCGCAACCTACTCGAGCCATTGGTCACTGGGCTGAAGGATGCCGGCACGCACACCATGCTGCCGACGCTTTGCGAAGGATTAGGATTGCCTATTCCTACCACCGATGGTTCTAAGCGGGAGCGCATGATGGCCAGCTTGGGCGCGGTGGCGGACACAGACTTGCCAGGGGGTTGCGTCCAAACTACTGCAACGCCACCCGCCCAAAGCAGCCTTACGACATCAGATCCAGGACATTCTCTGGAGTGACATTGCGGGCCCTACCATCCCGAAACGGTACCGGCGCGAAGTCGCGCGCCGGCTCAACAGCGAAGACCTGTATGTCGATGCTCGCAGGTTTGATGACTTGTTGGAACGCTTATGGATTTTGGATACTGACGACTGGATGGGCTTGCTGAGCGGGAAGCCCACGGAGTTGCGCGCTGGAATTCAACAGCATGTCCATCGCAACTCAGAAGACTGGCCAGCCGAAACCCTGTTCGATCAGTTGGGCGCCTATGACGCTTCAGACCAACGCTTTGCACTGTTCTTAGAAGGGCTGGCTTCGGCTGAAGTACGACCTGACGAGGTGGCGCAACGGCACTTCGTTGCTTGCGTCAATGAGCCACTGCGCAGCTGCGGCGTTGAGCTACGCGAAACCGCCGTGACAGGCGGTTACCTAGTCTTCTCATTGGTCTCACTGCATGCATCGGCCAAAGGCCGGCCGAAGAATCTCATCTTCGCTTCGCCCGACAAGCCCGACCTGCGCTTCCGCGATGCACTCGACAACGATGTCGAGATCGTAACCAATGCGGACAAGGTGCTCATTTATGACCGACCAATCGGCAACGCCGGTCTCCGCTGGAACGATCTGCAGCAGTGGTGGAGCGAAGTCGAGGAGATCTCTGATGCTACGCAAGCCAAACGCTCGTTGTACGCTCGTCTCAAGGCCAGCCTGCCTCAGAATTCCCCACCGCAGACAGTGCTGTTCGACGCATTCTTCGAGGGGTTTCGCAGTGCGGTGCCGACCCTACCGGCGCTGCTACCGGAAGTCTGGCTGCACTGGGATCCTCGCACGGTCAGAGAGCGAGGGCCAGACGCGCTTTTGCGGTTTCGAATGGACTTTTTGCTCCTATTGCCACAGGGTGTTCGCGTTGTCATCGAGGTCGATGGCAAGCACCACTACGCAGATGCCACCGGCAGTGCCGATGTACAGCGCTATACCCAGATGGTTCGGGCTGATCGCGAACTCAAACTCACCGGCTATGAAGTCTTTCGCTTCGGGGCAGCGGAACTGCAGTTGCCGTCAGCAAAGACTGACGTCAAGGCATTCTTCGAAGCCCTATTCAAACGCTACGGCGTTTCGATCATCTAAGGCAACGCTGATCAAGTAGTCGCAACGGCCAGCGAACTGGCCGATCCGGCTCATGACGCACTTGGATCTACGATCAGCCGTCCTTCCATGCCCGTTTCCGGGCGCTGCGNGGCAACGCTGATCAAGTAGTCGCAACGGCCAGCGAACTGGCCGATCCGGCTCATGACGCACTTGGATCTACGATCAGCCGTCCTTCCATGCCCGTTTCCGGGCGCTGCGGGCCGCTTTTGCGGCCCCGCAGGCGCAACTATCCCGCCAAACGCACCCGCGCCAGGTACAGGTTCGCCAGGCCCAGGGCCACGAAGCAGCGGTTCGCGTTCTTGTCCAGCCCGCGATAACGCACCTTGGCAAAGCCCCACAGCCGCTTCACCACCGCGAACACGTGCTCGACACGGGCACGGATCTTCGACTTGTTGCGGTTCCGCTGGCGCTGCACCTCATTCACTTCGCCACGCTTGCGAACCCGCTGGTTGGTGAAGTCCCGGGCGTGCGGTGCATGCGTGCCGATCAGCGCCTTCTGGCTGGCGTAGGCGCTGTCTCCATAGACCCGGCGTTCCTCCCCGTGCAGCAGGTCTCCCAGCAGGTGCTTGTCATGCACATTGGCCGCCGTCACCGCCGCGCTATGCACCAGGCCGTTACGACTATCCACGCCGATGTGCAGCTTCATCCCGAAGTACCACTGCTGCCCCTTGCGGGTCTGATGCATGTCCGGATCGCGGGCCTTGTCCGCATTCTTCGTCGAACTGGGCGCGCCGATGATAGTCGCATCCACGATGGTGCCCGTGCCCACCTTCAGGCCACGTGCTTCCAATTCCCGGTTCACTTGCAAGAACAGCTCCGCCCCCAGCTCGTGCGTCTCCAGAAGGCGACGAAACTTCAGCAGTGTCGTCGCGTCCGGAACCCGCTCGCGGCCCAGGTCGATCCCCACGAACCGCCGCAGCGCCGTGCTGTCCAGTAGCGCTTCCTCGCAGGCCTCATCGGCCAGATTGAACCAGTGCTGCACCAAATACATCCGCAGCATCCGTTCCAGGCCGACCGGCGGCCGGCCATTGCCTGCCTTCGGATAGTACGGCTCGATCACCGCGCACAGTGCCGACCACGGCACGATCTGCTCCATCGTCGACAGGAACACATCCCGGCGCGTCGGCCGACGATGCTGCTCGAATCCACTGCCCTGATCGGCCGCCATCGCCAATGTCTGCTGTTTCATCGGTCGTTCCGATTTGAAGGAAGGGGCATATTTTCTCCGATAGGGACCGACTTGATCAGCGTTGCC
>NZ_CM002139.1:4865174-4968382 GCF_000454545.1 Xanthomonas cassavae CFBP 4642
CGGCCGCCATCGCCAATGTCTGCTGTTTCATCGGTCGTTCCGATTTGAAGGAAGGGGCATATTTTCTCCGATAGGGACCGACTTGATCAGCGTTGCCCTAGGCACGTCGTTCAACGTGCTCGCCGACAGCGGCGGCATCTGGCTTTACCGCGACAGCGATTGGCCACGCGAAATGTTCTTCCACGGCGGCGAACTGAGCATCGACCACAAGCTGCAACAGACCAGCACGGCCGATGCACGGCGCCTCTGGGAGATGGAACAACAGACCCGCGCACTGATGCCGCATGCTCTGGCAGATCGTCACCGGGCGCTCGGACGCAATCGACAAACGCGCCCAACAGATGGAAGGCCAACTGGATGCAAGGCAGATGCCCAGGTATCCACCATCGAGGCCAACGCCAACGCGCTGTGCACCCAGGTGCAAGCACTACGTCAGTTACAGGACGCGCTCGAGTTCCGCTACCAGGGCAAGCGGCTGCAACTGCTGGCACCCTTGCAGGACGACACGCCGCGCCATGACACAGAACAGGCCTAACCGAAGCCCGACAACGGCGACGCGTCACCGAACCGGGCAGTCAAGCTGCAACCAGCAACAAACAGCTGAGACCTCACGCCCTCGGTCGGATCATTGTTTCCCTGGCGGGGCGGGCATGTCCTTGATGCCCCGCTCGAACGAGCGAGATCTCCGCTTGCCTCATACGCCTCGGCAAGGCTGTCCAGCGCATTGCCGGACGCCGGAAACAGCAACACGTTGAGCGCGAACACACGCATCGCCGCATTTGCGCCGGTCAAGGCTGCAGCGCCCTCACCGCTCCAAACGGTTTGCTGGTTGCGTTGCCAAGCGCTACGCACACCGACCATCCCGACCGGCTCTTGCCCGCCCACCGTCGCGGGACCTTACGCGGCATGAATGCCGCGTAAGAGCCTACACGGATGTACTTGCGGCGTGTCCCGCGATGGTGGGCGGGCAAGGGCCCTGGAGCCAAGTCGCAGATCACCCGCTCTGCACCAGACCCGACGCGAGGTCCTTGTCTTAGCCGATGTTAGAGCGGCCTAGCACCTTGTCATCCGCGCTCAATGCCCGCCAGCCGCCGCCGCACCACCGGCGCCCGCACCGAACGGCGGCTTGGCCAGCCACAGGAAGAAGATGATCGCCAGGAAGGTCCAGCCCAGCAGGTAGAAGATGTCGTTGAAACCCATCTGCGAGGCCTGGTGGTTGATCGTGTTGTTGAGGAAGGCCGCGCCACGTTGCAGATCGCCCTGCCCCATGGCGGTGACCTGCTCCTGCATGCCGGGCGTATAGACCGAGATGTGTTCGGTGATATGCGCATGGTGCACCTGGGTGCGGCGCGCCCACAGATAGGTGGTCAGCGAGGCGGCGAAGCTGCCGCCCAGCGTGCGCAGGAAGGTGGCCAGGCCCGAGCCGGCCGCAATCTCGCGTCCATCCAGATCCGACAGCAATATCTGCAGCACCGGCATGAAGAACAACGCCACGCCCACGCCCATCACCAACTGGATCGTGGCCACATGGCCGAAATCCACCTGCAGGTTGAAGTTGGAGCGGAAGAAGCTGGTGAAGGACATGAACACGAAGGCAATGGTGGCCAGCATGCGCAGGTCGAAGCGCAGCGCGTACTTGCCCACGAACGGCGTCATCAGCACCGGCAGGATGCCGATCGGTGCGGTCGCAAGGCCGGCCCAGATCGCGGTATAGCCCATGTCGCGCTGCAGCCATTGCGGAATCAGCAGGCTCACGCTGAAGAATGCCGCATAGGCCACCACCATGGCCAGGGTGCCGGCGCGGAAGTTGCGATGCCGGAACAACTTGAGATCGACGATGGGATCCTTGTCGGTCAGCTCCCAGATCACGAATACCACCAGCGCCACGGCGGCAACGCAGGCCAGCACGATGATCTTGTCCGAGGAAAACCAGTCTTCGTCGTTGCCCAGGTCCAGCACCAGCTGCAGCGCACCCACGCCCACCACCAGCAGGATCAGGCCGATATAGTCCATGCGCGGCTTTTCGAGCTGTTCGGGGCGATGCCGCAACTGCGAACCGACGATGCTGCTGGCGATGATGCCCAGCGGCACGTTGATCAGGAAGATCCATTCCCAGCTGTAGTTGTCGGTGATCCAGCCGCCCAGGATCGGTCCGGCGATCGGCGCCACCACCGTGATCATCGCCAGCAACGCCAGCGCCTGCCCGCGTTTCTCGCGCGGATAGATCGACACCAGCAGGCTCTGGGTGATGGGATACATCGGGCCGGCCACGAAGCCCTGCAACGCGCGCGCCACCACCAGCATGCCCATGCTCTGCGCAAGCCCGCACAGCAGCGAGGCGACGGTGAAGGCCAGCGTGGACCACACGAACAACTTGGTTTCGCCGAAACGACGGCTCAGCCAGCCAGTCAGCGGCAACGCGATCGCGGTGCTCACCGCGAACGAGGTGATGACCCAGGTGGCCTGCTGCGAACTGGCGCCGAGATTACCGGCGATGGTGGGCAGCGAGACGTTGGCGATGGTGGTGTCCAGCACCTGCATGAACGAGGCCATCGCCAGGCCCACGGTGCACAACACCACGCTTGCCGGGCGAAAGCCGGCCGCGGGCGCCGGTGCCGCCGGGCCGCCGGGCGCGGTGGGAGCTTGCGAAGACATGGTGGCTCAGCCCGCCTTGGTGGCAGCCTGCGTCGGCAGGTTGTCCTGGATGATGCGATGGATGTCGGCGTCGGCGGCCTGCAGCTGCTGCGCATACACATCGGTGGAAAACACCGCGCCCGTGGCGGCCTTGGCCGGCAGCACGCGGCCCTGCTGGTCGTGCAGGTTCACATCGACCTTCATCGACAGGCCGATGCGCAACGGGTTGCTGGCCAGCTGCTTGCTGTCCACCACGATGCGGACCGGCACGCGTTGCACGATCTTGATCCAGTTGCCGCTGGCGTTCTGCGCCGGCAGCAGCGAGAACGCGCTGCCGGTGCCCAGGCCCAGGCTTTCGATGCGACCGGTGTAATCCACGCCACCGCCGTACAGGTCCGAATGCAGCTCCACTTCCTGGCCCAGGCGCATGTGCTTGAGCTGGGTTTCCTTGAAGTTGGCTTCCACCCACACCTGCTCCAGCGGCACCACCGCCATCAGCACGCTGCCCGGCTGCACGCGCTGGCCAACCTGCGCCGAGCGCCGCGCCACATAACCGGACACCGGCGCCACCACACCGGTGCGCGCGTGGTTGAGATAGGCCTGGCGCAGCTGCGCGGCGGCGGTCTGCACGTCCGGCTGGCTGGCCAGATCGCTGTCGTCCACCAGCGCGCGATTGCGCTCCAGGCTCTCGCGCGAACCGCTCACCGCGGCCTCGGCGGCCGCCAGTTCTTCGCGGGCATGCGCGAGTTCTTCGTTGGAGATGGCGCCGGTCGCGGCAAGATCCTTGCGCCGCGCGAAGTCGGCGCGGGCGCTGCGCAGCGTCACTTCGCGCGCGGACACTTCGGCCTGCGCACCTTCCACGCTGCGATACAGCCCGCGCACCTGGCGCACGGTCTTGGCCAGGTTGGCTTCGGCCTGCTGCAGCGCCACCGCGGTATCGGCCGGGTCCAGCTGCACCAGCAGCTGGCCGCGCTCCACGCGCATGCCGTCTTCGGCGCCGATGCTGACCACGGTGCCGCCCACCATCGGGGTGATCTGCACCTGGTTGCCCTGCACGTAGGCATCGTCGGTGTCCTCGTGCCAGCGGCCGACCAGGAAGTACCACGCCACCAGACCGATGATCGCCAGGATCACCACAATGGCCACGATGCGCAGCGCCGCTCGGCGCTTGCTGGGTGCGGCCGGCGCGGGTTGGGAAGAAGCAGGAGTCGTCTGGCTCATCGTCGATGTCTCAGGAATTCGGTTGTGCGGAAGTGGGCGCGGTACGTGCGGTGTCGCGTGCGGGCTCCGGCGTGAATCCGCCGCCCAGTGCACGCTGCAGCCTCACCGAGGCCAGGAGTTGTTGCGACTGCAGCCCGGCCATGCGCTGGCGTGCAACGAGCAGCTGCTCCTGCACGCTGAGCACTTCCAGATAGCTGCCGATGCCGGCGCGGTAGCGCTGCTGGGCCAGATCGAAGGCCGCCGTCACGGTCTGCACGGCGTCGTCCTGCGCCTGCGCGCGTTGCTGCAGCGACCGCACGGCGGTGACCTGGTCGGCCACTTCGCGCAGCGCGGCAATCACCTTCTGGTTGTAGTCGGCCACGGCCAGGTCGTACTGCGCATCGCTGCCGGCCAGGTTGGCGCGCAACTTGCCGCCGTCGAAGATCGGCAGGCTCAGTGCCGGTGCCACCAACCCGAACACCGAGCCGCTTTCCAGCAGCTTGCCGACATCCGGGTTGACCACCCCACCCAGTGCGGTGAGGTTGAGGCTGGGATAGAAGCGGGTCTTGGCGACCGCGATGTCCTTGTCGGCCGCCTCCACCCGCCAGCGCGCCGCCACCACGTCCGGGCGTCGGCCCAGCAGATCGGCCGGCAAGGTGCTCGGCAGCTGCGTGGCGAGCCCGGTACCCAGCGTCGGGCGTGCGATCTGCAGCCCGCGATCCGGGCCCTGCCCGACCAGCGCGGCCAGTGCGGTGCGCGCTTCGTCGATCTGCTGCTGCGCGGACTGCAGTTGCTGCTGCGCGGCCGGCACGCGCGCCTGCGCCTGACGCACCTGCAGGTCGCTGTCGATCCCGGCACCGCGGCGTTGCTGCGTCAACTCCAGTGTCTTGTGCGCGCGGCTCACTTCGTCATTGGCTACGTCGTGCAGGCTCCACGCGTAGGCAAGCTGCGCATAACCTTCGGCGATTGCTGACGACAGATTCAATCGCGCGGCCTGTGCATCCACCTCGGCCGCATGCGCCTGATCGACCGCCGCTTCCCACGCGCTACGCTTGCCCCCCCATAGATCGACGCCGTAGCGGAAATCCAGCACCACCTGCGCGCTGCCACCGTAGCTGCCGCCGAGCTCCTCGCCGACCATGGATTCGGGCAGCTGCAGGCCGGTGTAACCACCGGACACCGACAGGCTGGGGCCGCGCTCGGCCTGCGCGCTGCCGATGCGCGCCTGGGCCTGGCGCAGCCGTGCATCGGCCGCAGCGAGGCTGGGGCTGTGCTGCAGGCCTTCGGCGATCAGCGCGTCCAGCTGTGCATCGCCCAGCGCGCGCCACCAATCACTGGCAGGCCACGCGGCCGGGCGCAGGGTGGATTGCTGCGCCAGGGTGCGCTCGGCATGCACGTCGCCGGGCTGCAGCACGGTGCCTTGCGGCGCCAGGCCACGGCTGCTGGCACATGCGGCCAGCGCCAGGCTCAACGCGGTGAGCACAAGCGGCCGCGCCAGGCGCGTCGAGCGCGGGCGCAGTGTCTGAAGAAAGGAACTAGCAGCGTTCATGAGTTGAGTGCATCGCGGACACGGATGAGAAGAGAAGTGAGCTGCTCGCGCTCGGGCACGGACAGGTCGCGCAGGCCGTGCTCGATCGCACGCTCACCGCGCTGGCGCAGGCGCTCCCACAACGCCACGCCCTGCTCGGTCATGACGATCTGCAGCGCGCGCCGATCCTGGGCATGCGGCTCGCGTCGCACCGCGCCGAGCGCTTCGAGCTTGTCGAGCAGGCGGGTCACCGCGCTCGGGGTCTGGTCCAGCGCCAGCGCCAGCTCGTTGGCCGTACACGGCGAGCGCACCGAAAGCACCTTCAGGCCGACGTAGTGACTGAAACCGAAGTCGGGCAGTTCGCCCTTCATCTCGGCATCGAGCTGACGCATCAGCGCATCGCGCACCTGGCGCAACAGCAGGCCGAACGACGGCGAGGGGGTGGACGGTGAATTCATACCGGATATTTTGTTCCGAAAAATATATTTGTCAAAGCAAATATATTATACGGGATTAAACCGCACGCAAGGATCGCCACCTTACGCGCCGTCCAGGCTGGCCCGGTAATACAATCCAGCCAATGACTATCGAAAACCCGCCAATCCCCGTGGATGCGCTGCCGCCCGGGGTCAGGGACAGCTTCGAATGGGCCGATGGCCCGGTGCTGATCGCCTTCCTGGCCGACCTACGCGTGGCGTGGGCGCCGGAGACCGCCTGGCATTCGCACGTGCGTGGCCAGCTGATGTTCGTGGAGCACGGCGTGCTGACCGTGCATACCGAGCAGGGCACGCTGTCGTTGCCGCCAGGTTGCGCCGGCTGGATGCCGCCGGGCCGGCAGCACACCGCCGAGTTGGCCGGGCCGCTGCGTGGCTGGGGCGTGGCGATACGGCCGGATGCCTGCCATGCCCTGCCCGGGCAAATCGGCGTGATCCGGCTGACCGGGCTGGCGCGCGAGGCGATCATGCGCGCCGCCGACTGGCCACTGGGTCAGCCACTGGATGCGGCCCAGCAACGCCTGGCGGCGGTGCTGCTGGACGAACTGTGCCAGGTGCAGATCGACCACCTGCACCTGCCGATGCCGGCCGACCGTCGGCTACTGCGGATCGCCCGCCAGCTGCTCGACACCCCCGCCGACCCGCGCTCGCTGGAAGACTGGGCGGACTGGGGCGGGCTGTCGCCACGCAGCCTGAGCCGGCACTTCCGCGATGAAACCGGCCTGAGTTTTGCGCAATGGCGGCAGCAGGCGCGGCTGGCCGAAGGCCTGCGCCGGCTCAGCCAGGGCAGCGCGGTGGCGCAGGTGGCAGACCAGCTCGGCTACAGCAGCCCCAGCGCCTTCGTCAGCGTGTTCCACCGCCATTTCGGCGCTCCACCCAAGCGTTATCTGGCCGGCACGCATGCGCGCGGCTTGGCATCCCCCGCCGCATCCGGATAATCGGCGCTCTTCGAGTCCGCGCCACGGTGCGGGCTCCTCTTTCGTAGGACCTGGCTTTACATGACCGATCTGACCCGCCCCACCTTCCATGGCTTCGAGCAGCTGCCGCTGCGCGAGTACGCCGAACGCGCCTATCTCGACTATTCGATGTACGTGGTGCTCGACCGCGCCCTGCCGTTCCTGGGCGACGGCCTGAAGCCGGTGCAGCGCCGCATCGTCTATGCGATGAGCGAGCTCGGCCTGAACGCGGCCGCCAAGCCGAAGAAGTCCGCGCGCACCGTCGGCGATGTGATCGGCAAGTACCACCCGCATGGCGACAGCGCCTGCTACGAAGCGCTGGTGCTGATGGCGCAGCCGTTCTCCTACCGCTATCCGCTGATCGAAGGCCAGGGCAACTTCGGCTCCACCGACGACCCCAAGTCGTTCGCGGCGATGCGCTACACCGAATCCAAATTGACCCCGATCGCCGAAGTGCTGCTGGGCGAAATCGGCCAGGGCACCACCGACTGGGCGGCCAACTTCGACGGTACCCTGGAAGAACCCACTTGGTTGCCGGCGCGCCTGCCGCACCTGCTGCTCAACGGCACCACCGGCATTGCGGTCGGCATGGCCACCGACGTGCCACCGCACAATCTCAACGAGATCGTCAGCGCGCTGCTGCGCCTGCTCGACGACCCCGATGCCAGCGTCGCCGACCTGTGCGAGCACGTGCTGGGCCCAGACTACCCGACCACCGCCGAAATCATCACCCCGCCAGCCGACCTGCGCGCGATCTACGAGACTGGCCATGGCAGCGTGCGTGCGCGTGCCACCTACAAGAAAGAACACGCCAACATCGTCATCGATGCGTTGCCGTATCAGGTCTCGCCGTCCAAGGTGATCGAGCAGATCGCCCAGCAGATGCGCGCCAAGAAGCTGCCATGGCTGGAAGACATCCGCGACGAGTCCGACCACACCAGCCCGGTGCGGGTGGTACTGGTTCCACGCTCCAACCGCGTCGATGCCGAGCAGCTGATGGGCCACCTGTTCGTCACCACCGACCTGGAACGCAGCTACCGCGTCAATCTCAACGTGATCGGCCTGGATGGCCGCCCGCAGGTCAAGAACCTCAAGCACCTGCTGAGCCAATGGCTGACCTTCCGCAGCGACACGGTGACCCGCCGCCTCACCCATCGCCTGCAGAAGGTCGAACGTCGCCTGCACCTGTTAGAAGGCCTGTTGGTCGCCTTCCTCAACCTGGACGAAGTGATTCGCATCGTTCGCAGCGAGGACGAGCCCAAGCCGGTGTTGATCGCGCGCTTCGCGCTCAGCGAGGAACAGGCCGAATACATCCTGGAAACCAAGCTGCGCCAGTTGGCGCGCCTGGAGGAAATGAAGATCCGCGGCGAGCAGGAAGCGCTGGCCAAGGAACGTGCGCAAATCATGGCCATCCTGGACAGCAAGGCCAAGCTGAAGAAGCTGATCAAGGACGAACTCACTGCCGACGCCAAGAAATTCGGCGATGCACGCCGCTCGCCGCTGGTGCAGCGCGGTGCCGCCCAGGCTATCGACGAAACCGAGATGGTCGCCAGCGAACCGATGACCGTGGTGCTGTCCGAAAAGGGCTGGGTGCGCGCGGCCAAGGGCCACGAGATGGACCCGGCCGGCATGTCGTATCGCGATGGCGATGGCCTGCTGGTGGCGGTGCGCAGCCGCAGCACCCACCAGGTGGCGTTCCTGGATTCGGACGGGCGCGCCTATTCCACCGCGGTGCACACCCTGCCCTCGGCGCGCGGCAACGGCGAACCGCTGACCGGGCGGTTCTCGCCGGCATCGGGCGCCGCCTTCCAGGTCATGGCCAGCGCCGACAACGCCACTCGCTTCGTGCTGGCGTCCTCGCACGGCTATGGCTTCGTCACCCGCTTCGAAAACCTCACCGGCCGCAACAAGGCCGGCAAGGCCATGCTCAATCTCACCGCAGGTTCGCACGTGCTCACGCCGGCGCAGGTGAGCAACCCGCAAACCGACCGGATTGTCGCGGTCACCAGCGCCGGCAACCTGCTGGCGGTACCGGCCACCGACGTGCCCGAGCTGGACAAGGGCAAGGGTAACAAGATCATCGAGATCCCCAAGGCCAAGCTCGGCACCGAGCGCGTGGTGGCGGTCGTCGCAGTGGCTCCGGGTAACACGCTGCTGGTACGCAGCGGCGCACGCACCATGAGCCTGTCGTTCAAGGATCTGGATATGTATGTGGGTGCGCGTGCGAGCCGTGGGTCGTTGTTGCCGAGAGGGTGGCAAAAGGTCGATGGGCTGGAGGTGCAGTGACGGTGATTCACTCGTCTGGCGCGCGGCGGCGCGACTGACATTTCGGTCACATCAGGCTGCTGAGGCGCGGAAGTGCAGTAACGGTCATTCACTCAACTGGCGCGCGGTGGCGCGGCTGACATTGCGGTCGCCTCAGGCTGCTGAGGCGCGGCAAAAGGTCGATGGGCTGGAAGTGCAGTAACGGTGGTTCACCCATGCGGCGCGCAGCGGCGCGGCTGGCATTGCGGTCGCCTCAGGCTGCTGAGGCGCGGCCACCAGAGCTGGAGCTATCTTGGCCACGGCATCATGGTCGACACGGATTTTTGTGGCCTGGTTCATTACGACCAGGCCTGCGCCGATGCAGAGGGACTGCTGCTCATTGCACGTCTGCCAGTCCGTTGAATCACCCAGTCACGCGACTTGATTCCGGCAAGTGCTGTAGCGTCTGGACCGATGCAGCGGATCTAGTTCGGTGGGACCTTCCCCCAGCTTGCAACCACGCAGCCGACGATCTGATCGATGCGCCTGGCTGGAAAACCAACTCATCACCCGCAATACTGAGCACCACTGCCACGGGGCGCGCACAGGCGCGTTTTTTCCTAAGCGCGGTACCGCACCGGGTTGCACCGACACGACGAGACCATGGACACAGACTTCTGGCTGCAACGCTGGCACGACGGACAGACAGGCTTTCATCAGGACGAGGTCATGCCGCTGCTGCAGAAGCACTGGCCCGCACTGCAGCTGCCACATGCCGCACGCGTGCTGGTACCGCTGTGCGGCAGGACGCTGGACATGCACTGGCTAGCCGCGCAAGGCCATCGTGTCTTGGGCGTAGAGCTGTCGCCGCTGGCCGTGACGCAATTCTTCGCCGAAGCGGGCCTGCAGCCGCAGCGCCACACCGGCAGCGCGGGCGAGCATTTCATCGCCGGCCCCATCGAGATCATCTGTGGCAACGCGTTCGCACTCGATCGCAGCGTGCTGGCCGATTGCATGGCGGTGTATGACCGTGCAGCGCTGGTGGCATTGCCTGCCGACCTGCGCCGGCAGTATCTGCACTCGACCTACGCGCGCCTGCCGGCCGGTTGCGGTGGGCTGCTGATCACCCTGGACTATCCGCAGGCCGAAAAGGCCGGGCCACCCTTCGCGGTGGATGCCGCCGAAGTGCATGCGCTGTTCGATGCGCAGTGGCAGGTGCGGCAGTTGGAACAGCGCGACATCCTCGAGCAGGAACCGCGTTTTCGCGCCGAGGGAGTCACCGCGCTGACCACTGCGGTCTATCGCCTGCAACGCTACTGAGTGCCGGCGGGGTCGTGCGCGGCCCATGTCCCGGGCCTGACGCTGCACTGGCTGACGCTAATGCGCAAGCGATTCCGGGTTGTCGACGTTCGGGCCCGTTGCGTCGCTCCAGGCGCGGGGCCACGCGAGGCCAGCTGCGCGCCGTCGTTGACGCCCTGCATCCCGGCGCCGCACGGCACGAACGCGAAGGCGGCCCTGTACTGACGAATGCAGGCGACTTGCCCCAAGCTGGTCTGCGCCTCTCCCCCTGGGCACGAGGAACCGCCCTGCTCGGCGCCCCCTCATGGGCAGCGCAGCGCTCCGCCTCGCCGAGCGCCACGCAGCGCCTGCCACGCCACTCGCCACTTAACCGGCGACGTGGCCCTTGTCGATCTTCGAGGTCTGGTACAGCTCCAGGCCGATCCGCTTGATCAGGCCCAGCTGCTGCTCCAGCCACCAGGCGTGGTCTTCTTCGGTGTCCTGCAACTGCTTGAGCAGCACGTCGCGGCTGACATAGTCGCCATGCTCCTCGCAAAGCCTCATGCCGGCGGCGAGTGCGGCACGCACTTCGTATTCCACCACCAGATCGCGCTCGAGCATCTCCACCACGGTCTTGCCCGGGGTGAACTCGGCCGGACGCATGTCCGGGTCGCCTTCCAGGAACAGGATGCGCCGCAGCAGGGCGTCGGCGTGCTCGGTCTCTTCCTGCATCTCATGGTTGATGCGCTCGTACAGCGCCATCAGGCCCTGGTCCTCGTAGCGGCGCGAGTGCAGGAAATACTGGTCGCGTGCCGCCAGCTCGCCGCGCAGCAGCTGCCTGAGGTAATCGACGACTTGGGGATGGCCTTTCATGGTGTGCTCCAGCGACGCAATGCGCGCATGGTGCCCTATGCCGACGGGCAATGATCTAATCGGAATCACTTTCAGTTGCGCTTGCGGCTAGACCCATCACGGTCACGAGCGGCAACGACACTGCCCGCAACGGGCCAACCGCCTCGCAGCGGCCAATCCGGCCCGGCCGGGCGTCGAATCGGCATCTACCACTCGTACACTGCCGGTCGGTCATGCCGCCTGCCCATCGCCAACCGCCTGCCGCATCCACCACTCCCAACCGAACTCAAGGAACCGACAATGCGTCAATGGCTGGGCCGGCTATCGCTGGGAATCGTGGTGCTGGCGCTGGTCGCCGTTGCGACCGTCTACCTGCTGCTGCGCGGCAGCCTGCCGCAGCTGGACGGTGCCACTGCGCTCGCCGGCCTGCGCGCACCGGTGGGCGTGCAGCGCGATGGCAACGGCGTGGTCACCATCGATGCGCAGGACCGGATCGATGCGATGCGTGCGCTCGGCTACGTGCATGCGCAGGAACGTTACTTCGAAATGGACCTGATGCGACGCGCGCCCGCCGGCGAGCTGGCCGAGCTGTTCGGTGCCAAGGCGCTGGACCTGGACAAGCGCAATCGCGTGCATCGGCTGCGTGCGCGCGTGCGCGCCAGCCTGGAGATCGCCATGGGCGACCAGCGCGACGCGCTGCAGGCGTATACCGACGGCGTGAACGCCGGGCTGACGGCGTTGCGGGTGCGGCCCTGGCCTTACCTGTTGCTGCGCCAGACCCCGCGCGCCTGGAGCATGGAAGATTCCATCCTCACCGGCATGGCGATGTATGCCGACCTGCAGGACAACGACAACCAGACCGAACTGGCCGCCGCACGCATTCGCGCCGTAGTGCCGCCTGCGCTGGCCGCGCTGCTCGATCACCAGGGGTCGAGCTGGGATGCGCCCCTGTTCGGCCCACCCCAGGGCGATGCCAGCGTGCCGGATGCCGCAGCGCTGGACCTGCGCCGGCTGCCGCATCCGCCCACCACACCGCAGGCCGAGCCGCCCACCCCGGGCAGCAACAACTTCGCGGTGGATGGCACGCTCACCGCAGACGGCCGCGCCATCGTCGCCGACGACATGCACCTGGGCCTGCGCGCACCCAATATCTGGTTCCGCGCGCGGTTGCGTTATCCCGACACCGGCGCCACCGACGGCAAGGTCGATGTCACCGGTTTCACCCTGCCCGGCCTGCCGGCGATGGTGGTGGGCAGCAATGGGCATGTGGCCTGGGCCTTCACCAACAGCTATATCGACACCGCCGACTTCGCACGCATTCCTGCTGCAACGCCCGCGCATCCGCAAGCGCTGACCACACAGGTGGAAACCATCCGCGTGGCCGGCGCCGCGCCGGTACGCTTCGACGTACGCGAAGCGGCCTGGGGGCCGATCGTGCACGCGAACGCCGACGGCAGCCTGCTGGCGTTGCGCTGGGCCGCGCAGTTGCCCGGCGCGATCCGCCTGGATTTCGCGCAGATGAGCAACGCCGGCGACCTGGAAGGCGCGTTCGCCGTGGCGGACCGCTCGGGCATTCCCGCACAGAACCTGATAGTGGCCGATCGCAGCGGACGCATCGCCTGGCGCCTGATCGGCGCGCGCCCTGCGCGCAATGCCGGCTGCAGCCCGACGGGCATCGCCGAGTTGGCAAGCGCCCCACTGCCGGCGATGCCGGCGAGACCACAGTCAGCCACGCGTGCGGCTGGCTGCACGCCCTGGCCGGTGCGCAGCGATGACGCGCCTGCCTTGGTCGACCCGCCCTCGCATCGGCTCTGGACCGCCAACAGCCGCGTCGTCGACGCGCAGCAGCTGGCGACCCTCGGCAACGCGGGCTACGACCTTGGCGCGCGGGCGCAGCAGATCCGCGAGGACCTGTTCGCCAAGCAGCGATTCACCGAACGCGACCTGCTGGCGATCCAGCTGGACGATCGCGCGGTGCTGCTGACGCGCTGGTGGCAGCTATTGCGTGGCGTGGTCACGCACAGCAAGGACCCGGCACTGCAGCAGATCGAGCGCGCCACGCGGCAGTGGGACGGCCATGCGTCCGCCGGCTCGGTCAGCTACCGCATCGTGCGCGACTTCCGCAACAAGACCATCGACGCGGTGGAAGCAGGTCTGCTGGCGCCAGCCAAGTCGGCGCTGGGCGAGGCATTCCTGGCGCCGCGGCGGGCACAGCTGGAAGGGATCGTCTGGCCGTTGCTGCAGCAGCGCCCGGCGCATCTGCTGCCGCCAGACCAAGCCAGCTGGGATCAGCTCCTCATCGATGCCGCGCGCGATGCGCACACCGCGCTACTCGCGCCTGACCAGCCGCTCAGCGAGCGCACCTGGGGCGACCGCAACACCGCCGCCATCTGTCACCCGATCGCGCGGGCATTGCCTGCGCTCGCCAGGCGCTGGCTGTGCATGTCACCTGATCAACTGCCGGGCGACCGCGACATGCCGCGCGTGCAAGGCCCGGCATTTGGCGCCTCCGAACGCATGGTGGTGTCGCCCGGCCACGAGCAGGACGGCATCGTGCACATGCCGGGCGGCCAGAGCGGACACCCGCTGTCGCCGTTCTGGGGCGCAGGGCACGACGATTGGGTACATGGCCGGCCCACCCCTTTTCTGCCCACTGCCACGCGTTACACGCTGCAATTGCGTCCTCAGTAAAGCCACCTGCAGCGCTGCTGCGTAGCGGCTACGGAAGAAAAACAAGAACCATCAAGCATGGCCGCCATGCAAAGTCCCTCTCCCCCCTCGGGGCGAAAAGGCACAGCGTGCGCGCCAAGCGCGCGTGCCTTGGAGCGCCTGCGCCGCAAGCGCAGGCCGGGGCGCGGAGCGGAGCGGGGGTTGGGGTGAGGGAACGGCGCATCAAGCAATTCTGCAAAGCAAGCGATGCCGCTGTTGGTGTGTCACTCAAAGTCCTCGTGTCAGACGCAACGACACTTGGCTTCGCCCGCACCCTCATCCGCCCTTCGGGCACCTTCTCCTGGCGGGAGAAGGAATGCTCTGCAACGTTGTATCTGCACGTGCATCTGCATCTGCACATTGCGCGGCAGCACATCCAGGTAGCCGCAGCCACTGTTCCGCTGGAACTCCCCCCGCAATCAGGCAGCACACCATGCTAAGATGCATTTGATAACCATTCCCATTAGTGAACGATGCGTCCCACGCTCCTTGTCACCGCACTCGCCGCCGCCTTGGCGTTGCCTTCGCCGCGCGCCGCCGCCCAGCAACCCACCCATACCGACGTCACCGAGCTCGATGGCATCAACGTGATCGGCCGTGCGCAGACCCTGTACAAGTCCGAGGACGCAGCGGTAGCCACGCGGACCGATACCCCATTGGCACTGGTGCCGCAGTCGGTGCAGGTGTTGCCGCGCGAGCTGATCGACGATCAGGCCGCGCGGCAGATCACCGATCTATACCGCAGCATCAGCGGCATCAGCTTCTTCAGTTATGCCGGCGTCACCCTGCGCGGGTTCCGCCAGGAAAACGTGCTGTACGACGGGCTGCGTGGCGATCCGTATGCCGGTTTCTCGGTGCCGCAGCTGTTCAATATCGAACGGGTGGAAGTGCTCAAGGGCCCCGCCGGCGCCCTGTATGGCGGCGGCGAACCGGGTGGCGTCATCAACTACGTCACCCGCAAGCCAGCGCACCAGGCGCAGCGGCGGGGGGAGCTGCAAGTGGGCAACCAATCCTTCGGCGCAGCCTCGTTCGAAGCCACCGGCCCGGCGCGCGAGGACGGGCGCGTGCGCTACCGCATCGGTGCGTATGCCGACGGCGAAGACGGGTTCCGCTGGAACACCGACAGCCAGAGTCAGATCGGTGATGCGTCGGTGGCGTTCGACATCGGCCAGACCGGCGAACTGGTCCTGCAGTACACCGACATCACCCAGAACCTGGGCGGCAATCGCCTGCGCGGCGTGCCGGTGGACGACGATGGCAACTTCCTCACCGACCGGCGCTGGAACCACAACGAGCCCACCGACTTCCTGGACATGCGCGCCAAGGTGGCGTTCGCGCAGTACCGCTTTTCGCCGTCCAGTGCGTGGGATGTGGACTTGGCACTGCGCTGGTTCAAGAACGATGAGCATCAGATCTATCACGAGCCGATGGGCCTGATCGATCGCGATCGCGATGGCACCGCCGAATGGATGACGCGCCAGTTGCGCAACCAGTACCGCGACAACGATGCGATCTCCGGCAACGTCAACGCGGTGTTTCGCACCAGCATCGGCGGCATCGAGCACAAGCTGTTGATGGGTGCCGACTACTACCGGCTGGATGCCGACTTCCGCGCGCAGACCGCCAACACCGCAGATACCGGACGCGTGCGTGGGCCGGTGCCGGGCATCGACCTGTTCAACCCGGTGTACGGCCGCAGCGGTTTCTACGACTATGGCCTGGACACGCTGCCCTGGCGCGCCACCAGCACCCGCAGCCAGCGCTACGGCGCCTATCTGCAGGACGAACTCACCCTCACCCCGCGCTGGCATGCGATGGCCGGGCTGCGCTGGGATGGCTTCAAGGACGACAACCTGCTGGATGATTCGCGCGTGACCGGCAACGATCTCAGCTGGCGCGTCGGCAGCACCGTGGTACTGCGCGAGGGCATCAATGCCTATGCCAGCTACGCCAGCGGCTTCGTGCCGCAGGACGCGGCCAGCCAGGACGCCAGCGTGGGCGGGCCCTTCGACCCTGAACGCAGCACGCAGTGGGAGCTGGGCCTGAAGACCGCGCTCAACGATGGTGGGCTCACCTTGAACACTGCGCTATACCGTATCGAGCGCAGCAATATCGTGCAGGCGAACGGGCAGATCGTGGACGGCGTCAATCAGCTGTCCGCACTGGGCCTGGTACGCAGCGAAGGGCTGGAGGTCGACCTGCTTGCCGACCTCACCGAACGCTGGGTGCTCAACCTCACCTACGCCTACAACGATGCGCGCGTGCTCGATGCCGGCACCGATGGCATCACCAATGCCTCCGGCGACCGGTTCGCCAATGCGCCGCGCAATACCTTCGGCCTGTGGACGCGTTACGACCTGCCGGCCTGGCGCTCGGCCATCGCGTTCGGCGCCGATTACGTGGGCGAACGCGTCAGCCTGGAGGGTCAGCGGGTCAAGCCGTATGCGATCTACGACATCAGCTGGCAGACCCAGTGGAATGCGTGGAAGCTGCAGGTCAACGTCAAGAACCTGTTCGACAAGGTCTATGCAGTCAGCGGCTTCAATGCCCGCGGCGGGCACTTCCCTGGCGAGCCGCGCCGCATCTACGCGCAGCTGGCCTACAGCTTCTAAGCATGGCCGGCAGAACGTCGCGCGCCGCTGCCAGCTGGATGCAGGCGGCGAATTGATAGCCGGAATGGACGCGCTGGAAAGGACGATTCCGGGCATCGATCGCATATCCGCCCCGTCGGCTGTGCAGCAGGTGGGTTGATCACTCTGAGTGCATCGCTGTGCGCGTGCGTAAGTCACGCGGGCGGCCTTCTTTCAGCCTGCACAGCGCATGCATCACACCGCGCGCGTGTCGACGATGCGCGCTGTCGCAACTGCGGCGTGGCGCACATCCCGCATCGCGCGCGGGCCCAGGCAATGAACCTGCGCCGAATCGCGCCGGCACGCATGGGCTGGAACTTAAGGTCCGGTGGGACACACTAGAGGCCGTCGCGATCAGCAGCCTTCTCCAGCACGATCGCCCTCCTCCCCTCACTGATCGGAATCCGCATGCCTCAGCTTGCCCGCTCCGTTTCCGCCCTGTTGCCCCTGGTGTTCGCCGCCGCCTGTTCGGCCGCGCCACCGACCCCAGCCGGCCCACCTGCCGCGCCCGTGGCCAGTTGCACCGCCAAGGTGAAGCCCGGACAGGACCTGCAGAAAGCCATCGACAAACTGCCGCAAAGCGACAAGCCCGCCGTGTTGTGCCTGGAAAAAGGCGAATTCCCATTGAGCGGCCTGGTGTCGATCCATCGTGGAAACCTCACCTTGCGCGGCAAGGGCCCCAGCACAGTACTGCGCATGGCCGATGGCGTGCAGCAACCGGCGCTGGTGGTCGGCGACTACGAAAACCAGCAGCCGACCGGGGTGATCCGCAATGTCAGCATCGAAGACATGCAGATCGTCGCCAGCACCGGCGACAAGGAATTCATGCCCGAACGCCCGTACCTGAGCAACAGCGCGGTAGTGGTGCGTTCCGGCCAGGGCATTCGGCTGGCCGGCCTGCAGGTCAACAAATGCCGCAGTGCCTGCCTGCTGAGCGAATACGACACGCGCGAAATCACCATCGAAAACAACGATGTGTCCGGCGCGATCTGGGACGGCGTGTCGTTCAACCGCACCGCCAAGGTCACGATGGTCAACAACTACATCCACAACAACGTGGCTGCAGGCCTGACCACCGAACACCTGGAAGACAGCGAGATCCGCAACAACCGCTTCGAGCGCAATGGCAGCCAGGGCATCTATCTGTCGGATGCGCGACGCAACCGCTTCAGCAACAACGTGTTCGACGGCAACAAGGTGGCCGGCGTGTTCCTGGCCTGCGCCATCCGTTATCGCACGCCGGAAATCCTGTGCTGGGACAACAGCATGAGCCAGGACAACGTGTTCGAGAACAACCGCTTCGCCAACACGCCGTTCACCTACACCATCGGTGTGGACCGTGCGGCCAACTGCACCGCCGCCGACTTCAAGCCGAATCTGTGGCGTAACAACCAGGCAGATGTGGCAGGCGTGGATAGCGAACCGCAGCGTTATGGCTACTGCGTGCGCCACGAGCAATAAGCGCGGCTGACAGCACGTCGCGGGCGGCTGTGCGGTTTTGCTGCGCGCTCTGGGGCCACAGCGGCCGGCAGCGCCACACCGCGCGCCGGCCGCTGCGGTTGCAGCGGGTTACGACGCCAGCGCCTGCGCGTGCACCCCTGCGATGGCGCGACCGGAAGGGTCGGCCATCGCGGCAAAGCTCGCGTCCCAGGCGATGGCGGTCGGCGAGGAACAGGCAATCGACTTGCCGCCGGGCACGGTTTCGGCCGCGGCCTGGCTGGGGAAGAACTGCTCGAACAGGCTGCGATAGAAATACGCCTCCTTGGTCTGCGGCGGGTTGACTGGAAAGCGCCGGTCGGCCGCGGCCAGCTCGCGGTCGCTGACATGTGCGGCCGCATGCGCCTTGAGCCCGTCGATCCAGCCATATCCCACGCCGTCGCTGAATTGCTCTTTCTGCCGCCACAGGATCGATTCGGGCAGATACCCGGCAAATGCCTCGCGCAGCACGCCTTTTTCCATCCGAATCGCGCCGCCGCTGGTCTTGTCGATCATCTTGTAGCTGGCGTCCATGCGCATGGCCACATCCAGGAACTCGCGATCCAGAAACGGCACACGCGGCTCCACGCCCCAGGCCATCATCGACTTGTTGGCGCGCAGGCAATCGTAGTTGTTGAGCGCGTCGAGCTTTCGCACCAGTTCCTCGTGGAATTCGCGCGCATTGGGCGCCTTGTGGAAGTACAGATAGCCGCCGAAGATTTCGTCGCTGCCCTCGCCCGACAGCACCATCTTGACGCCCATCGCCTTGATCCGCCGCGCCAGCAGGAACATCGGCGTGGAGGCGCGGATGGTGGTGACGTCATAGGTCTCGATATGGCGGATCACCTCAGGCAATACATCCAGCCCTTCATCGAAGGTGTATTCGAAGCCGTGATGCACGGTGCCGATCGCCGCGGCAGCCACTTCGGCAGCGGCAAGATCCGGCGAGCCCTTTAGACCGATCGCGAACGAATGCAGCCGCGGCCACCAGGCTTCGGTGGCGTCGTTCTCTTCGATGCGATGGCGGGCGTAGCGCGCCGCTACGGCGGCAACCAGCGATGAATCCAGGCCTCCGGACAACAACACGCCGTACGGAACGTCGGTCATCAGCTGGCGATGCACGGCGCGTTCGAAGGCCTCGCGCAGTTCCTGCAGCGGCACCTGCACGCCTTCCACTTCGCCGTATTCGCGCCAGGCACGCTCGTAGTAGCGACTGAGTGCGCCGGTGGCGCTGTCGTACCAGTGGCCCGGCGGAAACTGCGCGGCATCGGCGCAATCGTCCACCAGCGACTTCAACTCGGAGGCCACCCGCAACCGCCCTTCGCGGTCGTGGCCCCAGTACAGCGGCACCACGCCGATCGGATCGCGCGCGATGATCACCCGCCCGGCGGCGTTGTCCCACAGCGCGAATGCGAAGATGCCATTGAGGCGGTTGAGATACGAGGCCGGCGCGTCCTCGCGATACAGCGCGTTGATCACCTCGCAATCGGAGCCGGTCTGGAAGGGATACGGCTGCAGCAGTTCGGCCTTGAGTTCGCGGTGGTTGTAGATCTCGCCGTTGACCGCCAGCACCAGCTGCCCATCGGCGGACAGCAACGGCTGCGAGCCGCCGGCGGGGTCGACGATGGCCAGGCGCTCGTGCACCAGGATGGCACCGGTATCGACATAGACGCCGCTCCAGTCGGGCCCGCGATGGCGCTGCCGCTGCGAACATTCCAATGCCTGCCGGCGCAGCGCCTGCAGATCGTCACCGGGTTGCAGGCCGAAAATACCGAAGATGGAACACATGGAAACACTCCTGATGAAACTGCGGGGATTGATGGCCGGTGGACAAGCGTGCTGCGCGAGAATGACACCCATAAAAAAAAACCCGCATCGGCCGATGCGGGTTTTCTGATTCCTGGGCGTTTGGTTGTACTTCGCCTAGTCGCAGACCCGCATCGGCCGCGCACGATTATTCGCGCACAGGGCATTGCGGTTGGCGTTATTGCGGTTGGCGAGGCAGATGACCATGCAGTCGACGCTAACCGTTCGTTTTGGTCGGTGCAACTGTTTCAGCGGCAACGAGGGTCGAGAGCGGCTAACAGAACGTCGCACGTCGTGGTCGGCTGGGCGTGGCCGACGCGCTCAGCACCGGAGTGGACGCGAGGTGCATGCCGATTCCGGGCAGCGGCCGCGCCCGCCTGGTGGCTGCGCCGTCGTTCTGCGCGCCGCTCCAGGCACCGGTACTCACTCGATCAGCAGCCGCTCGACCAGCGTGCAATACAGCGCAGGCAAGGCCTCCAGATCGGCCACACGCACGTGCTCGTCGACCTGATGGATGCTGGCATTGACCGGGCCGACCTCGATGCACTGCGCGCCCAGCGGTGCGATGAAACGCGCATCGGAGGTGCCGCCGCCGGTGCTTTCTTCCGGCGCTGCGCCAGCGAACTGAGCCAATACCTCGCGCGCGACGCTGCGCAGGCGGCCTTCCGGGGTATAGAACGGCTCGCCGCTGCGATGCCAGCGCAGGGTGTAGTCCAGCCGGTGTCGATCGAGCATGGCGGCGATGTCCGCTTCCAGCCGCGGCGCATCCCAATGCGGGGTGTAGCGCAGATTGAAGGCGACCTGCAGCTCGCCGGGGATCACGTTATTGGCACCGGTGCCGGCGTGGATGTTGGACAGTTGCAGGCTGGTGGGCGGAAAACTTTCGAAGCCCGCGTCCCACTGGCGCGCCACCAGTTCGGCCAGCGCCGGAGCGGCCTGGTGGATGGGGTTGCGCGCCTTGTGCGGGTACGCCACATGCCCTTGCACACCGCGCACCGTCAGCGCGCCGGACAGGCTGCCGCGCCGGCCCACCCGCAGCAGGTCGCCCAGCCGTTCGGTGGATGAGGGCTCGCCGGTGATGCACCAGTCGATGCGCTGCCCGCGCGTGCGCAGCAGTTCGGCCACGCGGCGCACGCCGTCGATGGCATCGCCTTCTTCGTCGGAGGTCAACAGGACCGCCAGCGTGCCGGGGTGCTGCGGGTGCTCGGCCACGAACTGCTCTGCCGCAACGACGAACGCGGCCACGCTGCCTTTCATGTCGGCCGCGCCGCGCCCGTACAACATGCCATCGCGGATCTGCGGTGCGAATGCATCGCTGGTCCACGCATCGCGTGGTCCTGACGGCACCACGTCGGTATGCCCGAGCAATACAAGCACCGGTGCACCGCTGCCGTGCGTGGCCCAAAGATTGTCGACCTCGCCCAGGCGCAAGTGTTCGCACGCGAAACCTGCGGCAGCCAGGCGCTCGGCAAGCAGCGCCTGGCAGCCTGCATCCTCGGGAGTCACCGACACGCGTGCGATCAGGTCGCAGGTCAATTGCAGGACGTCGCTGGTCATCGTTATCTCTTGCCGGTAGATGCATGCCGCGCACGCGTGGAAATGGGCAACCTGCGCTTGCACGCAGCACTCTGCAGCCCATCAGGCGAAACGATGGCGCCGCATTGGCCTCAGCCGATCGAAAAGCGCGCCTTGAAGCCGTTGTCGGAGAAGCCCTGGCTGACGACGCCGTCGTCGGTCACCATCACCGGGCGGCGGATCAGCTGCGGATACTCGCGCAACAGCAGCTTCCACTCCGCCTCGGAACCGGGCGTCTTCTTGTTGTCGGGCAACTGCCGCCAGGTGGTGGAGGATTTGTTGATCAAGGCGTCGAATCCGCCGACCTTGCCGGCCCACTCCAGCAGTGTTTCCGGCGACGGTTTGTTGTCCCGGTAATCCACAAACGTATAGGCGACGCCGAACCGGTCGAGCCACTTGGTGGCCTTCTTGCAGGTGTCGCAGTTCTTCAATCCGTAGAGCGTGGTCATCTCTGTGTCCCGGTAAATCGGCCTATAACGCCCCTCTCCTGCCGGGAGAGGGGCTGGGGTGAGGGGACGGGCCAATCAATCCGCCAGCCCGCGCAGCAGTTCATTGACGCTGGTCTTGCTGCGCGTTTTGGCGTCCACCTGCTTGACGATCACCGCGCAATACAGCGAGTGCGTACCGTCCTTGGACGGCAGCTGGCCGGAGACCACCACGCTGTACGGCGGCACATACCCATAGGAAATCTTGCCGGTGGCACGGTTGTAGATGCGCGTGCTCTGGCTGATGAACACGCCCATGCCGATCACGCTGTGGTGGCCGATGACCACGCCTTCGACCACTTCCGAGCGCGCACCGATGAAGCAATGGTCTTCGATGATGGTGGGGCTGGCCTGCAGGGGTTCGAGCACGCCGCCGATGCCGGCACCGCCGGACAGGTGGCAATGCTTGCCGATCTGCGCGCACGAGCCCACCGTGGCCCAGGTGTCGACCATGGTGCCTTCGCCGACGTAGGCACCGATATTGGTGAAGCTCGGCATCAGCACCACATCCTTGCCGAAATAGGTACCACGACGCGCCACCGCGCCCGGCACCACGCGCACGCCGGCCTTGCGGAATTCCGCTTCGTGGAAGCCGGCAAAGCGCGATTCCACCTTGTCCCAGAACGGTGCCGGCTGCGCGTCGATCACCGCCATCTCGTTGACGCGGAAATACAGCAGCACCGCTTTCTTCAACCACTCGTTGACGGTCCAGCCGCCCTGCCCGTCCGGCTCGGCCACGCGGAATTCACCGCTTTCCAGGCCATCGATCACGCGGGTGACGATGGCGCGGGTGGAGCCGTCGATCTCGTCCATGGTCAAGGTGGCGCGACGCTCGAAGGCGCTTTCGATGCCGAACTTGAGTTCATCGTTGCCCACATGGGTTGCCGCGCTCTGCACCGCCTGATCGGCGATCGGCAGCTTCCTGGCGGCAGCGGCCTTGTTGGCCGCCGGCGCCGAGACCACATGGGTCGGCTGCCTGGCCACGCGCGGCACGCCAGCCGCCCTCTTCACCGCAGCGCTCTTCGCCATGGCGGGCTTGGACGCAGCGCGCTTGCCGGCAGCTGCCAGTGGCTTCGCCTTGGCGGCGGGCGTTGCCTTGGCGGCCTTGCTGCTGGGCGTGCGGGCTTGCTCGGATGCGGCGCTGGCAGCAGTCGCGCTGGACTTGCGCGCGGTCTTCTTGGTGGTGGCCATGGGGGTCTCCAGGAGTGCTAGGCGGGATCGAGACAGGCGCACAGCGCATCGCACAGCGCCTGCCGGGCGGGTTCGGACAACGGGCGGTCGTGCTCGTCGGTGATCTGGAACTGATCTTCGGCACGCTCGCCGAAGGTGGCAATGCGCGCATCGTGCACGCGCAGGTGCTGTATGCGCAGCACATGCGCGACATCGGCGAGCAGGCCGGGGCGGTCGGGTGCGACCAGGCTGATGCGGGTACGGCGGCCGCCGGCGCTTTCGCTGAATTCCACCCGCGGCGCGAAGCGGAAATGCCGCAACTGGCGCGGCACCGCGCGTCGCGCCGGGCGCACCTTGGCCAGATCGCCGGCCAGCACCTGGCGCAAGGTCGCGGCCAACCGCTGCGGGTCGCCGTCGGCGTATGTCTCCTGCGGCAGTACTTCGAACACGTCGAAGATCGCATCGTGCGGCGCATCCAGCACGCGTGCGCGGTGGATGCCATAGCCCTTGCGGTCCAGCGTGGCCACGATCGCCGAAAACAGGCCGTCGCGGTCGGGCGAGTACACGAACACTTCCAGCGCGTCGTTATCCGGTACTGCGCGGCGCGCCTTGACCAGTGTCTGGCCGATCTCCACCTCGATCAACGAGGCGGCCTGCCAGGCCAGTTGCTCCGGACGGAAGCGCAGGAAGTTTTCGTCCGGCATGCCGGCGAACTGGCGATCGATGGTGGCATCGTCATGCCCTTGCGCCTGCATCAGCGCGCGCGCGGAGTCGCGCGCCTCGCGCAGGCGCTCCTCGCGCGGTGGCGGATGCTCCAGCCCTTCGCGCAACGCGCGGCGTGCGGCGAAATACAGGTCGGCCAGCAAGCGGTCCTTCCATGCATTCCACAGCTTGGGACTGGTGCCGGCGATGTCGGCGCAGGTCAGCAGATAGAGATAATCCAGTCGTTCGCGCGTGCCCACCAGGGTGGCGAAGCGGTGGATCACCTCGGGGTCGGAAATGTCCTGCTTCTGCGCGGTGACCGACATGCGCAGGTGCTGCTCCACCAGCCAGGTCACCAGCTCGGTGTCGCCTTCGCTCAGCCGATGCGCCAGGCAGAATGCGCGCGCATCCACCGCGCCCAGTTCGGAGTGATCGCCGCCGCGGCCCTTGGCGATGTCATGGAACAGGCCGGCCAGCAGCAGCAATTCCGGCTTGCGCAGGCGCGGCCAGACTTCATGCGTGATCGAAAAGCGCTCGTCGGCGCGGCCGGCGGCAAACAGCGCGATGTTCCGCAACACCATCAAGGTGTGCTGGTCCACCGTGTAGACGTGGAACAGGTCGAACTGCATGCGCCCGGAGACGCTGGCAAACGCAGGAATCCACTGCCCCAGCACACCCAGCCGCGCCATGCGGTTGAGCGTTTCCACCGCACGCTGGCCGCGCAGCAGCGCCATGAAACGGTCGCGCGTGGCAACATCGGCGACGTCGTAGGCCGGTAGATCGTGCAGCACCTCGGCCAGTGCCCGCGCGGTCAGCGAATGCAGTCCGCGCACCTCGCGATGCGTGGCCCATTGCGCGAACAGCGCGAACACCTGCAGCGCATTGCCTTCGGGCCAGCTGTCGGCATCGGCGGCCAGATAGCCCCGGCGCAGGCTGAAGCCGTCGCCCAGTGGCTCGGGGACCGCTTCGCCGTCGAATTGTTCTTCAAAGCGCTGCAGCAGCCGGTCGCTGATGCGACGAATCAGCGCAGCGCTACGATAGAAGCGCTGCATCATCTTTTCCACGCCCAGACTTTCCGGGTCGTCGGCAAAGCCCAGCCGCTGCGCCAGGGTCTTCTGATAATCGAAGCGCAGGCGCTCTTCCGGCCGGTTGGCGACGATATGCAGGCCGAAGCGCAGCCGCGCCAGTTCCTCACGCTCGCGCCGCAATGCAGCGGCCTCATCGAAACCGACGTGGCCCAGCCCGACCAGCGCCTCCAGATCCTTGACCCCGAACGCGCGCAGCGCCATCCAGCCCAACGTCTGCAGATCGCGCAGGCCACCCGGGCCATCCTTGATGTCGGGTTCGAGGTTATCGGCGGTATCGCCGAAGCGCTGATGGCGCGCCAGCAATTCCTCGCGCTTGGCCTGGAAGAAGTCCCGTGGCGGCCACACCTGTTGCGGCGCGATCGCCTTCGCCAGCGCCGCGCGCGCCTGGCCATCGGCCACCAGTGCGCGCGATTCGATCAGCGCCGTGAGCACCGTCTGGTCCGCCGCGGCCACCGTGCACTGCGCAGGCGAGCGCACCGCGTGGCTGATCGGCAGGCCCACATCCCACAGCAACGCGAACAGGCGCGCCAGGTGCTGCTCATGCTGTTGCTGGACCGCGCCTTCGCCCAGCACCAGCACATCGACATCCGAGCGCGGGAACAGCTCGCCGCGCCCGTAGCCGCCCACCGCATGCAGCGACAGGCCGCTGTCGGCCGGGATGCAGCGGGTCCAGGCGTTGCGCATCAATTGATCGACCGCGCGCGCGCGCAGGGCTACCAGCCGTTCGATCGGTTCGCCCTGGTCGAAGCGCTTGCACAGGCGCATGTCCGCATGCACCAGCAGCGGACGGGCCTGTGCGGCCCATTCCGCGTCGCCGGCGACGCCCGGGTCGGGTCGCTCCGCCGGCGCGTCCGTCATGCCGGCGCGGGCGAATTGGCCGACAGCGTCAGCACATCCACGCCGTCTTCGGTCACCGCCACCATGTGTTCCCACTGTGCGGACAACTTGCGGTCCTTGGTCACCACCGTCCAGCCGTCGGGCAGGGTCTTATGGTGATAGGTGCCTTCGTTGATCATCGGCTCGATGGTGAAGGTCATTCCCGGCTTGAGCACCAGGCCCTCGCCCGGACGGCCGTAATGCATCACCTGCGGTTCGTCGTGATAGACCTTGCCGATGCCGTGGCCGCAGTAGTCGCGTACCACGCTGAAGCGCTCGGCTTCGGCGAACTTCTGGATCGCGTGCCCGACATCACCCAGCGTGGCACCCGGCTTGACCGCGCGGATACCGCGCCACATCGCCTCGTAGGTGGTTTCCACCAGCCGCTTGGCCATGACCGAAGGCGTGCCCACGTAATACATGCGGCTGGTATCGCCATGCCAGCCATCCTTGATGACGGTGACATCGATATTGACGATGTCGCCCTCCTTCAGGACCTTGGCCGCGCTGGGGATGCCGTGGCAGATCACGTTGTTGACCGAGGTGCACACGCTCTTGGGAAAGCCGCGGTAGCCCACGTTGGCAGGAATGGTGCCCTGCACGTTGACGATGTGGTCATGGCAGATGCGGTCCAGCTCGGCTGTGGTCACGCCCGGCCTGACATGCGGGCCCACGACGTCGAGCACCTCGGCCGCCAGACGACCGGCCACACGCATCAGTTCGATTTCTTCTTGGGTTTTCAGATTGACGCTCATGGCGGGGATTATCGCCGATTCGGGCTAAATCTGAACGACCTGGTACAGCGTTTTTTACGCGACGCCTTGCCGTCACCCAAGCAGACCGGACAGCAGAAAACCGCCGCTGCCGACTATCGATCTGTGATCGTGTGCACGCAGCGTCAAAGTTCGGCCTGACGAAGTCATCTGCAAGACATCCCAAATCGGGTGAAAGATCGAGCGGAAACAGGTAGATACACGATGAATTCGCCGTTATGTTTGGCATGGCGGATGCATTGCATGGATTGCGACGAATGGTCGCGCCATCAATGACCTGACCGGTCAAGGAAATGTCCATGCGTACTGTCCGCCCTGTCCTGCTGTCCCTCGGCCTGCTCTCGACCATCGGCGTCGCCACCGCAGCAGATACCACCACCTTCAACGTCAAGATCGCCGTCACCAAGGCCTGCACCATCACCGCCGCCTCCGCTACCGACGTGGACTTCGGTTCGGTGCTGTCCACCTCCACCGCCAACGCCGATGCCAACGGCAGCGTGACCGCCCAGTGCACCGCATTGACGCCCTACAACATCGCGCTGAGTGCAGGCAGCAACGCCGGCACCGCCAACGACGTCACCACCCGCCGCATGAAGAATGCCGACCCGCTGGTCACCACCAACAACTTCATCGCCTACCAGCTGTATCAGGACCTGGGCCGCAGCACCGTCTGGGGCAGCACCACCGGCACCAACACGCTGAGCCGCACCGCCACCGGCATCAACCAGGTCTATCCGGTTTACGGCCGGGTGACCAACCCGTCGGCCAACAACCCCGCCATCGGTAGTTACCAGGACACGATCACCGCCACGATCATCTATTGAGTCCGCGCATGCCCCGGCATTCCCGCCTGCCACCTCGACTGCCCGCCTGGCTGATCCGGTCCGGACTGGTACTGCTGCTGGTACTGGTCGGGGGCTGGTTGCCGCGGCTGGCGCATGCGGCCAGCCTGCAGCTGGCCCCGACCTCGCTCAGCCTGAGTGCAGAGCGGACCGCCGACGGACTGTGGCTGAGCAATAGCGGCGGTGCGCCGGTGCAGGTGCAGACCCGCGCCTATCGCTGGACCCAACGCGATGGCCAGGACAAGCTCGAGCCAACCCAGGAGCTGCTGGTCAGTCCTCCGATGCGCACCCTGGCCGCCGGCGAGCGCCAGCTGATTCGGGTGATTCGCGCCGGGCCGCCCCCCGCTGGGGAGGAACGCTGCTACCGCATCATCGTCGACGAACTTCCCAGTGCCGATGCCGACCGCAAAGGCATGCAGTTCGTGCTGCGCTACTCGGTGCCGATCTTCGTGCTGCCGCCGGGCAAGCGCGAACCTGCGCACAGCCTGAGTGCGCAGGTGGTTGCCGGCAGCGACGGCACCGCGCAGATCCAGATCCGCAATACCGGCAACGGGCACGCCCAGGTGGCCGACCTGCAACACCGCGTCGACGGCGCGACCAGGAGCGCGCTGAACGGCCTGGTCGGCTATGTGCTGCCCGGCCAGACCATGCGCTGGTCGCTGGGCGCCCCCGTGGCGCAGTTCGCGCGCGGCTCCATCGTCGCAAGGATCAATGGTGAGGCCGACGAACGCACCTTGCTGGCTGTGCCTGCAGCTCCGTGACGCGGCCCGGCTGGCGATGACGTTGCTCGCCGCCACCGGCTGCGTAGGCAGCGTCGCGGCCAGCGACCTGGCCGACATGACCTCGCTGCCCGACCCGCCCGCGCAAGCCGCTACTCTGCAGCCACAGACGCTGTATCTCGATGTCACCCTGAATCAGGCCGACCGCGGCCTGGCGCCTTTCGAGATGGTCGACGGCCATCTGCGCGCCTCGGTCGACGCGCTGCGCAAGCTCGGCTTCGTCCTGGCCGATCGCGCCGCCGACGAGCAGGTCGCGCTGGACAGCCTGCGCGATGTGGAGGTGCGCTACGACGCCGCCCTGCAACGGCTTGCATTGCAGGCCCCGCTGGCGCAGCTGTCGTTGTCGACAACCGTCCTGAAGGCCGAGGACGTTGCCCCGCCCAGTGCTACCGCATCGCCGGGCATGTTGCTCAATTACGACCTGTACGCCACGCGTAATACCGGCGCCAGCAGCGTATCGCTGGCCACCGAGCTGCGCGGCTTCGGCATCGGCCGCGGCATGGTCGACACCACCGCCGTGCTCCTGGCCTATGACCGTCCGCAGGACGAGCGCTGGCGCAGCGAAGCGGTGCGCCTGGACAGTGCCTGGCAGATGGATTTCCCGGACAGCGCCACCAGCCTCAGCGTGGGCGATTTCTACAGCGGCTTTGTCGACTGGAGCCGCTCGATCCGCCTGGGCGGCGTGCAGATCGGCCGCAACTACGCCTTGCAGCCGTATCGGGTGCTGACGCCGACGCCCAGTTTTCTTGGCGAAGCGGCAGTGCCTTCCACCGTGGAGCTGTACGTGGACGGCTTGCGCCAGTACAGCGGCCAGGTCCCGGCCGGGCCGTTTCAGCTGGCCGCGCAACCGGGCATCAGCGGCACCGGGCAGGCGCAGATCGTGGTGACCGATGCGTTCGGCCGTGTGCGTCGGCTGGACTTTGCGTTCTATGGCACGCCACAGCTGCTGGCGCGCGGCATTTCCGAATGGTCGGCCGGCATCGGCCACCTGCGCCGCGATTACGGTGTGCACTCGTTCGCCTACGCATCGCAGCCGGTGGCCAGCGCGTCCCTGCGCAAGGGGCTGCGCGATGATTTCACCATCGAGGCGCATACCGAAGCCGGCGGCGGCGTGGTGAATGCCGGCGCCGGCGGGATCTGGCTGCTCGGCGCCGGCGGCGTGTTCAACGCGGCCTACGCGCACAGCCGCATGCACGCGCTGGGCGGCGGCCAGTACGTGCTGGGCTATGCCTGGAACAACCGCCGCTTCAACGTCAATGTGGGGACCCAGCGCACCCATGGCGACTATCGCGATCTGGGAGCGCTGCAGGGCAGCCTGCCGGCACGCATCAGCGACCGTGTCGTGTTCGGCGTCAACCTTGCCGCGATCGGCTCGCTGGGCAGCAGCTACGTGCGACTGAGCTATCCGCAGGGCGATACCTCGCGCTACGCCAGCGTGTTCTGGTCGCGCAGCTTCGGGCGCAACTGGGCGGCCAACCTGTCGGCCAACCAGAACCTGGATGTGCGCAGCGACCGCAGCGTGTATCTGTCGCTGTCGACCACCTTCGGCGAGATCCGCCAGGCTGGCGCTTCGATGCAGCGCAACGGCAACCGCACCGGGTCTGTGGCCGATGTCAGCCAGCCGCTGCCCGGCGATGGCGACCTGGGCGGCATCGGCTGGCGGCTGCAGGGGCGCGCCGGCGACGACGCCAGCGGCGGCCTGGCCGAGCTGGGCTGGTTGAACCGGGTCGGCCGCTACAACATCGGCGCCGCCAGTCAGGATGGCGATACCTTCGGTTATGCCAGCGCCAGCGGCAGCCTGGTGTGGATGAACGGGCGTGGTTTTGCGGCGCGCGACATCCAGGATTCGTTCGCGGTGGTCTCCACCGACGGGCAGCCAGGCATTCCGGTGCGGCTGGAAAATCGCCTGATCGGCGTCACCGATGCGCGTGGCACCCTGCTGGTGACGCCGCTGCAATCGTGGCAGCGCAATCAGCTGTCGATCGACACCCTGAGCCTGCCGGCGGACCTGCGCGTGGATCGGGTCGACACCACGGTCACCCCACGCCAGCAATCCGGCGTGGCGGTGCGCTTCGGCATCACCCGGGTGCAGGCAGCGATCATCGTGCTGCACGACGCCAGCGGCACACCGGTGCCGGTGGGCAGCCTGGTGCAACGCGAGGGCGATACCGAGCGGGTGGTGGTCGGCTACGACGGCGAAACCTATCTGGACAACCTGCAGCGCGACAACCGCATCCTGGTCGATACCCCGGATGGTCGTTGCGTTGCGCAGTTCACCAATCCCGTGGTCTCTGGCGGCATTCCACGCGTGGGCCCGCTGCCCTGCATCGCCGAGCGCAGCCCATGATCGCGCACCGGCTCTGGCAGGCGTTGCTGATCCTGACCCTGGCCACGCTGTGGCTGGCGCCCAGCGCGCCAGCGCAGGCCGACACCGTCTGCACCGTCACCCTGGGCACACCTCTGGCTTTCGGCAACGTGGCCGCCAACGGCGCCACCGACGGGGTGGCCACCTTCAATGTGTCCTGCGCCACCGCCGCACTCAGCGTGCTGGGCAACGCACAGGTGACACTGTGTTTGGACCTTGGTCCCGGCAGCGCCAGTGCCGGGCTGTACACGCCGCGGCGGCTGGGCAATGCCACCGGCGACAGCCTGGGCTACCAGATCTACAGCGACGCGGCGCGCACCCAGATCTGGGGCGCGGCCAACTCCACCACACCGTCGCCGGTGGTGCTGAATTTTGCCTATGCGGTACCGGTCATCACCGGCGGCTCGCAGACCACCACCGTCACGCTGTACGGGCGCATCCCCGGCAGCCAGACGCTGTCGGTGGGCAACCACACCAGCACCTTCGGCGGCGCCGACACCGTGGTGCGCTACGCCTACAACGAAAGCGTGATCGGCGGCATCCAGCAGCCCGCCGACTGCAACACCGCCACCAGTGGCGCCAAGACCGCCAGCAATGCGTTCCCATTCACCGCCTCGGCCAATGTCCCGGCGCGCTGCAATACCTATGTCACCACCGACCTGGATTTCGGCAGCATCGCCGGCAGCATCGAAAACGCGATCGACCGCAGTTCCACCATCAGCCTGGCCTGCACCAACCGCACCGCCTGGAACATCGGCCTGGATGTCGGCAGCAACGCCAGCGGCAGCACCCGCCGCATGCGCCACGCCAGCAGCGCCAATTACATCACCTACGAGCTCTACCGCGATGCCGGGCGCAGCAACCGCTGGGGCACCACAATCGGGCTCGATACCCTGGCCGGTACCGGCAACGGCGTCTCCCAGACGGTGACCGTGTATGGCCGCGCCCCCGCTCCGCAACTGCCCATCGTCGGCGTCTACAGCGATACGGTGACCGTCTCCATCACTTACTGACAGTTAATAAAGTTCGCTTCGGTGGCGTCGTTATTGCCTACGACTCCAATGCAAACGATTGCCTTCATGACGCCGGTCATCTTTCTGAAGCGCTTGATCCTGGTCGCCCTCGTTTGCGGCGCCACCATCACCCACGCCGCCGCCAATCGCGGACCGGAAAATTCCACCCTGCACATCGGCCTGCGCCTGCTCAGCGGCTGCGAACTGCGCACCACGCCGCCGCGCGCCAGTTGCTCGCGCGGCACGCCGATGGCGATCGCGCCGCCGGCGCGCAGCAGCGACGCTCCCGCCCCCACCAGCACCGGCCAGGACGCCAGTGCGTTGGCCGGGCCTGCGCCCAGCGTCGCGGCGCGCATCACCACCATCGCGTTCTGACCATGGCCATCTTCTGCACACGCCCGGTATGGCTGGCCGCCGGCCTGATTGGCCTGACAAGCCTGGTCGGCAGCGCCGCCGGCGCCGAGATCGCGATCGCCCCGACCACTGCCCACATTCCAGCCGACGGCGACCAGACGGCAGTCTGGCTTTACAACCAGGCCGCGCAGCCCTGGCGTGCCGATGCCAAGCTCTACCGCTGGCGCCAGGACGGCGAACGCGAGCTGTTGGAGCCGGCCACCGGCGCCACCGTCAGTCCCAGCCAGTTCGAAATTCCCTCGCAGGGCCGCCAACTGCTGCGGGTGATCCGCCTCGGCCCCAGCCCGGCACAGACCGAAGAGAGCTATCGGCTGGTGGTGACCCAGCACGCCGACGGCGGCGAAACCGAGCTGCTGCGCTACTCCACGCCGGTATTTGCCACCCCACGCGAGCCCGCCGACCCGCATCCGCTCCTGCGCGCAACGCTCTCCGGCCAAGGCAGCCGCCGCACCCTGCGCGTACATAATGCCGGCCTCAATCACGCACGCCTGGCCGACCTGGCGTTCATCGACGCCGGCGGGACCCGCCGCAGCATTGGCAGCGATCTGGCCGGCTACGTGCTGCCGGGCCAGACCCGGCAATGGGCGCTACCCGCAAGCATCGCCACCGGCCCCGGTCGCTTCGTGACACGCGTCAACAGCGAAAGCGAAACCACGCTGATGCTGCAGCCCTAGCTGTTGCGCCGGCACCTGCCGGCCGATGCCACTGCAGATTGCAGGCGAGCACCGGGCCGGCTATACTCCACCGGCCGTTTTGCGTCTCTGGTGCAGCGCGCCGTCCACGTCGGACGTCACCGACGAATCCACACCTGCTGCCGCCATCCGTGCCGGGGTGCCCTCACACAGGGTTCGTCGCGGAGGCAACAGGGAAGCCCAACCCCGGAATCTTGTGCGATTTGATGCGAGTCCCTCGCAACAGCCCGCACATCCATGTGCGGACTTTTCATCAACAAGCCGCGCACGGCGATTCCGCTATCAGGAGTTTTTTCAATGCCTCAGGTCACCATGCGTCAGATGCTGGAAGCCGGCGTCCATTTCGGCCACCAGACCCGCTACTGGAACCCCAAGATGGCGCCGTACATCTTCGGCGCGCGCGGCAAGATCCACATCATCAACCTCGAGAAGACCGTTCCGCTCTTCAACGATGCGATGAACTTCCTCTCCTCGATCGCGCAGAAGCGCGGCACCGTGCTGTTCCTGGGCACCAAGCGCAGCGCGCGCGAGTCCATCAAGGAAGAAGCCGAGCGTTGCAACATGCCGTTCATGACCCAGCGCTGGCTGGGCGGCACGCTGACCAACTTCCGCACCGTCAAGCAGTCGGTTGCCCGCCTGAAGGAACTGGAAGCCGCTGAAACCGACGGCACCTTCGACAAGCTGGTCAAGCACGAAGTGCTGGGCCTGCGTCGCGAGCGCGAGAAGCTGGACGCCTCGCTCGGCGGCATCAAGGAAATGAACCGCCTGCCCGACGCGATCTTCGTGATCGACATCGGCCATGAAGACATCGCCATCAAGGAAGCCAAGAAGCTCGGCATCCCGGTGATCGCCGTGGTCGATACCAACTACGATCCGGCCCTGGTCGACTACGCCATCCCGGGCAACGACGACGCCATCCGTGCCGTGCAGCTGTACGCACGTGCCGCGGCCGATGCCGTGCTGGAAGGCAAGGCGGCTGCACCGAACTCCGCTTCGGTTCGCGAAGAAGAGTTCTCGGCCGAGTCCGCCGATGAAGGCAAGGGCCGTCGCGCTCCGGCCAAGAAGGGCGACAAGAAGGCTGACGCCGCCGCTGCCGAGTAATCGGCATGCAATGCGGCCGCACCATGCTGTGCGGCCGCAGCCCCGGCGGGTCCGTCGCGACCTGCCGTCCGGGCCACCAAAGACACCGTGGGGGCGGTCGGCACGCTGCACCGTCTCCTACTGGCGGAACACCTCCGCCGCACGCATTCGTCCAATGAGGTAATCCCGTGGAAATCACTGCTTCCCTGGTCAAGGAACTGCGCGAGCGCACCGGCGCCGGCATGATGGAGTGCAAGAAGGCACTCGTCGAAAACGCTGGCGACATCGACGCCGCCGCCGAGTGGCTGCGCAAGTCAGGCCTGGCCAAGGCCGACAAGAAGGCCGACCGCGTCGCCGCCGAAGGCCGCATCGCCACCGCACAGGCCGGCGGCAAGGCCGTGCTGGTCGAAGTCAACTCCGAAACCGACTTCGTCGCCAAGGACGAGAACTTCCTGGCCTTCACCGAAGTCGTGGCCAATGCCGTGCTGAACTCGGATGCAGCCGATGCCGAAGCGCTCAAGAGCGTCAAGCTCGATAGCGGCGAGACCATCGAAGAGCGTCGCGCTGCGGTCATCGCCAAGGTCGGCGAAAACCTGCAGGTGCGTCGCCTGGTCCGTATCGACAGCGCCAACAACGTCGCAGCCTATGTGCATGGCGGCCGTATCGGCGTGCTGGTCGAGCTGAAGGGTGGCGACATCGAGCTGGCACGCGGCATCGCCATGCACATCGCCGCCATGAACCCGCCGCACGTGAAGGCTTCTGACGTGCCGGCCGAGTTCATCGCCAAGGAAAAGGAAATCGAGCTGGCCAAGATGTCCGAAAAGGACAAGGCCAAGCCGGCTGATATCCTGGAAAAGATCATCAGCGGCAAGATCAGCAAGATCGTCAACGAAGTCACTCTGTACGGCCAGCCGTATGTGCTGAACACCGACCAGACCGTCGAGCAGGCGGTCAAGGCCGCCGGCGCCGACGTGATCGGTTTCCAGCGCCTGGCCGTCGGCGAAGGCATCGAGAAGGTGGTGGAAGACTACGCCGCCGAAGTGATGAAGCAGGCCGGCCTGGCCTGATTGTCGCCACGCTGAAAGAGCCGCGGCATGCCGCGGCTTTTTTTTGCCTGCGGCTTGCCCGCGCGCAGTGACGATGCCGTGCCGAGATCCGTGCAGCCACGGCGCAGGCAACCGGCCGCAACGCTACAGATGCGCCCGCCGGTGCCGCTACTTCCAGATGCCGACCAGGCTTTCCAGCACCCGCCGCGCATGCAGTGCAGCGCGGCGATTGCGGAGCATGGCGCGCCCTACTCACCGAACGCAGCTGTATGCTTGCGATCACTGTCGGCGATGACCCATGCAACCAGATCTCCAGGCCGCCCTGCACTACTGCCGTAACCTGCCCTCGCCGCCCGGCGTGGCGCTGCGCATCATCGAGCTGGCGCAGGACCCGGACGTGGACATGACCACCACGGCAAAGGTCATCGGCATGGACATGGCCCTGAGCGCACGCATGCTGCGGGTGGCCAATTCGCCGCTGTATGCCAGCCGTCGCCGCATCGACAACCTGGGCCAGGCCCTGACCATGCTGGGACTCAACGCCACCTTGAGCCTTGCGCTGGGTTTTTCGATGGTGCATGGCGTGCGCAGCACCTTCACCGCCCACTCCCTGCATGAGCGCATCTGGCGACGTGCCGGGCTGTGCGCGCTGACCAGCCGCATCCTGGGCCAGGCCTATGGCATCCGCAAACCCGAGGAATTGATGCTGGCCGGCCTGCTGCAGGACATCGGCAAGCTGGCGCTGCTGCAAGGCGCGCCCGAGCTGTACGGGCCGCTATTGGAACAGGCGCCGGACAATGCCTCGCTGCTGGACGCCGAACGCGAACACCTGGGCGCCACCCATGCCGAAGTCGGTGACTGGCTGGCGCATCAGTGGCAGCTGCCGCCGTACCTGCAGAACGCCATCGCCCAGAGCGAGGAAGAGCCCGCCAGCCTGGAGCCCTTCATGGCGTGCGTCGCGCTGTCCGGCCGGCTTGCCGATATCTGGCTGTCGGCAAGCGCCGCTGCTGCCACCGAGCATGCGCAGCGACAGGCGCAGCACGTGCTGGAACTGGACGCCGAACGCTTCGAAAAAGTGATCGAACGCATCGCCGAATCGCTGCCCGAGCTGGAGGCGCTATTCGACATCCGCGTGCCGCAACCCGAGCACATCCAGATGATCTTCGAGCAGGCGCGCGAGCTGGCGACGCTGCGCAGCCTGCGCGAATTGCAGGATGTGGCCGAGGCGCGCCGGCATGCCGACGAATCGGAAAACCGCATGCGTCATCTGGCCGAACAGGCCAGCCGCGACGCACTCACCGGCGTGTTCAACCGGCACCAGCTCGGCACCGCGCTCACGCACGAGTTCGAACTGGCCTCGCGGCAAGGCTGGCCTCTATCGATCGCCTTCATCGACCTGGACGACTTCAAGCGCGTCAACGACGCGCACGGCCACCTGGTCGGCGACGAGGTGCTGCGCAATTTCGCGCAGACCTTGCAACGCATGGTGCGCACCAGCGACCTGGTGGCGCGCTATGGCGGCGAAGAATTCCTGGTGATCCTGCCTAACACGCCGGCCGATGCGGCCTTGATGGTGATCGAGCGCATCCTGGCCGAAACCGCACGCACGCCGATGGCGCAGCTGCAGGGCGGCCCCTTGCACATCACCTTCTCGGCGGGCCTGGCCACGCATGGCGGTGTCGAACGCCAGTTCGACAGCATCGACCACCTGCTGCAGGCCGCCGACAGCACGCTGTATCGGTCCAAGCATCGCGGCCGCAACCGCGTGACTGCCTACGATGCGACCGATGTGCCGACGCCGCCGAACCCGCGTGCGCACTGAGCAACGCATCACGTCGATGCCGACAAAGGAATTTTTACCACGCCCTGCGGCAGGCTTCCGCTAGAATTGCCGGCGTTTGCCGTCCCCTACCCCCGAGGTCTGCCCCATGTCCGAACTTTCCTATCGCCGCATTCTTCTCAAACTTTCCGGGGAGGCGCTGATGGGAGACGGGGATTACGGCATCGACCCCAAGGTGATCAACCGCCTTGCCCATGAAGTGATCGAAGCCCAGCAGGCCGGCGCGCAGGTGGCCCTGGTCATCGGCGGCGGCAACATCTTCCGCGGCGCCGGCCTGGCCGCCAGCGGCATGGACCGCGTCACCGGCGATCACATGGGCATGCTCGCCACCGTGATCAATGCGCTGGCCATGCAGGATGCGCTGGAAAAGCTCGGCGCCAAGGTGCGCGTGATGAGCGCGATCAAGATCAACGATGTCTGCGAGGACTTCATCCGTCGCCGCGCCATGCGTCATCTGGAAAAGGGCCGCATCGCGATCTTCGCCGCCGGCACAGGCAATCCGTTCTTCACCACCGATTCGGGCGCCGCGCTGCGTGCGATCGAGATCGGTGCCGACCTGCTGCTGAAGGCAACCAAGGTCGATGGCGTGTACGACAAGGACCCGAAGAAGCACAACGACGCGGTGCGCTACGACAGCCTGACCTACGACGAGGTCATCCTGCAGGGCCTGGAAGTGATGGACACCGCCGCGTTCGCGCTGGCCCGCGACAGCGACCTGCCGCTGCGCATCTTCGGCATGAGCGAGCCCGGCGTGCTGCTGCGCATCCTGCGCGGCGAGCAGATCGGCACGTTGGTGCAGGGCCGGAGCTGAGGCTGGGAATCGGGAATCGGGATTGGGGAATCGCAAGAGCGCATGGCCGCGCTGCGCAGCGATCTCCACCCCGCACGCCCGGCCTGGAACGGGGCGGCAAGTGAACCGGCTGCGCGGGTCCTGACGACCCGCGAGTCGTGAAACCTCAGTCCCGGCTATAATCCCCGGATTCAGCTCCACACGGATTCCGGCGATGCTCACCCAGATCAAACAAGACGCGCAGACGCGCATGACCAAGAGCATCGATGCTCTGCGCCACTCCCTGACCACCGTGCGCACCGGCCGTGCGTCGCCGGCGCTGCTGGATGGCATCAAGGTCAAGGCCTACGGCACCGACACCCCCCTCAACCAGGTCGCCAGCATCAGCGTCTCCGAAGGCCGCTCGCTGGTCATCAGCCTGTTCGACAAGGGCATGATCAAGGACGTGGAAAAGGCGATCTACGCCTCGGATCTGGGCCTGACCCCGACCGTGGTCGGCACCGTGATCCGTCTGAACCTGCCGCCGCTGACCGAGGAGCGCCGCAAGGAGCTCAGCAAGGCCGTGCATGGCGAGGGCGAAGACAGCAAGGTGGCCATCCGCAACATCCGTCGCGACGCCAACCAGCAGGTCAAGGACCTGCTCAAGGACAAGGCGGTCACCGAAGACGAGGCACGCAGCGCCGAAGACGACATCCAGAAGCTCACCGACAAGGCCATCAAGGATGTGGATGAGGTCGTCAAGGCCAAGGAACAGGAACTGATGACGGTCTGATCGTGGCATCGCCTGCCATGCATCCAGTCCCTCCCGCCGACGCGGTGCCGCGCCATATCGCCATCATCATGGATGGCAATGGGCGTTGGGCGCAGCGTCGGCGCCGTCCACGCATGATCGGCCATCGCGCCGGCGCGCGGGCGGTCAATCGCACCATCGATTTCTGCCTGGAAAAAGGCGTCAGCGCGCTCACCCTGTTCGCGTTCTCCAATGAAAACTGGGGCCGCCCGCAGGAAGAAGTGGATGCGCTGATGAAGCTGTTCCTGCATGCCCTGGACCGCGAGGTCGACGAGCTGCAGCGGCGTGGCGTGCAGGTCCGTTTCATCGGCGAGCGCAGCCGTTTCGCGGCGCCGCTGCGCGAACGCATGGCCACCGCCGAGCGCGCCACGGCGGCCAATGCGCGGCTGGTACTGAGCATCGCTGCCAGCTATGGCGGCCGCCAGGACATTGCGCTGGCCGCGCGGGCATTGGCCGAAGACGTGGCCGCCGGCCGCCTGCAGCCGCAGCAGATCGACGAAGCGCTGCTGGCCAGCCGCGTCGCGCTGGCCGACCTGCCGGCCCCGGACCTGTTCATCCGCACCGGTGGCGATACCCGCATCAGCAATTTCCTGCTGTGGCAGCTGGCCTACACCGAGCTGTGGTTCACCGAAACCCTGTGGCCGGAGTTCGACGCCGGCGTGCTGCAGCAGGCCCTGGATGACTACGCCGGACGCGAACGTCGCTTCGGCCTGACCAGCGCCCAGATCGCCGACAAGGCGACGGAGAACTCCTCCGCATGACCAAGACCCGCGTGATTGCCGCGCTGATCATGGCGCCGCTCGCCATCTGCGCGATCGTGCTGCTGCCCACCCAGTGGCTGGCGGCGCTGGCGGCGATCCTGTTCCTGACCGGCTTGTGGGAGTGGCTCAGGCTCTCCGGCATCGACGACAGCCTGCCGCGTACCGTGCTGCTGATGCTCAACCTGCTGCTGATGGTGCTGATGGTGTGGGCCTCGGCCAGCTCCATGGTGCTGTTCCAGATTGCGGCGCTGGTCGGGGTGGCATGGTGGGGCCTGGCGTTGCTGTGGCTGCGCTTTTTCACCTTCGGTGCCGATCACGGCAACGGCCAGGCGCGCGCACTCAAGCTCGCGGCGGGCAGCCTGGCGGTCCTGCCGGCCTGGGCTGCGCTGGTGCTGCTGCACGCCAATCCGGACAAGGGCAACCTGTGGCTGCTGACCGCGCTGACCATGGTGTGGGCGGCCGACTCGGGCGCGTACTTTGCCGGACGCGCGTTCGGCAAGCACAAGCTGGCGCCACGGATCAGCCCCAACAAGACCATCGAAGGCCTGATCGGCGGCATGCTGGCCGGTATTGCGGTGGCCTGCGCCTTCGGCTGGCTGGCCGGGCTGACCCTGGCGCACGTGCCGCAGCTGGTCCTGGTTTCGGCGGTGGCGGTGCTGGCCTCGGTGCTCGGCGACCTGTTCGAAAGCCTGCTCAAGCGGCATGCCGGCGCCAAGGACTCGGGCGCGGTGATCCCGGGCCACGGCGGCGTGCTGGATCGTATCGATGGCGTGCTCGCCGCACTGCCGGTGTTCGCACTCGGCAAGGAAATTTTCGGATTCTAAGCATGGCTGGCTTTTCTCCCCGCCAGGTCGCGGTCTTCGGCGCGACCGGCTCGATCGGCACCTCGGCCCTGGACGTGATCGCCCGCCACCCGGAGCGGCTGCGTGCCAGCGTGCTGTCGGCCGGCCGCCAGGTGGATACCCTGCTGGCGCTGTGCGCTGCCCACCGGCCCGCGCATGCGGTGATCGCCGATGAAGCGCTGTATCCGGCGCTACGCGACGGCCTGCGTGCCGCCGGCCTGAACACCCAGGCGCACGCCGGTACCGCGGCGCTGGATGCACTGGCCGGCAGCGATGCCTGCGACACGGTGGTGGCCGCGATCGTGGGTGCTGCGGGCCTGCCCTCCACCCTTGCCGCCGCGCGCGCCGGCAAGCGCGTGTTGCTGGCCAACAAGGAATCGCTGGTGCTGGCCGGCGAACTGCTGACCCGCACCGCAGCGGCCGCCGGCGCTGAAATCATCCCGATCGACAGCGAGCACAGCGCCATCTTCCAGTGCCTGCGCTCCTGCGACGCCAGCCGCGGCGTGCGTCGGGTGATCCTGACCGCCTCCGGCGGCCCGTTCCGCGGCTGGGACCGCGCCGCGCTGTCGGCCGTGACGCCCGCGCAGGCGGTGGCGCACCCCAAGTGGTCGATGGGCCCGAAGATCTCGGTGGATTCTGCGACCTTGATGAACAAGGGCCTGGAAGTCATCGAGGCGCATCACCTGTTCGGCCTTCCCGGCGACCGGATCGATGTGCTGGTGCACCCGCAAAGCCTGGTGCATTCGCTGGTCGAATTCGTCGACGGCTCCACCCTGGCCCAGTTGGGTCTGCCGGACATGCGCACCACCCTGGCGGTCGGCCTGGCCTGGCCGGAGCGGGTCGAGTCAGGTGTTTCGGGGCTGGACCTGCTGCTGCAGCGCCGGCTGGATTTCGAGGCCCCCGACACCGCCGCATTCCCCTGCCTGGACCTGGCCTGGGAGGCGCTGCGCGCCGGCGGCACCGCCCCGGCCATCCTGAACGCGGCCAACGAAGTGGCTGTTTCAGCGTTTCTTCAGGGCCAAATAGGTTTCCTAGCCATCCCTGCGTTGGTCGAACACACGTTGACAACGCTCCCGCGGCACAATGCCGACACCCTCGACACCCTGCTTCTTGCCGACGCGCAGGCCCGGCAGACCACCGAACGCGCCCTCGCCCAGTACGCCTTTCATGCCTGATCGATTTACGCAACCGAGTTGCATCCATGGGTGATTTCATCGGTTCGGTCTGGTGGATGATCGTCAGCCTGGGTGTCCTGGTGACCTTCCACGAATTCGGGCACTTCTGGGTCGCACGCCGCTGCGGCGTCAAGGTGTTGCGCTTCTCGGTGGGCTTCGGCAAGCCGCTGTGGATGCGTCGCGACCGCCACGGTACCGAGTTCGTGGTGGCGGCGATTCCGCTGGGCGGCTACGTGCGGATGCTGGACGAACGCGAAGGCGACGTGCACCCGGCCGAGCGGGACCAGGCCTTCAATCGCAAGACAGTGTGGCAGCGCATCGCGATTGTGGCCGCCGGCCCGATCGCCAATCTGCTGCTGTGCATGGCGATGCTGTGGGCCATGTTCGTGGTGGGCAAGCAGGATTACTCGGCCACGGTCGGCCGCGCCGACGGCCTGGCGGCCGAAGCCGGTCTGACCCCGGGCGAACGCATCGTGCGCATCGACGGCCGCAGCGTAAGCAGCTGGAGCGATGCCAGCATGCAGCTCACCACCGCGGCGATGGACAAACGCGACATCCAGCTGCAGACCACCGCCGACGGCGCGGGCAACCGCGAACACACCCTGCGCCTGTCGCAGTTGCCGGTCGGTTTCGACGAACGCCGCGTGGCATCGCTGGCCGGCATCGGCTGGCAGTTCATGCTGCAACCGCCGGTAATCGCCGAGGTGGTCCCCGGCTCGGTGGCCGACGGCCTGCTCAAGCCGGGCGACCGCATCGTGGCCATCGACGGCCAGCCGATCCGCTCGGCCGAAGACATCATTCCGCAGGTGCAGGCGCTGGGCGAACACGGCGGCCTGGGCATGATCGAGGTGGCGCGCAAGGGCGAACAGGGCGAGGACCGGCTGGCGCTGGAGATTGCCCCACGCAAGTCGCCGCAGGGCCAGTGGATGATCGGCATCCGCCCTGCCGCAGCGCCCGCTCCGGCGTACGACAGCCGCCAGCAGTACGGCCTGTTCGCCGCGGTGCCTGCCGCCATCCGTGAAACCGGCCGGATGACCGCCGATTCGCTGGGCATGATGAAGCGCATGCTGACCGGCCAGGCTTCGGTGAAGAACATCTCCGGGCCGGTCACGATCGCGCGCGCGGCCAACGCCTCGGCCGAACGCGGGCTCGACTGGTTCCTGTATTTCCTTGGTCTGCTGTCGCTGAGCCTGGCGATCATCAACCTGATGCCCATCCCGATCTTGGACGGTGGGCATCTGCTGTATTACCTTATCGAGTTGATCAAGGGCAGCCCGATCAGCGAACGGGCCATGATTGCCGGGCAGTATGTCGGCCTGGCGGTCTTGGCAGGCTTGATGGGACTGGCGTTCTACAACGACATCCTTGGCCTGGTTCCACGATGAAGCTGCTCCACTCTTTCCGCCTGTTGTCGTCGTCATACGCCGGCACCCAGCAACACCTGAAATCGACTCCAACCGGATGTGACATGACGCGTCTTCCCACTCGCCGCCTGCTTGCCCTCGCTCTTGCCGCCGGCCTCAGCCTGCCAGCCGTTGCCCTGGCCGCCGAGCCGTTCGTTGCCAGCGACATCCGCGTCGACGGCCTGCAGCGCATTGCATCCGGCACCGTGTTCACCTATCTGCCGGTGAACCGCGGCGACACCGTGGACGATGCCAAGGTGGCCGATTCGATCCGCGCGCTCTACCGCACCGGCTTCTTCGAGGACGTGCAACTGGACCGCCAGGGCAACATCCTGGTGATCACCGTCAAGGAGCGCCCGGCGATCAACAAGCTCACCGTGACCGGCAACAAGGACATCAAGTCCGAAGAGCTGCTCAAGGGCCTGGGCGACATCGGCCTGAGCGAAGGCGGCACCTTCGATCGTCTGAGCCTGGACCGCGTGACCCAGGAACTGACCCGCCAGTACAACAACCGCGGCAAGTACAACGTCGAGATCACCCCGACGGTGAGCCCGCTGGACCGCAACCGCGTCGATGTGGCCATCGCGATCAAGGAAGGCAAGGCGGCCAAGATCCGCCACGTCAACCTGATCGGCACCGAAAAGTTCGCCAACGAGGACATCCTGGAGAACTGGGAATCCAAGGAGCACAACTGGGCCTCGTGGTATCGCCGCGACGACCAGTACTCCAAGGAAAAGATGTCCGGCGACCTGGAAAAGCTCAATTCCTGGTACCTGGATCGCGGTTACGTGGACTTCAGCATCGACTCCACCCAGGTGTCGATCAGCCCGGACAAGCGCGACATGTTCGTCAGCGCCGGCGTCACCGAGGGCGAGCAGTACAAGATTTCCGAGATCAAGATCACCGGCGACACCGTGCTGCCGCAGGCCGACATCGAGCGCCTGGTCATCCCCAAGGCCGGCGACATCTTCTCGCGTGCGCTGCTGGAGTACACCTCCGATGCGATCGTCAACACGCTGAGCAACGTCGGTTACGCGTTCGCCAAGGTCAACCCGATCCCGACCCCGAACCGCGAGAACCGCACCGTTGCGGTGAACCTGCAGGTGGTGCCCGGCCCGCGCGTGACCGTGCGCCGCATCCTTTACAAGGGCAACAGCCGCACCTCCGATGAGGTCCTGCGCCGCGAAATGCGCCAGTTCGAAAACACCTGGTATTCGCAGGCGGCGATCGACCGTTCAAAGATCCGTCTGCAGCGCCTGGGCTACTTCGAGAGCGTGGACGTGGAAACGCCGGCAGTGCCGGGCAGCAACGACCAGGTCGACGTGGTCTACAACGTCAAGGAAACCACCTCCGGCAGCTTCGTGTTCGGCCTGGGCTACTCGCAGAGCTTCGGCGTGACCACCTCGGTGCAGTTGTCGCAGAACAACTTCCTGGGCGGCGGCAACCGGGTGGCAGTGGAAGCCTCGCGCAGCAGCTACCAGCAGCGCTATGCGTTCTCCTACACCAATCCGTTCTTTACCGACGACGGCGTGTCGTTGGGCTACAACCTGTCGTGGCGCTCGCTGGACTACTCGGACTTCAACACCGCGCAGTACAACAGCAAGAACGGCTCGGCGCAGGTGGTGTTCGGCGTGCCGATCACCGAAAACGATACCGTCTCGGCGATGGTCGGCATCGACAGCAACCAGATCAACACGTTTCAGGGCCAGACCCCGCAGGCCATCATCGATTATATCGATGCGATCGGCACAAGCACCTTCCATGCCTGGCGCGCCGAACTGGGCTGGGCACGCGATACCCGCAACGACTTCTTCATGCCGACCCGCGGCATGTACCAGCGCGTCGGCTTGGAGGCCACCCTGCCCGGCTCCACGGTCGAGTACTACAAGTTCAACTACCAGATCTCCAACTATTGGCCGATCATACCGGCGATCGTATTGAATACCCGCTTCGAGCTGGGCTATGGCGACAGCTATGGCAACGACAGCTCGCGTGTGATTTGCGGAATAGAGAGCAGTACGACATTTACGGAACAACCCTGCAATGGCAGCAACCTGCTCCGATCCGTGACGGCCACCGGCCTGCCGTTCTACGAGAACTTCTACGCTGGCGGTACCAACTCGGTGCGCGGCTTCGAAGACAACACGCTGGGTCCACGTTCGGAAAGTACCCTGAACTACACGCGCGGACAGCCGCTGGGTGGTTCGTTCAAGACCGTCGGTTCGGTGGAAATGTATTTCCCGAAGCTATTCGACAGCCCGTCGGCACGCGTGTCGGCGTTCTTCGACTTCGGTAATGTCTACGACGGCGTGGACAACTTCAAGGCCAACGAGCTGCGCGCGTCCACCGGCGTGGCGCTGTTGTGGCGCGCCCCGGTCGGCCCCATCTCTATCAGCTACGCGTTCCCGCTGAAGAAGGAAGACAACGACGAGATCGAGCGCCTGCAGTTCACCTTCGGTGGCCAGTTCTAAGATTGGCAAGCAGACAATGGCGGCCCGGATGCTCGGGCCGCCATTGTTTGTTTGAACACCGTGGTGTGAGACAGACTTAGAAGCAGTTGTTCCAGACGTTGCCCAGGCAACTGGCGGTGGTGCTCCAATCGGACGAGTCCACGCATTGCACCTGCTGGTCCCAAAAGCTCTGCGCATCGGCGCGCTGCTGCGCAAAATCGTCGGCTGATGCGCTGCTGACAGCGCCCAGCGGGATCACACCGGCGAACGTGGAGAGGAGGGATTTCATATGCTTCTTCCTGGGTTAGCCGCGCGGTTGCGGCCAGGCAACAGATATGCCTGACTGTTTAGCGCATTCTTGGCCATGTTTTTTTCCATAAAAACAGCCACTTACTGTTTACGCGAGGTTCACCTGATGTCTCTGACCGCCAGTGCGATTGCCGAACAATTTGGTCTGACCGTCGTTGGCGACGGCACGACCGAAGTCGCCGGGGTGGCGACACTGGCGCACGCCGGCGCAGGCCAGCTGAGCTTCCTGTCCAATCCGCGCTACCGGCCGCAGCTGGCCGACACGCAGGCGGCCGTGGTCGTGATACGCGCCGAAGATGCCGAGGCCGCGCGCGGCACCGCGCTGGTCGCCAAGGACCCGTATACCGCGTTCGCCAAGATTGCGGCGCTGTTCGACGTGGCGCCGGTACGCGCGCCCGGCATCCACCCGTCGGCAGTAGTCGACCCCACCGCACAGGTCTCGCCGGGTGCCCATGTCGGCCCGTTCGTCAGCGTCGGCGCACGCAGCCGGGTGGGCGATGGCTGCATCATCGGCACCGGCAGCATCATCGGCGAAGACTGCGTGGTGGACGATGGCAGCGAGCTGATCGCACGCGTCACCCTGGTCACCCGGGTGCGGCTGGGCAAGCGCGTACGCATCCATCCCGGCGCGGTGATCGGCGCCGACGGCTTCGGCCTGGCGATGGACGCCGGCCACTGGATCAAGGTGCCGCAGCTGGGCGGCGTGGTCATCGGCGACGATTGCGAGATCGGCGCCAACACCTGCATCGACCGCGGCGCGCTGGAAGACACCGTGCTGGAAGAAGACGTGCGCGTGGATAACCTGGTGCAGATCGCGCACAACTGCCGCATCGGCGCCCATAGTGCCATCGCTGGCTGCACCGGCATTGCCGGCAGCGCCAAGATCGGCCGCTATTGCCTGCTTGGCGGCCACGTCGGCGTGGTTGGCCACCTGGAGATCTGCGACAAGGTGGTGATCACCGGCAAATCGGTGGTGCGCAATTCCATCCATGAGCCGGGCGAATATTCGTCCGGCACCCCCCTCACCGATAACCGCACATGGCGCAAGAATGCCGCGCGCTTCAAGCAACTCGATGCGCTGGCAAGGCGCATCCTGGCTGTGGGCAAGGAGAACGCATGAGTCACCCCGTTTACGAGCTGCCGATCGACGTCAACCAGATCCAGACGCTGATCCCGCACCGCTACCCGTTCCTGCTGATCGACCGCGTCATCGAGCTGGACCTGGAAGCCAAGCGCATCGTCGGCCAGAAGAACGTCAGCATCAACGAGCCGTTCTTCCAGGGCCACTTCCCGACCCGCCCGGTGATGCCCGGCGTGCTGATCATCGAAGCGCTGGCGCAGGCCGGCGGCGTGATGACCCAGCTCGGCCTGGGGCGCGATGCGTTGTCCAAGTTGTTCTATATGGTCAAGGTCGACAACGCCCGCTTCAACAAGCAGGTGGTGCCGGGCGACGTGCTGATCCTGGACGTGCAGATGAAACGCCTGATCCGCAACATGGGATGCTATTACGGCGAGGCCAAGGTCAACGGCGAAGTCGTGGCCAGCGCGGAAGTCATGTGCGCCGGCGCCAAGGAATAATCCGTTTTTGGAGGTGAGAGACGATGCGTGATCAGGCACCCTTGATTCATCCCACCGCTGTCATCGATCCCGCGGCGCGACTGGCAGACGATGTGCGCGTCGGCGCGTTCTGCCTGATCGGTGCCGACGTAGAGATCGGCGCCGGCACCGCGGTGGGGCCGCATTGCTCGATCCACGGCCCCACCCGGATCGGCCGCAACAACCGCTTCATCGGCCACGCCGCGATCGGCGGCGAACCGCAGGACAAGAAGTACGCCGGCGAGCGCACCGAACTGGTGATCGGCGACGGCAACGTGATCCGCGAGTTCGTCACCATCAATCGCGGCACCGGCGGCGGCGGCGGCATCACCGGGATCGGCAACGACAACTGGATGCTGGCCTACACGCACGTGGCGCACGACTGTCATGTTGGCAACCATTGCGTGTTTTCCAACAACACCACCCTGGCCGGCCACGTCACCGTGGGCGACTACGTGATCATCAGCGGCTTTGCCGGCGCGCACCAGTTCTGCCGCATCGGCGCGCACGCCTTCCTGGGCATGGGCGCGCTGACCAACGGCGACGTGCCGCCGTTCACCATGGTGGGCAGCGAATCGCTGGGCCGCCCGCGCGGCATCAACAGCGAAGGCCTCAAACGCCGCGGTTTCGATGCCGAGCGCATCACCGCGATCAAGCGCGCCTACCGCACGCTCTACGTGGCCGGCCTGCCGCTTGCCGACGCGAAGCTGCAGCTCGCCGAGCAGGCCAGGAGCAGCGAGGACGTGCGCGGGATGCTCGAGTTCATCGCAGCGGCAGAGCGGCCGTTGTTGCGATGAAGGAAATCGGGAATCGAGAGTCGGGAATCGAGACAGGCGTGCATGAGCGCGCGCCTGCAGACGGCGACCCGACGGCTCTGCCGATTCCCCATTCCCCACTCCCCATTCCCGGCGCGCGTGCGCGCCCTCCCCGCATCGCGCTGATCGCAGGCGAGGCCTCCGGCGACATCCTGGGCGCGGGGCTGATCGAGCAGTTGCGGCTGCGCTACCCGGGTGCCGAATTCGTGGGCATCGGCGGCGATGCGATGCGCGGTGCGGGATGCCAGACCTGGTTCGATGCCAGCGAGCTGGCGGTGATGGGCCTGACCGAGGTGCTGCGGCATCTGCCGCGCCTGCTCAAGCTGCGCAGCGCGTTCCGCGAGCGCGTGCTGGCGTGGAAGCCGGACGTGTTCATCGGCATCGATGCGCCGGATTTCAATCTGCCGGTGGAGCGCTGGCTCAAGCAGCGCGGCATCAAGACCGTGCATTACGTCAGCCCCTCGGTCTGGGCCTGGCGCGAAAAGCGTGCGGAAAAGATCGGCGCCAGTGCCGACCTGGTGCTGTGCCTGTTCCCGATGGAACCGCCGATCTATGCCAAACACGGCGTGGACGCGCGCTTCGTCGGCCACCCGATGGCCGACGACATCGGCTACCAGGCCGACCGCGAGGCCGCGCGCGCCAAGCTGGGGTTGTCTGCCTCCAGTACCGTGCTGGCGGTGCTGCCGGGCAGCCGACATGGCGAGATCAGCCGCCTCGGCGACACCTTCTTCCAGGCGGCCTGGCTGGTGTCCGAACACCTGTCCAATTTGCATGTGCTGGTGCCCGCCGCCAACCCGGGCTGCAAGCAATCGCTGGCCGAACAGCTATCGCGTTCTTCGCTGCCGGTGATGCGCTCGCACCTGCTCGACGGCCAGGCGCGCACGGCGATGCTGGCCGCCGACGTGGTGCTGCTGGCCTCCGGCACCGCCACGCTGGAGGCCATGCTGGTCAAGCGCCCGATGGTGGTCGGCTACAAGGTGGCGCCGCTGACCTACCGCATCGTCAAGACGCTGGGACTGCTCAAGGTCAACCGCTATGCGCTGCCCAACATCCTGGCCAACGACGACCTCGCCCCCGAGCTGATGCAGGACGACTGCACCCCGGAACGGCTATGTGTGGCGCTGCTGGACTGGTTCAAGCACCCCGGCAAGGTCGCCGCCCTGCAGCCGCGGTATCTGGCCCTGCACGCGCAACTGCGCCGCGATGCGTCCGCACGCGCGGCCGATGCGGTGGCCGGGCTGCTTCAGGGCCGGGATTCGGGAGTGGGCATTCGGGATTCGTCAGGAGCGAAGGCATGAATCTCCGCGCCTCTCACCCTCCAGGCGAAAGTGCAAATGCCGAGCAACGTCAGTCGCCGTTGTTTAGCCAATCCCAAATCCCTAATTCCCAATCCCGGCTCTTGGTCGCCGGCGTCGACGAAGCCGGCCGCGGTCCGCTCGCCGGTCCCGTCGCGGTGGCAGCGGTGGTATTCGACCCGGGCAAGCCGCGCATCAACGGGCTGGACGATTCCAAGCAGCTCAGCGCGCAGCGCCGCGAGCAGCTGTATGCGCGCATCATCGACCGGGCACTGGCGTGGTCGGTGGTGTTGATCGACAGCGAGGAGATCGACCGCATCAACATCTACCAGGCGACCATGCTCGGCATGCGGCGCGCGGTGGAAGGGGTGGCGCATGTGGCCGGGTTCGCGCGCATCGACGGCAACCGCGTCCCCAAGGGGCTGCCCTGCCCGGCCGAGGCGCTGATCGGTGGCGATGCGCTGGACCGCGCCATCATGGCTGCCTCGATCGTGGCCAAGGTCACTCGCGACCGCCTGATGCATCAGCTGCATGCCCAGCACCCCGAATACCGCTTCGACCAGCACAAGGGGTACAGCACCCCGACCCACCTGGCGGCCCTGCAGACCCATGGGCCGTGCCTGCAGCATCGCCGCAGCTTTGCGCCGGTGCGGTTGGCACTGGAGAGCCGTGAGAGCCGGGAGAGCCGGGACCCGGGACCCGGGACCGGGGACCCGGAACAGCTGCAGGTTGGGCGGTTGGTGGCGCCGCTTTAGAGGTCGGGACCCGGAAGAGCAACAGCACAGCAACAGCAACAGAAACGGCGGGTGGCGTCCCGCCACGTAGTCCCGCTTTTGCTTTCCTGGGTCCCGGCCCCCGGTTCCCGGCTTGTCAAGCCTTGTCCGCCCCCGCCCCCGCCGGTACCCTGACCGCGCATTATTCCGGTCCCGCATGTCCACTTCCCGTTTCGTCCATCTGCACGTCCACACCGAGTTCTCGCTGGCGGATTCCACCATCCGTGTGCCCGAGAAACCGGATCAGGCTGACCCGAAAAAGGCCAAACAGGCCAACCTGCTGAGCCGGGCGGTCGAACTCGACATGCCCGCGCTGGCGGTCACCGACCTCAACAACCTGTTCGCGCTGGTCAAGTTCTACAAGGCCGCCGAAGGCGTGGGCATCAAGCCCATCGCCGGCGCCGACGTGATGATCGCTACGCCGGACATGACGCCCTGGCGCATGACCCTGCTGTGCCGCGACCGCGACGGCTACCTGAGCCTGTCGCGGCTGCTCACGCGCGCCTGGATGGAAGGCCACCGCCCCGAAGGCGGCGTGGCGATCCATCCGGAATGGCTGCAGGCCGGCCACGCCAACCTGTTCGCGCTGGCCGGTCGCGACAGCCTGGCCGGGCGCCTGTTCAACGAAGGCCGCGCGGATCTGGCCGAGCAACAACTGGCCGACTGGCAGCGCGTGTTCGGCGATGGCCTGCACCTGGAGCTCACCCGCACCGGGCGCGAGGGCGAGGAACGCTTCAACCAGTTCGCCCTGCACGCCGCCGGCGTACGCGGGTTGCCGGTCGTGGCCAGCAACGATGTGCGATTTCTGTATGCCAGCGACTTCAACGCGCACGAAGCGCGCGTATGCATTTCCTCCGGCCGCGTGCTGGACGACCCCAAGCGCCCGCGCGACTACAGCGACCAGCAGTACATGAAGTCCAGCGAGGAGATGGCGGCGCTGTTCGCCGACATCCCCGACGCCATCGCCAACACGCATGCGCTGGCGCAGCGCTGCAACATCGAGATGCGCCTGGGCACCTACTTCCTGCCCGCCTATCCGGTGCCCGAAGACGAGACCCTGGATACCTGGATTCGCAGCCAGTCGCGCGCGGGCCTGGCCGCGCGCCTGGAAAAGAACCCGATCGCCCCGGGCAAGACGCGCCAGGACTATGTGGACCGACTCGAATTCGAGCTGGACACCATCATCAAGATGGGCTTCCCCGGCTACTTCCTGATCGTGGCCGACTTCATCCAGTGGGGCAAGAACCAGGGCATTCCGATCGGCCCGGGGCGCGGTTCCGGCGCCGGCTCGCTGGTGGCCTGGGCGCTGCAGATCACCGACCTGGACCCGCTGCCGTACAACCTGCTGTTCGAGCGCTTCCTGAACCCCGAGCGCGTGTCGATGCCCGACTTCGACATCGACTTCTGCATGGACCGCCGCGACGAAGTCATCGACTACGTGGCACGCAAGTACGGCCGCGAACGCGTCAGCCAGATCATCACCTACGGCACCATGGCGGCCAAGGCGGTGGTGCGCGATGCCGGACGCGTGCTCGGTTTCAGCTATGGTCTGGTCGACAGCGTTGCCAAGCTGATCCCCAACATCCTGGGCATCACGCTCAAGGACGCGATGGGCGAAGGCAAGGACTCGGAGATGGCCTCGCCGGACCTGATCCAGCGCTACCAGGTCGAAGACGACGTGCGCGACCTGATGGATCTGGCGCGCCAGCTGGAAGACCTCACCCGCAATGCCGGCAAGCATGCCGGCGGCGTGGTGATCGCGCCCGATCCGCTCTCCGAGTTCTGCCCGCTGTTCGCCGAACACGACGAAGACGGCCGCGGCAAGAATCCGGTCACCCAGTTCGACAAGGACGACGTCGAAGCGGTGGGCCTGGTGAAGTTCGACTTCCTGGGCCTGCGCACGCTGACCATCATCGATTGGGCGGTCAAGGCGATCAACGTGCGCCACGCGCGCGCCGGCATCGACCCGGTGGACATCACCGCCATCCCGCTCGACGACGTGCCCACCTACAAGGGCGTGTTCGCCTCCGGCAGCACCGGTGCGGTGTTCCAGTTCGAATCCTCGGGCATGCGCCGCCTGCTCAAGGACGCGCGCCCGGACCGCTTCGAAGACCTGATTGCGCTGGTGTCGCTGTACCGTCCCGGCCCGATGGACCTGATCCCGGACTTCAACGCGCGCAAGCACGGCCAGCAGGAAATCGTGTACCCCGATCCGCGCACCGAAGCGATCCTGAAAGACACCTACGGCATCATGGTGTATCAGGAGCAGGTGATGCAGATGGCGCAGATCGTCGGCGACTATTCGCTGGGCGGCGCCGACCTGCTGCGTCGCGCGATGGGCAAGAAAGTGCCGGCCGAAATGGCCAAGCACCGCGAGATCTTCCGCGAAGGTGCGGCCAAGGGCGGCGTGAGCGCGGCCAAGGCCGACGAAATCTTCGACCTGATGGAGAAGTTTGCCGGCTACGGCTTCAACAAGTCGCACGCCGCCGCCTACGCGCTGGTCAGCTACCAGACCGCGTGGCTGAAACGGCATTACCCGGCCGAATTCATGGCCGCCACGCTGTCCTCGGACATGGACAACACCGACAAGGTGGTCGGCTTTCTCGATGAGGTGCGCAACCTCGGCCTCACCGTCAATCCGCCGCGCGTCAACGAGTCTGCGTACATGTTCGAGGCGGCCAGCCCGGACACCATCCAATACGGCCTGGGTGCGATCAAGGGCGTCGGCCAGGGCGCGTGCGAGGCGATCGTCGAAGAACGCCAGCGCGGCGGTCCCTACACTACGCTGCTGGATTTCTGCACGCGCATGGGCACCGCAAAGCTCAACCGGCGCACGCTGGAAGCGATGATCAATGCCGGCGCGATGGATGGCCTGGGCAAGAACCGCGCCTCACTGATGCTGCAGCTGCCCGAGGTGATGAAGGCCACCGAGCAGATGGCGCGCGAACGTGCGTCTGGCCAGAACTCGCTGTTCGGCGGGCCAGACCCAAGCGCACCGGTAATGCGCCTGGACCTGCCTGAGAGCAAGGAATGGCCGCTTGGCCAGCTGCTCACCGGCGAGCGCGAAACGCTGGGCTTCTACCTCAGCGGTCACCCGTTCGACCCGCACCGCGACGAAGTGCGCGAGCTGGTCGGCTGCGATCTGGGCGCGCTGGAAAAGATCCTGGCATCGCAACAACGTGGTGGCGGCAGCAGCGGCGACGGCGAGAAACGCGCGTGGCGGCCGGAAGTCAGCGCGATCCTGGCCGGCCAGGTGGTCGGCGTGCGCCGCAAGGGCGACAGCCAGGTGTTCGTGCAACTCGAAGACGGCCGTGGCCGGGTCGAATGCAGCGCGTTCTCCGATGCGATGGCCGAATTCGGCCACCTGCTCACCCGCGACCGCATCCTGATCGTCAAGGGCGGCCTGCGCGAGGACGAATTCAACGGCGGCTACAGCCTGCGCATCCGCCAGTGCTGGGATTACGAGCAGATCTGCGCCGAGCACGCGCAGCGGCTCTCGCTGCGGCTGGACCTGCGCGAGAAGCAGGCCTTCTCCCGTATCGAGGCGCTGCTGGCCACACACCGCCCCGGCAAGACGCCCCTGCGCCTGGACCTGCTGCTGCGCGCACCCAGCGGCGGCGTAGCCGGCATGCTCGACCTCAATGGCACCCATTCGGTGCGCATCGACCAGCAGCTGATGGACAGCCTGCGCGCCGACCCCGCGGTGCGGACGGTGAAGATCAAGTACAGCCCGCCGTGGGCGTGAGGAGCCGGGATTCGGCATTCGGGATTGGGGACTCGTAACAGCAGCACTGCGACTTCGGCGCTGCAACAGACCGCCGTTACGAATCCCCAATCCCGAATCCCCAATCCCTGCCGTGCAACCGCACGGCTCCGTACGGGCCGAAGGCAGCGCTTCAGCTACACTCCCCGCCTTACGTTGACGACGCCATTGCATGAATCCCAACTACCTCGACTTCGAGCAACCCATCGCCGATCTGGAAGCCAAGATCCAGGAACTGCGCAAGGCCAGTACCGGCCCCGCGGTCAACGTGGACACCGAGGTGCGGGCGCTGCGCGACAAGCTGCGCGTGCGCACTGCGCAGATCTTCCGCGACCTGTCGGCCTGGCAGGTCTCGCAGCTGGCGCGGCACCCGCAGCGCCCGTACACGCTGGACTACATCGACACCATCTGCGACGAATTCCAGGAGCTGGCCGGCGACCGCGCCTATGCCGACGACAAGGCCATCGTCGGTGGCCTGGGCCGCATCGACGGGCGCCCGGTGGTCATCATCGGCCACCAGAAGGGCCGCGACACCAAGACCAAGGTGGCGCGCAACTTCGGCATGCCGCGCCCTGAGGGCTACCGCAAGGCGCTGCGCCTGATGAAGCTGGCCGAACGGTTCCGCTTGCCGCTGCTGACCTTAATCGACACCCCCGGCGCGTACCCCGGCATCGGTGCCGAGGAGCGCGGCCAGTCCGAGGCGATCGCGCGCAACCTGCTGGAAATGGCCGAGCTCAAGATCCCGGTGATCTGCACCGTGATCGGTGAAGGCGGCTCCGGCGGTGCGCTGGCGATCGGCGTGGGCGACCGCACCCTGATGCTGGAATACGGCACCTATTCGGTCATCTCGCCCGAAGGTTGCGCCTCGATCCTGTGGAAGGACGCGGCCAAGGCCAAGGACGCCGCCGAACAACTCGGCCTCACCGCCAAGCGCCTGAAAGGCCTGGGTCTGGTCGACAAGGTCATCCGCGAACCTACCGGCGGCGCGCACCGCAACCCCGAGCAGATGGGCAAGCGCCTGAAAGCCGTGCTGCTCAACGAACTGGACGCGCTGGAAAAGGTCCCGGTGGAAACCCTGCTGCAGCAACGCTACGAGCGGCTGCGCAGCTACGGTGCCTACGAAGGGCATTGATCCGCGTGCACGATGACCGGCCGCGCCGAGCGCGCGGCCATGGAAAGGATGCCTCACTCGCATGTCCCCACTTCTGCTGATTTCGCTATTGCTGCAGGCCGCCTGCTGCGTCCACGTGGTGCGCAGCGGGCGCCCGCTGTACTGGATCTTCCTGCTGCTGGCGTTTTCGTTGCTGGCGGTGCTGGTCTATGTGTTCGTGGCGGTGATTCCCGACCTGCGCAACGACCCCAGCGCACGCCGCAGCCTGACGCGCGTGCGCAACACCCTGGATCCGCAGCGCGAACAGCGCGATGCCTCGCGCCGGCTGGATGTGGCCGATACTCCGGAAAATCGTCGCCAGCTCGCCGAAAGCCTGCTGGCACGCGGCGATTACGCGCAGGCCGCCGAGCATTACCAGGGCGCGCTGCGCGGGCTATACCGCGACGATCCGCACCTGATGCTGGGCCTGGCCAAGGCGCAGTTCGGGCTGGGCCAGCCGCAGCAGACGCGCCAGACCCTGGACGCATTGATCGCGGCCAACCCCGGCTTTCGTTCGCACGACGGGCATCTGTTATATGCGCGTGCCGTCGAAGACAGCGGCGACACCGAGGCCGCGCTGCACGAGTACGAGACGCTGGCGCAGGGTTATCCGGGCGAAGAGGCGCGCGTGCGCTATGCGCAGCTGCTGCAGCGCACCGCGCGCAGCGACCAGGCCAAGGCAGTGTACGAACAGGTGCTGCGCCATGCCGCTGCCTCGCCCAAGCATTACCAACGCGAGCAACGCGCCTGGGTCGACCTGGCACGCAAGGGCCTGCGCGAACTGGACACCGGCGCGTAATCGTCGGCCGCTCCAGGCGTCAGCTGTGGACAACCACCGCGATGCGCATGCCGACAGCATCCTCGCGCGGCCAAGGCGACCAGCATGCCCAGGAAACCCGACATCGAGGCAGGCCTGAAGGCCGAGATCGACCACTTGCTGGCGCTGTCCACGCACGCATTTCGCAGCGGCGCCCTGGCGAACTCGCTGGCCCTCGGATTGCAGGCGTGGGCGCTGATCCCCGAGCCCAAGCAGGCCTGGGATTACTACCCGCAAAGCCTGTCGGCGAGCTTCGTGAAGGACTACGCCGATCTGCGCGATGAGGACAACGTGCGTCAGTGGATCGAGGTGATGGCGCTGATGTACGACGATCCGGATCACACCGACCATCTCGTGCTGATGACCGAAGGCGAAGCACTGCTGCAGCTCGGCGATGAAGCGCGCGCCCGCGCTGTCTTCGGGAAAATTTACGCGCTGTACGGCAAGACGGGATTTGCCGGGCACCAGAAGCGCTATCTGGCCTTGCATCTCGAGCGACAGCGCTAGGATGCGTAACGCACCACTACGGCTGCCATGCGGCCGCTTCGCGCCTCATCGCTCGCGGCTGCATCGACGTGCGTGTTGCTGCAGCTGATCCGTTTTTACAGTCACTGCACGAACGCGACGCGCCGAGGCATGACTGCATGCAGCTCATTCCGCTCCTGTCTGTGGAGGCAGTCCTGCGCTTGCGACGCCGATGCCGCCGTGGGCCAGCTCGCGCTCCACGCCCTCGCGCTCGGTGATGTCGCGAGCGAGTCCAGCAAGCCTGCACAACCCCGCTTTGGCCTAGCTCAAAACGGCTTGGCCAACACCAGCCAGATCACGCCCACCAGCAGGATCACCGGCACTTCATTGAACCAACGCAGGGCCCGACCACCGGGCACGGCCCGTCCCTGCTCGGCGCCCTTGACCCAGCGGCCGGACACGATGTAGTGGGCAAGAATCAGGGCCACCGCAAACAGCTTGGCGTGCAGCCAGCCGCCGGCCACCATCGTCGGGAAATCCGGAATCACCCGGTAGCCCTGCCACAGCACCGCGCCCAGCAGCAGCGCCAGGCCGAGCATGCTGTGGCCGAACGTGTACAGCCGCCGCCCCATCAGCACCAGGCGCGCGCGTACCGCAGTGTCGTTGCCGGCTTCGGCGATATTGACCAGGATACGCGGCAGGTAGAACACCGCGGCCATCCAGGCGATCACGAACAACAGGTGGAAGGTCTTGATCCACAAATACAGGGTCATGTGCTGGCTCCGCTGGCTCGCGTAGGATGGCCCGCATTTTCACCTATCCAAGGGCGCGAAAGCGCGTCACACATGTCCACGCCCGATCACAAACAGTACGACGCCGCCTATTTCACCTGCTGGTACCGCAACGCGGGCCTGGCAGATCCGGCGCGCCTGCGACGCAAGGTCGCACTGGCCGTGGCCCAGGCCGAGTACTACCTGGAGCGCCCGATCCGCAGCGTGCTGGATGTGGGCTGCGGCGAAGGCGCGTGGCGCGCCCCGCTGCTGGCGTTGCGCCCCAAGCTCAGCTACCTGGGGTTCGACAGCAGCGCCTACGCGGTGCAGCGCTATGGCCGCAGCCGCCAGATCCATCCAGCCCGTTTCGGCGACTTCGCCTGGCTGCGCCCCTGCGCGCCAGTGGACCTGGTGATCTGCTCGGACGTCCTGCATTACGTGCCCACCCGCGAATTCAACCAGGGGCTGCCCGGGCTGGCCGAACTGTGCGCAGGCGTCGCCTTCCTGGAGACCTTTGCTTTGGAAGACGCATTCGAAGGCGACCACGACGGCTTCCAGCCGCGGCCGGCGCGCTGGTATCGCAAGCGCTTTGGCAGCGTCGGGTTCACCGCACTGGGGTCGCATTGCTGGTTATCGCCGCAGCTGGCCAATGAGGCGTCGTCGCTGGAGCGCGGTTGAGGAGTGTGCTGGCTGCTTGAAGCACGCATTGCGTGTAGCTTCGCTCCGTACCCTCCCCCCGCTCCGCGCCCCGGCCCGCGCTTGCGGCGCGGGCGCTCCAAGGCACGCGCGCCATGGCGCGCAAGCAGTGCCTTCTCGCCCCGCAGGAGAGGGGCTCTGTCCACAGCAGGTCTGTTGCCATGTCTCTTATGACAGCCTCAACCGTCCGCAACCCCATTAAGGTGCAAATGCATCGAAACCGTTATGCTGCGTGGCAGCAAAACCGCACGGATGGGTGGAATGCTTTATCAACTGCATGAGCTGACCCGCAATCTGCTAGCCCCCTGGGTGCATCAGGCCCAGGCGAACGCCAAGATGTTTTCCGACCCCGACAGCCTGTGGGCCTCGCTCCCGGGTGCCAAACGCATGGCTGCCAGCAACGAGCTGTTCCACCGGCTGGGCAAGGAATACGAAAAGCCGGCCTGGGCGCTGGACGATGTCGAGGTGGACGGCCATTCGCTGCCCATCATCGAGCGCGAAGTGCTGAGCAAGCCGTTCTGCCGCCTGCTGCGCTTCAAGCGTTTCAGCGATCACGTCGAGCTGATCGGCAAGATGAAGGAGCAGCCGGCGGTGCTGGTGGTGGCCCCTTTGTCCGGCCACCACGCCACCCTGCTGCGCGACACCGTGCGCACCCTGCTGCGCAACCACAAGGTCTATGTGACCGACTGGGTGGACGCGCGCATGGTGCCGCTGGAGGCAGGCGCGTTCCGGCTCGAGGACTACATCACCTATATCCAGGACTTCATCCGCCACATCGACGCCGCGCGCCTGCATGTGGTGAGCGTGTGCCAGCCCACCGTACCTGTGCTGGCAGCGGTGTCGCTGATGGCCAGCAACGACGAGCCCACGCCGCGCTCGCTGGTGATGATGGGCGGCCCGATCGATGCGCGTCGCAGCCCCACCCAGGTCAACAACCTGGCCACGGAAAACGGCATCGAGTGGTTCCAGAACAACCTGATCCACACCGTGCCGTTCCCGTATCCGGGCCACGGCCGTCAGGTGTATCCGGGCTTTCTGCAGCACGCCGGTTTCCTGTCGATGAACCCCAACCGGCACGTGATGTCGCACTGGGATTTCTACACCGACCTGGTCAAGGGCGACCTGCAGGATGCGCAAGCGCACCGGCAGTTCTACGACGAGTACAACGCCGTGCTCGACATGCCGGCAGAGTATTACCTGGACACGATCCGCGTGGTGTTCCAGGAGTTCCTGCTGCCGCAGGGCAAATGGAAGGTGGACGGCCAGCTGGTCAAGCCCTCTGCCATCCGCAATACCGCCTTGCTGAGCATCGAAGGCGAGCTGGACGACATGGCAGGCCTGGGCCAGACCGAAGCCGTGCACGATCTGTGCACCGGCATCGACGCGGCGCACCGCCGCCATCTGGTGGTGGAAGGTGCCGGCCATTACGGCATTTTCAGCGGCCGCCGCTGGCGCGAAGTGGTATACCCGCAGGTGCGCGAGTTCATCGCCCGCTACGATGCCGACCCTGTGGGCAGCCGCGATCCGGCCACCGTCACCCCGATCCGCAAGCGCGGCAAGCGCGCCTGATCCACGCAAAAAAATCCCCGGTTCTGCCGGGGATTTTTTTGTACCGGGACCAAGAGCGACCAAGGAACCGACGGTGCTCATCAGGCGGGCGCGGCCGGGGGCTCGGTGCAACATGTATCACGCGTACGCTGCGGTTCCTGTGCGCTGCCTACACCCGCCTGACGACTGCTCGCTACGTTTTGTCAGCTGCTCTGTGTGCGACAGCTCAGGCAAGGCCATGCCGGCCTGAAAATGCCAGCATCGCTGCTGCGCACGCTGCTCCATCGGTCAAGCGCGTCACGCCGCCGCCTCGCCGCTCTTGACCAACAGTTGCTTGGCGAACATGCCGTGCAGTTTGCCGAAGGCGCGCGCCAGATGCAGGGTGACGAACAGCAACAGCACGCCCACTGCGAACAAAGGCAGCGTCAGCCAGGAACTGGTGATGTCCACGCCGTCCCAGGTCAGCACTGCCGTGTTGTCGAACAACGCGACGAACGGTGAAGCAGCCAGCCCCAGGGAGAGCGACAGCAGCGTGGTGAACACGGTGAAGTACACGATGCCCAGCGGCAGCATCAGCAGGAAGTACAGCATCGTGCTCCAAGTGCGCGCATCGGTGAACATCGCACCGATGCGCCGCAGCCAGCCGCCCTGCGCACCCGGATGCTGCGGGCGGCGCGGCATGCGCACCCCCAGCAAGGCCTCTACCACGCGTCCTTCCACCAGCGACAGCACCCGCACCGAGCCGAAGAACAGCACCAGCAGCGGTACGCCGACGATCAGGATCAACAGGCCCAATGACAGGCTGGTGCCGGTGACCACCCAGGTGAAATAGAACACGCCGGTGACCAGCGACAGCAGCATGTAGAACAGCGCGCCATAGGTCCGCGGGTCTGCCGCCACGCCGAAGAACTTGCCCAGCCACGTGCTGCGCCGGGGCGGCAGCGGCGGACGCAAGGCGCGGCTCACCGTGACTTCGGTTTCGCGATAGATCTCGGCCACTTCCTCGGGCGCCCCGTAGCTGCCGGCCACGCCTGCAATGACGTCGGCTTCGCTCTTGTCCTTCTGCCCTGCCAGCTCGGCTCGCAGATATTCTTCGGCGTCGTAGAGCGCGTCCTGGATCATTGCCGGGTCGGCACCGGACAGCGCCTGGCGCAACTGCAGCAGATAATCGGGAATGGTGGTCGGCAACGGACGTGGGTATGCGGTGGTCATCATGAGTGGGTCCCCTCCAGCACGGAATCAACGGAATCACGGGTGGCACGCCAAGCGGCGGTCCAGTCGCGCAGGCAGTCACGCCCGCTCTCGGTCATGCGGTAATAGCGTCGCGGCGGCCCGGAGGCCGATGGCTCGACATGGCTCTGCAGCAAGCCCGCCCCTTCCAGGTTGCGCAGCACCGGATACAACGCACTCTGTTTGCCGCTGAGCACGCCCTCCAGACCTTCCAGCCGTTTGGCGATCAGATAGCCGTACAGCGGCTCCCCGGCCTGGGCCAGTACCGCCAGCAAGGCCAACGACACCGTGCCGGCACTGAGCTCCTTCTGGAACTTCCTCAGATGGACATCCGGCTCGCTCATCGCCATCTCCCGCTAGGTTGAGGGCAATGCTATGTAGACGTTGGGTATAGCGGATGTGCTGGTAGTCATGGGCCGGGATTCGGGATTCGGGATTGGCAACTGCGGGGTTGCGCTGGTTGGCCGAACACCGGCCTTGCTGCAAGCCCCACGGTCAACGGCCCATGCGCTCCGCTGTAGCGAATCCCTGCTGCCGAATCCCCAATCCCAGCGAGTTCATGAGCTTAGAACCTTCGGGTTACTGCCTTTCCGCCGAGGCTCCACTACAGTCAACGCCCCCTGTGCCGATAAACCTGGCTCAGGTGGCTTTCACTTTTCGATAGGGCGATACGATGCAACTGACACGCTTGGCGCAGCCGGCCATGGCTGATACTTCCTTTGGTGCCACACGGCGGCGCCTGTGCCTTGCGATTGGGTTGGCGTTGCCGGGCCTTGCTCTGGCGCAGGTGCAGCCTGCACCGGCCAATGCCGAACAGGCCGTGGCAGAGCCCGCCAAGGCACCGGTCACCGCCGCGCCGGCTACCGCCAAGGGCTATCCGCAGGAAGCCCAGGGTTGGGGAGCCAAGCAGGGCGGCAATATGTGGCAGGTGCGCTGGGCCGAAGACTGGTCGTATCTGAAGGATCCGTCCAAGCGCAAGAGCCCGTTCGATCCGCTTAAGTACATCCCGCTCAGCGAAGACGGCGATGTGTATGTTTCGCTCAGCAACGAGCTGCGCGTGCGCAGCAACACCATCACCAATCCGGGGCTGATTCCCGGCAGCCACTCGCAGCAGCAATACCTGCTGCGTGCGTTCTTCGGTGCGGACCTGCACGTGGGCCAGCACTTCCGTCTGTACACGGAACTGGCGCACGGCAGCCTGGATGGGCGCAACGAAGGCGCCAAGACCGGCACCCAGGAAAACAATGCGATCCTGCAGCAGGTGTTCTTCGACGTGAAGGGCACCATCGGCGGTGCCGACACCGGCCTGCGGGTCGGCCGCCAGGTGTTCGTCGACGGCCCCACCACCTTGATGGCGCTGCGCGACAACACCGACATCTTCGTGACCTTCAACGGTGCGCGCGCCTGGGCCATCGGCGAAAAGACCCGCGTGGACGTGTTCGATTTCAACTTCAACCTGGACGGCACCGAGGGCCTGGGTGACGACCGCATCGACCGTTCGCGGCATTTCCGTGGCGTGGTCGGCGGCTATCGCCTGCCGACGGCCAAGCCGATGTACCTGGAGCCGTTCTTCTACCAGTTCCGCAACGACAACCAGGTGTGGGGCCGCCAGACCGCCGAAGAACACCGCAACTACTACGGCCTGCGGCTGTGGGGCAACGTGGGCAAGCTGCGCACCGATTCATTCGTGACCGTGCAGCGCGGCAGCTTCGGTGGACGCGATCTGCGTGCCTACATGGCCAGCACCTCCAATGCCTGGTCGCTGAGCGAAACCGGCTGGAAGCCGCGTCTGGGCTTCCATAGCGAAATCGCCTCCGGCGGCGGCGGCACCTCAGGCACCGGCACGCTGCGCAACAACAACTTCCTGTACGGCAATACGATCTACTTCAGCTGGGCCACGTTCTTCGGCCCGGTGAACCTGGTCACCGCCGCGCCGACGTTCACCTTCTCGCCCACCTCCAAGCTCACCGTCAACCTGGAATGGGAAACGCTGTGGCGCCAGACCACCAGCGATGCGATCTACAACAACCAGGCGCGCCCCTATGCACGCACCCAGGACACCGGCGAGCGCCGGATCGGCACCATGCCGCGCATCAACGCCACCTGGAATATCGACCCGAACTGGTCGGTGACCTTCCGCGCCGAGCACCTGATGGCCGGGCCGGCATTGGAAAAGGCCGGCTACGGCGATTCGACCTTCGTGATGGGCTGGTTGAACTTCCGCTTCTAAGCATGCATCGGTGCGCCTGCGCGCAGCGATGCGGTGTGCGTTATTGCTGCGCGCCTGCACAGCGACACATCCGCATCCCGCGTCCTGTCAGGGACGCGGGATGTTGCTTTTCAGCGTAGCGACTGCAGTGGGTGCCATGACCGCGGCACGCACGCCTTGCAATCCCGTGACGATCGCACCGATTCGGCCATAAAGCTCCAGGGACGCTGCTGGCGGACCAGGTCGTGGCCTCGGGCTCCGCTCGCGACCTGATGGATGCGCCACGCCACTGGCGCGCCGCAACACTACTGGATCGTAGTAGTCGCGCGCTCCGCAAGCCGGCTGGCCGGCACTGGCCAGCGATCGTCTCCGGCACCTTCTTCGCGTCTGGCGTACCGAGCGATGGTCAGATGCTTGCCGTCGCCGTCGGCCTGCAGCGGGCGCATCTGTCCGCGCAGTGCAGGCGGCAGCTCGGCAAGTCGCTGCGCAAGCGGCCGTGTATCGGCCGGGCGATCGCGCAACCACAGCAGGGCGGCCACCGTACGCATTGCCGCGGCAGTGTCCTGCAGCGTGTGCTGGTACTTGGCATAGTCCGGACGCGCCGCGCTGACCAACAGGCAACCGGTGGCATTGGCCACGCAGGCCACCGTGGCCGTGTCGGGCGTTGACACCATGCCGGGCGGCAGCGCTTGATCCTGCGCCAGCAATGCCTGCACCGGCGCACTGCAGGCCCAGGTAAAGGTTGGTGCCAGCAGCGCCTGGGTGCGCTCGCGGTCCAATAGCCGTGGCGAGATGCGATCCAGCCAGTCGCGATCGCCATCCTGGACGGACGCGTCCTGCAGCATCGAAAACACCAAGCGCGATTCGCCGTGCAGCGCATTGCACAGCGAGATCTCTTCCATCACCGCCGGTGCGAACGCCGCGGCGCACTGCGCAGGCAGCGGCGGCCGCGCCGGCAGCTCGGCCAGCATGTCCGCAAAGAGCTGCGCATTGCCGCGCAGCATCGCCGCGCCGATCATCGTGACCGCCAGGTTGTCGCCGCTACGCAGCAGCACCCGGGCAACCTGCGCGTTGGTGCAGACCTCGCTCAAGGCCTGGGTGGTACGCCCCTGGACGAAATCCAGCGCGCTGGCGGTCATCGACAACGGCATCCGCGGCAGCTCGGGCAACGTCATATCGGCGCGTGGCCGGAACGGGCTGCGGTAGTCGGTGTAGTCGGCCAATGCCTGCATCCTGCTCAGCATCGGCGCCTGTGTGGCCAGCGCATCGGCATAGGCCTGCGGTTGTTCGCGCACGTGCTGTAAACATCCGCCTGCGCTGGCGCTGCACAGGGCCGGCGCAGTGGATGGCCAGCTTGGCAGGCGCGGATAGTCCGCGACGGCACTGCGAAACGGCACCTCGCGTGGCAGCCGATTCAGGCGTTCCACATCCTGGGCCAACACGGTCTCGCGCTGCGCTTCCGGAACCGCATAGGACAGCGACCAGAGTGCCGCGAACATATTGGCCCCGCGCAACGGCGGCAGCGGTTGACGCAGCTGCGCCAGTGCCTGCCGCTGTGCATCGGGAATGGGCCAACGTTGGGAGACGGCATACAGCGCCGCCAATACCGCAAGCAGGATGCAAACACCGAGCAAGGCGGTCTTGAGGAACTTGGCGAGCATGTGCACATCCATCCATGGGAGGCTGCGCATCTTAGTGCCTTCGGCGCAGCCCCGCGACGGGTGGACGAAGACGCGTCCACGTATCGGCATCGCGTTCCTTCAGCAGGCAAACGCAGTGGCAACCGATTGAATGACAAATCCGCGCAATGTCCGGGCAAGGACAGCGGACGCTGGCGACCGCCTGCCGGTTTTCGGGCAGCGGAGTTGGGAAGCCGGGTCGCGGACAGCAGTGGCGGTCGTACCCTCATCCGGCGCTACGCGCCACCTTCCGGCGGGAAAAGGGAGCGGCCTTTGCCTTTGCCCTTGCTGGCAGCACTGACACTGCAACTGCCTCTGCCCCAGCAGTCGCAGTTGTCGCAACACCTACCGATTGCGGCAGTCCGACAGTAAGCGCGCGCGTTGACCAATCCCCAATGCCCACTCCCCAATCCCCGCCCCACCTCCACCGAGCGCGGCCGAATGCCTACACTATGACGATGTCCGAATCCCCCACTCCGCATGCCCGCCCTTCCCTGCAACGCGTCTTCCTGACCGGGTTGCTCACCTTGTTGCCGGTCTGGCTGACCTGGGTGGTGGTGAAGTTCGTCTTCGCGCTGCTCTCTGGTATCAGCAGCCCCTGGGTGGTGCCGCTGTCCGAACGCATCGCCGCCTCGTTTCCGGATTACCTTGGCTGGATCAAGGCGCTGTGGGTGCAGAACACCATCGCCCTGGTCGCCACGGTGGCGGTGATCCTGTTCGTCGGCATCCTGAGCCGGCGGGTGATCGGCCAGCGCCTGCTGCGCTGGTTCGAGGCGATCATGCGGCGCATCCCGCTGGCCAGCGTGGTCTACGACAGCGCGCGCAAGCTGCTGGATATCCTGCAGACACAACCGGGCAGCACCCAGCGCGTGGTGCTGATCGACTTCCCGCATCGCGACATGAAATCGGTGGGCCTGGTCACCCGCGTGATCAAGGAACAGGGCACCGGCCGCGAGCTGGCGGCGGTGTATGTGCCAACCACGCCCAACCCCACCTCCGGCTATCTGGAAATCGTGCCGGTGGAACTGCTCACGCCCACCGACTGGAGCGTGGACCAGGCGATGAGTTTCATCATTTCCGGCGGCGCAGTGGCGCCGGAATCGGTGCCCTTCACCCGTACTGCAGATCGCTGAGACCATGACACACGTGCGTACCCTCGACGATCGTGCGGTACGCCTGTTCATTGCGCTGGCGGCGTTCTTCTGCGTCAACGCCGCGCTGGCCGAGTTCATCGGGGTCAAGATCTTCGCGCTGGAAGACACCCTGGGCATCGCGCCGCTGAACTGGAACCTGTTCGGCCGGACCGGCTCGCTCAGTTTCACCGCCGGCACCTTGTTGTGGCCGGTGGTGTTCATCATGACCGACACCATCAACGAGTTCTTCGGCAGCCGCGGGGTGCGTTTCATCTCGTGGGTGGCGGTGGCGCTGATCGGCTATGGGTTCGTGTTTGCGTTTGCCGCCATCGCCTTGGCCCCCGCCGACTGGTGGGTCACCGCCGCGCAGAGCCAGGGCGTGCCGGACTACCAGGCCGCGTTCGCGGCGGTGTTCGGACAGGGGCTGTGGACCATCGGTGGCTCGCTGGTGGCGTTCCTGTTCGGCCAGTTGATCGATGTGTCGGTGTTCCACCGCATCCGCCGCGTCACCGGCGAAAAGCACGTATGGCTGCGTGCCACCGGCTCCACCGCGGTCTCGCAACTGGTGGACAGCTTCGTGGTGATCTACATCGCCTTCGTGCTCGGGCCCCAGCACTGGTCGATGGATCAGTTCCTGGCGGTGAGTACGCTCAACTACGCCTACAAGATGGGCTTTGCCGTGGCCCTGATCCCGTTGCTGTATCTGGCGCGGCGCGGCATCAGCGCCTACCTGGGCGCCGAGCGGGCCGAACAGCTGCGCGAGGAAGCCGCTGCCGGCTGAGCGGGCGCGGTGGCCAGTGCTGCGGCGAAAGCCCCCGATGGCAGGGGCATGGGCCGGATGCCGCGTTGCACCATGCAAGACCGACGGCGCGCAGGACGAGGCCTTGCATGAATTGCCGTTAGGCGCTCCGCCCCTGGTGGGTGGCCCTACCGGTGCGGATCGGGCAAGCTCCCCGCTCGCTTGTTTCCGGAGCCGGCAATGTCCCTTAGCTTTTCCCGCCTGCTGTCGCTGGCCCTCGCCGCCGTATTGAGCCTGCCAGTGGCAGCGCCCGCCGATGCGGCCAAGAAGAAGACCGCCAAGGCACAGACCACGCAAACGCGCGCGAAGGCGAGCAAAGCCAAGAAGACCACCAAGCCGGCCAGAAGCACCAAGGCCGCCAAGGCCAGGCCGCGCGCCGTGGCCGCGCCGGTGGTACTGACCAAGGCGCAGCAACTCAACCTGCTCTACGACCAGTACTGGGATGCCTCGCTCAAGCTCAACCCGCTGCAGGCCACCTTCCAGGGCGAGAGCCGCTACAACGACCAGCTGCCCAACTTCCTGTCACCGGCGTTCCGCCAGCAATCGCACGATTTCACCGTGCTGTGGCTGGGCAAGGCCGAAGCGCTGGGCCCGGACGGCCTGAGCGGCCAGGATCTGCTCAGCTATCAGATCTTCGTGCGCGATGCGCGCAGCGCGCTGGCGGCCGAGCAGTTCCCCAGCTGGATGCTGCCGATCAACCAGTTCTACAACATCGCCAGCATCGCGGTGGTGCTGGGCTCGGGCACCGGCGCGCAGCTGTTCAAGACGGTCAAGGACTACGACAATTGGTCGCGGCGCGCGCTCGGCATCCCCGACCTGTTCGATCAGGCCATCACCAATATGCGCGCCGGCATGCAGGCCGGCGTGGTGCAGCCCAAGGTGCTGATGCAGAAGGTGCTGCCGCAGCTGGATGCGATCATTGCACGCACCGCCGAAGACAGCCTGTTCTGGGGGCCGATCCGCAACCTGCCGGCCGATATGCCCGAGGCCGACAAGCAGCGCCTCACCGCCGAGTACAAGCGGCTGATCGAGGTGCGCATCCTGCCGGCGTATCGCGCGCTGCGCGGCTTCATCGCCACCGAGTACCTGCCGGCCTGCCGCGACAGCGATGGCCTGGCGGCGCTGCCCGGTGGCGCAGCGTGGTACGCCTACGACGTGCGTCAGAGCACCACCTCGGACCTGAGCCCGGAGCAGATCCACCAGATCGGGCTGGACGAAGTGGCGCGCCTGCAGGGCGAGATCCAGGCACTGACCAAACAGGTCAAGTTCCGCGGCAACCTGCCCAAGTTCTACAAGTTCATGCAGACCGACAAGCGCTTCAGCTTCCGCAGCGAGACCGAGTTGCTGGGGTATTACCGTGGCCTGCAGGGACGCGTGCAGGCCGCGGTGCCGCGCCTGTTCGCGCTGCAGGGCATCCCGGAGCTGGAAGTGCGTGCGGTGGAACCGCAGCGCGCGCAGTCCGCGGCCAGCGGCTCGTACATGCGCCCCGTCGTCAATGGCAGCACGGGAAGTACGCCGGGCATCTTTTACGTCAACACCTCCGACCTGCCCTCGCGCAAGACCTGGGAAGCAGAGAGCCTGTACCTGCACGAAGCCATTCCCGGGCACCACTACCAGCTCGGGCTGCAGCAACAGCTGACCGATCTGCCCAAGTTCCGCCGCCTGGGCGGCGAGACCGCCTACATCGAAGGCTGGGGCCTGTACGCCGAATCGCTGGGGCGCGAGCTGGGGCTGTATCAGGACCCGTACAACTACTACGGCTACCTGCAGAACGCGTTGTGGCGCTCGATCCGGCTGGTGGCCGATACCGGCTTGCACAGCAAGGGCTGGACCCGCACCCAGGCCATCGACTACATGCTCGGCAACTCGGCGATGAGCCGCACCGATGCCGAGGCCGAAGTCGACCGCTACATGGCCATTCCCGGCCAGGCGCTGGCCTACAAGGTGGGCGAGATGAAGATCGCGCAGCTGCGCGAACAGGCCCAGCGCGAGCTGGGACCACGCTTCGACGTGCGCGCCTTCCATACCGAAGTGCTCAAGGACGGCTCGGTGCCGCTGGACATTCTGCAGGAAAAGATCCAGCGCTGGATTGCAGCGCAGCAGGGCTGAGGCCAACGATCGCGGCCGCTGAGCGTCGTGATCGGCCGTCGAGGCCAGGCCGTCGTCTGGGCGGGTGTCGATGTGGGACTGGCGTGCTGCGCGCGAAGGCGGCATGACCTTGCCAACTGCCGGCGTTGCACCGGCAACGGCCACTCCCGCTCACAGACGCAGTGCGCGCGTAAGGGTCATCAGCCCGCACGCGCCGCCGCCAGTGCGGCGATGTCGCGTGGCGTGGTGCGGCAGCAGCCACCGATCAGGCGCGCACCGGCAGCCAGCCACTGCGCGTGCTGCTCGGCCAGGCTGCAGGCAGGCGCATCGCCGGCATGCCAGCGCTTGTCGGCCGCGTCATACTGCTCGCCCGAGTTCGGATACACCACCAATGGCAAGGTGGTCAGCGCCGACAGGCACTGCAATGCTGGCGTGACGCGATCCAGTGCGATGCAGTTGATGCCAACGGCGATCACCTGCGGGCAGGCGTCCAGCGTCGGAATCACGTGTGCCAGCGGCGTGCCATCGCTCAGGTGCGCCGCATCGCGCAGGGTGAACGAGAACCACGCATGCAGCTGCGGAAATTCTTCCAGCAGCAAGCGCAAGGCGGTGATCTCACCGGCCGATGGCAACGTCTCGCAGGCCAGTACATCCACCCCGGCCGCCGCCAGCGCGGCGATGCGCGGACGGTGGAAGTCCATCATCTGCTCCAGCGGCACCACGTAGTCACCGCGATACTCCGAACCATCAGCCAGATACGCGCCATACGGACCCACCGAACCGGCCACCCACAACGGCGCAGCGTCCGGCTGCACCTGCAGGTGATCGGCGCGTGCCTGCGCGGCCAGTTGCACGCTGCGCGCGATCAGCGCCTGCGACTGCGCCAGATCCAGTCCGCGCGCGGCAAACCCCGACGGCGTGGCCTGGTAACTGGCGGTGATCGCGCATTGTGCACCGGCGGCGAAATAGTCGCGATGCACCTGGTAGATCAGCTCCGGCTGCTCCATCAGCACTCGCGCCGACCACAGCGCATCGTTGAGATCGCAGCCGCGGTGTTCCAGTTCGGTGGCCAGGGCGCCATCCAGCAGCACGTCGCCATCGTGCTGCAAGACCTGGCTGAAAGGCGCATGCGCGCGCGGTTGGCGGGAAGCAATCGTCATGCGTGCAGTCTCCGGGCCGCAAGCCATTGGGTCAGTGCGTAGGCGCCATAACACAGCGCCACGAAGGGAATCGCGCAGTACAGCGCAATGCGCTGCTGCGGATCGAACGCCAGCCCGATGCAGGCCAGCAGACACAGCGCACATCCCAGAATCGGCGTCCACGGATACCACGGCGCACGATAGGCCAGCGTTTCCACGGCGATACCGTCGCGCAGCAGCTGGCGGCGGAAACGGTAATGCGCCGCACAAATACTCAACCACACCACCACCACCGCAAACCCGGACACCGCGGAAATCGCCACGAAGACGGTATCGGCGGCGTACACGCCGGTCAGCAGGGCCAGCAGGCCGCCCAGCATACTGAGCAGCAATGCCGGCAGCGGAATGCCGCGGCGGGTCAGCCGCGCGAGCCGGGCCGGCAGCGTGCCCTCGTTGGCCAGCGACCACAGCATGCGCGCGGCGGCGTACAGGCCGGAATTGGCTGCCGACAGGATCGCGGTCAGGATCACCGCATTCAGGATGTCCGCTGCATACGGAATGCCCAGCAACTCGAACGCGCGCACGAACGGGCTGGTGTCCACCGCCGCCTGGCCGGCCGGCAGCAGCGCGGCCAGCACCAGTACGGTGCCGACGAACAGCACCACCAGCCGCACCAGGGTCGTGCGGATCGCCAGCGGAATCGCACGCGCCGGCTGCGCAGTCTCGCCGGCGGCCACACCGATCAACTCGGTCCCCGAAAAAGCGAAATTCACTGCCACCATCGTCATCAGGATCGGCAGAGTGCCCTGCGCAAACCAGCCATCGGCGCGCAGGTGGCGCAGGCCCGGCGGCGGCGAGCCATCGGCCAGCGGCAGCAAGCCCACCACCGCCGCACCACCGAGCACGATGAAGACACCAATGGTGATCACCTTGATCAGCGAGAACCAGAATTCGCCTTCGGCAAACCAGCGCGCCGACACCGTGTTCAAGCTGAAGATCAGCGCGCAGAACAGCAGGCACCACGGCCACGCCGGGCTGTGCGGAAACCAGTACTGCATGCAGAATGCCGCGGCCGTCAGGCTCGAGCCCAGCGCCACCGTCCAGGTCAGCCAGTACAACCACGCCACCACGTAACCGGTGGCCGGCCCCAGATAGCGCGCGGCATACACATGGAACGCGCCGGTCTGCGGCATCGCCACCGCCAGCTCGCCCAGGCATTGCATCACCAGATACACCACCAGCGCGCCGATCAGGTACGCGATCACCGTGCCCAGGGCGCCGGTGCTGACGATGATGTAACCGGTGTTGAAGAACAGGCCGGTGCCGATCACGCCACCCAGCGACAACATCACCAGATGGCGCACCTGCATGATGCGCTGGAATTGCGGTGCGGCGGTGGACGGCGGCTCGGGCATCGGCGTGTCTGATCGGTGGCAACGCATCCTGCCATGCGCGGCCAGGCGAGCACAGCCATGCGATGGCAAGCTGTGACGGTGCACCAGCGTGCAACGGCCCGCGGGTATGCTTGCGTACTGTTCACCCGGAAGCTCGCCATGCCGCATGCCCTGCAACCACCCATGCATGCGAAGACGTCTTGCTCGACCAGCGCGGTGGTGCCCGCATGCGCACCGCGTGGTACCGCCGCTGCGCGCAACGCAGCAGCGCTCGCCGACAGTCTCGGCGCGTCGCAGCCGATCGCGCAGGGCTTGCGAGGTGCCGCATGAAGCTTGCCGGCATCCACCATGTGGCGATCATCGCCGGCGACTACGCGGTGTCCAAACGGTTCTACTGCGACATCCTGGGCCTGCGCGTGCTCGATGAGCATTACCGGCAGGCACGCGATTCCTGGAAGCTAGACTTGGCACTGCCCGATGGCGGCCAGATCGAGTTGTTCTCGTTTCCCGCCGCACCGCTGCGTCCCAGCCGCCCGGAAGCACGCGGCCTGCGCCATCTCGCCTTCCGTGTCGAGGATCTGGACGCGGCCGTGGCGCATCTTACTGCGCATGGCGTGGTCGCCGAAGACATCCGCATCGACGAGTACACCGGCCGCCGCTTCACCTTCTTCGCCGACCCGGATGACCTGCCGCTGGAGTTGTACGAAGTGGGTTGAGCGCAGCATCCCCTGCGGGTTCGGTCACATCCGCCGCACGGTCATGTCGAGCAGGCGTAGTCGATCGCCTCTGTGACTTTCGGCGCATGCGGCACTGCGGTCACGCCGTGAAGATCAGGCCACCCAGGACACAGGAACCGTCCATGCTGCAGATCCGTGCGCTGTCCAAGACCTACGCCAACGGCGTGCATGCGCTGCAAGGCATCACGCTCGACATCCCGCGCGGCATGTTCGGCTTGCTGGGGCCAAACGGCGCCGGCAAGTCGTCGCTGATGCGCACGCTGGCCACGCTGCAGGAACCCGACTCGGGTAGCGTCAGCCTGACCGACGCCGATGGCAGCAGCATCGACGTACTCGCCGACAAGGACGCATTGCGGCGCCGGCTGGGCTATCTGCCGCAGGATTTCGGCGTGTACCCGAAGGTGAGCGCGCTGGACATGCTGGATCACTTCGCCGTGCTCAAGGGGCTTACCGATCGCGGCCAACGCAAGGAGGTGGTCGAGCGACTATTGCAGCAGGTCAACCTGTGGGACGCGCGCAAGCGCAAGCTCGGCACCTATTCCGGCGGCATGCGCCAACGCTTTGGCATCGCGCAGGCGCTGCTGGGCAATCCGCAACTGGTCATCGTCGACGAGCCCACCGCCGGGCTGGATCCGGAAGAGCGCAATCGTTTTCTCAATCTGCTGGCCGAAATCGGCGAAAATGTGGTGGTGATCCTGTCCACCCATATCGTCGAGGACGTCACCGACCTGTGTCCGACGATGGCCATCATGAACAAGGGCCAGCTGCTGCTGAGTGGGCGGCCCGCCGATGCGATCGACATGCTGCATCAGCAGGTCTGGCGCAAACAGGTCAGCAAGCAGGCATTGCCCGATTACGAGGCGCGCTTCACCGTGCTGTCCACGCGCCTGATTGCCGGCCACCCGGTGATCCACGTGTTCAGTGCCGACTGCCCGGAGCCGGGGTTCGAACAGGTCGCTCCCGATCTTGAGGATGTCTATTTCCAGCGCCTGCGCAAGCAAGCGCTGGCCGCCTGACAGGAGCGCGACGATGATCCTGGCGTTCCTGCGCTTCGAGCTGCGCGAACAACTGCGCTCGCCCTTGCTGGGGCTGCTGGCCGCGCTGTATGCCCTACTCGCCTTTGCAGCGCTGTCCAGCGATGCGGTGCAGATCGGCGGCGGCATCGGCAACGTGCTGCGCAATGCGCCTACGGTGATCGCCACCCTGCTGGGGCTCTTCAGCCTGCTCGGCCTGCTGGTGATCACCCTGTTCGTCAGCAATGCGGTGCTGCGTGACTTTGACCTGGGCACTGCCGAGCTGGTGTTTTCCACACCGATACGGCGGCGCGACTACCTGCTCGGCCGCATCGGTGCCGCACTGATCGCCGGCATGCTGATGTATGTGGTGATCGCGCTGGGCATGTTCGCCGCGCAGTTCATGCCGTGGCTCGATCAGGCGCGGCTCGGGCCGGTCGCGGTGCTGCCCTATCTGTGGTCGCTGCTGGTGCTGGTGCTGCCCAACCTGCTGTTCACCACCGCGCTGCTGTCGGTGCTGGCGGTGACCACGCGCAGCATCCTGTGGGTCTACATCGGCGTGATCGTGTTCTTCGTGCTGTACGGCGTGAGCCGTGCGCTGATGGCCGACCTGGACAATGTGTGGATTGCCACGCTGGCCGACCCGCTCGGCATTCGCGCGCTATCGCAGACGCTGCGCTACTGGTCGGTGGAGCAGCGCAACCACCAGCTACCGCCGCTGACCGGCTACCTGCTCGCCAATCGCGCGGTGTGGCTGGGCATGAGCGGTGTGTTGTTTGCCGCCACATTCGCGCTGTTCCGTACCGAGCGCAGCGGGACGCGGCGGCGCCGTGGTGTGGCGTCGGTTACGCCCGCTGATGCACCTCCCTCCAGCGCGCGCGTCAGCACGACACGCCTGACGGTCACCCCGCGCTTCGGCGCGGCCACTGCATGGCGGCAACTGCTGCGCCAGATCCGCTTCGACACGCTGGGCGTGCTGCGCAGCGCGCCGTTCGTGGTGCTGCTGATGCTGGGCCTGGCCAACTTCATTCCGACCGCGCTGTTCAAAGCGCGCTATTACGGCACTGCCGTGCTGCCGGTGACCTCGTTGATGCTGGAGGCGCTGCAGAACAGCTACAGCTTTCTGCTGATCATCGTGGTGCTGTTCTATGCCGGCGAGCTGGTGTGGAAGGAGCGCAGCAACCGCATCGACGGCATCACCGACGCGATGCCGGTCCCCGATTGGGTGCCGCTGCTCGGCAAGTTCGTCGCCTTGCTGGCGGTGATCGCCAGCTTCCAGGCCGCCGGTGCGTTGACCTCGGTCGCGCTGCAGCTGGGCCGTGGCTATACCAGCATCGAGCCACTGCTGTATCTCAAGACGCTGGCGCTGGGCTCGGTGCTGTACGTGCTGATGGGCGGCATGGCGCTGGCGCTGCAGGTGCTGAGCAACAACAAGTTCGTCGGCTATGCGCTGCTGATGCTGGTGTTGATCGGGCAATCGGCGCTGTCGATGCTCGACTACACCCAGAACCTCTACACCTTTGGCGGCTGGCCCAACGCGCCGTATTCGGACATGAACGGCTACGGGCACTTCCTGCCCGGCCAGTTGTGGTTCCAGGGCTATTGGGGCGTGTTCCTGCTGGCGCTGCTCCTGCTGTCCTCGGCGTTCTGGCCGCGCGGCGTGGGCCATGACCTGCGCCAGCGCGTGCGGCTGGCGTTACGGCGCCTGCGCAGCCCGACCGGTGCGGCCCTGGCGATCACCCTGCTCGGCTTCGCGGCGATCGGCGGCTGGCTGTACTGGAACACCAACGTCTACAACAGCTTCCTGTCGCCGGAACAACAGCTGGACCTGCAGGCACGCTACGAGCGCGATTACCGCAAGTACAAGGATCTGCCGCAGCCGCGCATCGTCGCCGTCGACAACCACGTCGACCTGCATCCGGAAACCCAGTCGGTCGTGGTCGATGCCACCTGGACGGTGCGTAACACCCACCCCACACCGATCAGCGAAGTGCACATCGGCATGCAGGGCCGCACCGGCGACCGCAGCCTGGTCGAGGTGGATCTGGGCGGGCAGACGCTGAGCACGCACGATATCCCGGCCGGTTATCGCATCTACCGCCTGCAGACACCGCTGCAACCCGGGCAGGAGCGCGTGTTCCACTTCCGCGTGGACCAGCACCCGCACGGCCTCACCGCCGAGCAGGCGCAAACCGAACTGGTCGCCAACGGCAGCTTCTTCAACACCACCCTGCTGCCCTGGTTCGGCTACAACACGCAGACCGAGATCAGCGACCGCAACGAGCGCCGCAAGCGCGGCCTGGGCGAACCCACCCGCATGCCCAAGCTCGAAGACCAGGCCGCGCGCGCCAACACCTACGTCAGTACCGATGCCGACTGGCTCGCTTTCGCCAGCACCGTCTGCACCGCGCCGCACCAGATCGCGCTGGCGCCGGGCTATCTGCAACAGGAATTCCAACGCAATGGCAGGCGCTGCTTCCGCTACGTGATGGATCGCCCCATGCTCAATTTCTACGCCTACCTGTCGGCACGCTGGGAAGTGCGCAAGGCGCGTTACAAGAACATCCCGATCGAGATCTATTACGACCCCAAGCATCCGTACAACGTGCAGCGCATGATCGAGAGCGTGCAGAAGTCGCTGGCCTATTACCAAGCCAACTTCAGCCCGTATCAGCATCATCAGGTGCGCATCATCGAGTTTCCCGGCTACGCGCGGTTTGCGCAGTCGTTCGCCAATACCATTCCCTACTCCGAGTCGATCGGCTTCATCGCCGACCTGCGCGACAAGAACGACATCGACTACGTGTTCTATGTCACCGCGCACGAAGTGGCGCACCAGTGGTGGGCGCACCAGGTGATCGGTGCGAACGTGCAGGGCGCCACCCTGCTGTCCGAATCGCTGGCGCAGTATTCGGCGTTGATGGTGATGGAGCGCGAGTACGGACGCGCGCATATGCGCCGCTTCCTCCGCTACGAACTGGATCGCTACCTGGAAGGCCGTGGTGACGAAACCATCGAGGAATTGCCGCTGTATCGGGTGGAGGATCAGCAATACATCCACTACCGCAAGGGGTCGCTGGCGTTCTATCGGCTGCGCGAGGACATCGGCGAGCAGGCGCTCAATCGCGCATTGCAGCGCTTTCTGGCGGCCAAGGCGTTTCAACAACCGCCTTACACCACCTCGGCCGAGCTGCTGCAGGCCATTCGCGCCGAGGTACGGCCGGACCAGCAAGGGCTGATCACCGACCTGTTCGAGAAGATCACCTTCTACGACAACCGCGTGGTCAGCGCGCAGGCACGCAAGCGCCCCGATGGCCGCTTCGAGGTGACCGTGCAAGCGCAGGCGGCCAAGCTGCAGGCTGATGGCAAGGGCAAGGAGCATGCAGTGCCGCTGGACGACTGGATCGAGGTGGCGATCTACGGCGCTCCGGCCGGCAAGGACGCGCTAGCGCCGGTGCTGGCCTTGCAACGGCAGCACGTCACCAGCGCCGCGCCCAGTTTCACCATGACCGTGGACCGCCTGCCGGTCGAAGCCGGCTTCGATCCGGACAACAAGCTGATCGACCGCGTGCCAGCGGACAACCGCAGGCAGGTGACACTGCAGTAGCCGAATGAACGCATTCCGCAGCGCGTCTTTCCGCCACCATACTCCACGGTATACATTCGTGGCAGGCCGCCGACGGCGGCCCTAGCAATCCCTGGGAGGGGAACCATGCGCAAGACCTTCAAGACCCTGATGCTGGCCCTGCCGCTGGCCGCCGCCTCGCTGCTGGCCCAGGCCGCCGATTCGCCGGTGGGCCGCTGGAAGACCATCGACGACGAGACCGGCAAGCCCAAGTCGGTGGTGCAGATCGAACAGCTCGGCAACGGCACGCTGAGCGGCAAGGTGGTCGACATCCTGCAGTCCAACCATGGGCCCAACCCGATCTGTGACAAGTGCGATGGCGCGCTCAAGGGCAAGCCGATCAAGGGCATGACCATCCTGTGGGGCCTCAAGCCCGACGGCACCGCGGTGTGGAGCGGCGGCTCGGTGCTCGACCCGGCCAAGGGCAAGACCTACAAGGCCAAGGTCACCCTGACCGACGGCGGCAAGAAGCTGCAGATGCGCGGCTATGTGGGCATCGAGGCGTTGGGCCGGACCCAGACCTGGATTCGCGAATAGCCCGGAATCGGGATTGGGGATTGGGGAATCGGTAAGAGCAGGCGCCCGTGAGGGCGCCTTTTTTGCATGTGCCCATCCTGACGCTACGCGCGCGGCCAAACACCTGCGCGCCTCGACAACATGGCCGCATGACCCTGCTTTGACCGATTCCCCAACCCCGATTCCCGATTCCCAGCCCCAATCCCGGCGCTCGACTAATGCGATAATCGGCTGTCCCCCGCATTACGCCTGCCATGACCCGCACCGCACTCGTCACCACCGCCCTGCCCTACGCCAACGGGCCGCTGCATCTTGGCCATCTGGTCGGCTATATCCAGGCCGACATCTGGGTGCGCGCGCGCCGGCTGCGCGGCGACAAGACCTGGTTCGTCTGCGCCGACGACACCCACGGCACGCCCATCATGCTCGCCGCCGAAAAGGCCGGGGTCACCCCGGAAGCCTTCATCGCCAACATCCAGGCCAGCCACGAGCGCGATTTCGCCGCGTTCGGGGTAACCTTCGATCATTACGATTCGACCAATTCGCCGGTCAATCGCGCGCTCACCGAGGCCTTCTACACCAAGCTCGAGGCCGCCGGTCACATCAGCCGCCGTTCGGTGGCGCAGTTCTACGACCCGGCCAAGGGCATGTTCCTGCCGGATCGCTACATCAAGGGCATCTGCCCCAACTGCGGCAGCGCCGATCAGTACGGCGACAACTGCGAAGTCTGTGGCGCCACCTACGCGCCGACCGAGCTGAAGGAGCCCAGGTCGGTGATCTCCGGCGCCACGCCCGAACTGCGCGACTCGGAGCATTTCTTCTTCGAAGTGGGCCATTTCGACGGCTTTTTGCGCGAGTGGCTGGCCGGCGACGTGGCGCTGCCCGGGGTCAAGGCCAAGCTCAAGGAATGGCTGGATACCGAAGGCGGCCTGCGCGCCTGGGACATCTCGCGCGATGCGCCGTATTTCGGCTTCCAGATTCCCGGCCAGCCGGGCAAGTATTTCTACGTGTGGCTGGATGCGCCGATCGGCTACCTGTGCAGCTTCAAGACGCTGTGCGCGCAGATGGGCGAAGACTTCGACGCGCATCTGGTGGCCGGCACCCAGACCGAGCTGCATCACTTCATCGGCAAGGACATCGTCAATTTCCACGGCCTGTTCTGGCCGGCGGTGCTGCACGGCACCGGCCATCGCGCGCCGACACGCCTGCACGTCAACGGCTACCTCACCGTGGACGGCGCCAAGATGTCCAAGTCGCGCGGCACCTTCGTGATGGCGCGGACCTTCCTGGATGTCGGCCTGGAGCCGGAAGCCCTGCGTTACTACTTCGCGGCCAAGTCCTCCGGCGGCGTGGACGACCTGGACCTCAACCTGGGCGATTTTATCGCACGGGTGAATGCGGATCTGGTCGGCAAGTTCGTCAACCTGGCCAGCCGCTGCGCCGGCTTCATCGGCAAGCGCTTCGACGGCAAGCTGTCCGACGCGCTGCCCGACCCGGCGCAATACGACCGCTTCGTCGCCGCGCTGGCGCCGATCCGCGAGGCCTACGAGCGCAACGATGCGGCCAGCGCGATCCGCCAGACCATGGCGCTGGCCGACGAGGCCAACAAGTACATCGACGACACCAAGCCGTGGGTGATCGCCAAGCAGGACGGCGCCGATGCGCAACTGCAATCGGTGTGCACGCAGGGCCTGAACCTGTTCCGGATCCTGGTGGCCGCGCTCAAGCCGATCCTGCCGCGCACCTGTGCCGAGGCCGAGGCGTTTTTGTCGGCGCCGATGACCAGTTGGGAAGATGTGGAGCGCCCGCTCACCACACACACGATCCAGCCCTATACCGCCCTGTTCACCCGTATCGACCCCAAACTGATCGACGCCATGACCGACGCTTCCAAAGACACCCTCGCCGCGCCCGCAACCCAGGCTGCGGCCACCGTCAGCACTGCAAAAGTGGCCAAAACCGATGCAAAAGCGGCTACGCCGGCCAATCCCCCTACGTCCGTCTCGAATACAGGTCTTATTGGCATCGACGATTTCGCCAAGCTCGATCTACGCATCGGCAAGGTGCTGGTGTGCGAATGCGTGGAAGGCTCGGACAAGCTGCTGCGCTTCGAGCTGGATGCCGGCGAGCTGGGCAAGCGCCAGATCTTCTCGGGCATCCGTGGCAGCTACGGCGAACCGGAGACGTTGGTGGGCCGCAGCGTGGTGTTCATCGCCAACCTGGCCCCGCGCAAGATGCGCTTCGGCATCAGCGAAGGCATGATCCTCTCGGCCGGCTTCGACGGCGGCGCACTGGCGCTGCTGGACGCAGATCGCGGCGCGCAGCCGGGCATGCCGGTGCGGTGAAGCGGGAGTTGGGAATCGGGAATCGTAAAAGCGGAGTCTGTTCGGTCTGCAAGGTCTGCTGATTGCGAGCTTGAGAATCGCCGCACCCGACCTCCACACACGGATTTAAGCTTGAGAGGACCACGCCTCTCACCAATCCCCACTCCCCAATCCCCGCCCCCATGCACCTGGCCCTGTTCGACTTCGATCACACCGTCACCACCTGCGACACCTATGCGCGCTTCCTGCGCAAGGTCGCCACGCCTGCGCAGCTGGCCGCGGCAAAGTGGCAGGTCGGCCCGTGGGTGCTGGGCTATCGGCTGGGCGTGGTGTCCGCTGCCGCGCTGCGCGCGCGGGTCACGCGCATCGTGTTCAGTGGTCGCTCGCTGGACGAGATGGCCATGCACGGCGCCGATTACGCGCGCACTGCACTGCCGGGCGTGTTGCGTGCCCAGATGATGCAACGCATCGACTGGCATCAGGCGCAGGGGCATGAAGTGGTGCTGGTGTCGGCGTCGGTGGATCTGTATCTGCAGCCGTGGTGTACGCAGCATGGGCTGTCGCTGATCTGCAACCGGCTCGAACACACCGGTGACGTGCTGAGCGGGCGCTATGCAGATGGCGATTGCGGGCCGCACAAGGCCATGCAGATTCGCGCACGCTACGATCTGGCGCAGTACGCCTGCGTGCACGCCTATGGCGACAGCCGCGAAGACAGGCCGATGCTGGCACTGGCGCAACAGCGCTGGTATCGCGGCCATCCGCTGCACTGACGCTGCAATGCCCGTCCCCACGCCCGATCTGGTCGAACGCCTCGACCGCCTGTTGCCACAGACCCAATGCGGCCAGTGCGGCTACGACGGCTGCCGCCCCTATGCGCAGGCGATGGCAGACGGCCTGGCCGGGGTCGACCACTGCCCTCCCGGCGGCGATGCCGGTGCGCGTGCGCTGGCGCACCTGCTGGGCGTGCCCGCACGTCCCTACGATCGCAGCCGCGGGGCGCACAAGCCGGCGCAGGTGGCATGGATCGTGGAGGCCGATTGCATCGGCTGCACCAAATGCATTCAGGCCTGTCCGGTGGATGCCATCGTCGGTGGCGCCAAGCACATGCATACGGTGATCGCGCCGCTGTGCACCGGCTGCGAGCTGTGCCTGCCGGCCTGCCCGGTGGATTGCATCGCGCTGCATCCACTCGGCTGAACGCCGCGCCAGATCTGGCGGATTGACGATCGTCATGCGGTCCGCCACGCCAGCATCCCCTCGCTCCACCCACCGGCGGTCAGGAACGTCCTGACGCGCGATGGCGCATCCATGCTGCGGCCGTGCCCGTATGGGTAAGCACTCCCATCGAGGATGTGCCGATGCGTCCACTTACCACTGCCGTTGCCGCGATTGCCGCCTGCTGCCGGCCGATTCCGCCGCTGTTGTTGCTGGTGCTTGGCAGCCTGCCCATGGGTGCGGCGGCGGTGACGCGCGTGGACGGCGAGGTCTTCGATGCCGACAGCGGCGCATTGCGCTACCGCGAATCGCATTGGCTGCTCGATGACGGCGGGCGACTGGTGCTGTACCGCTGCCCCACTGGGAAGGCGTTTGCGCGCAAGCAGGTCGACGGTGGCGGTACGGCGCCCGATTTCAGCCTGACCGACGCGCGCGACGGGTATCGCGAAGGCGTGCGCCGGCGCGATGGCGTGCGCGAGATGTTCCAGCAAGCGCCCGGCAAGCCTGAGCGCAGTGCCGCACTACCGGCCGGCGAAGACGAGCGCGTGATCGATGCCGGCTTCGATACCTACCTGCGCGCCCACTGGGATGCCCTGGCCAGCGCACCGCAACGGGTGGATTTCGTGCTGCCCAGCCTGCAACGGCAATTGGCGTTTCGCGTCGAGCGCATCGACGATGTTGCCGGCCAGCGCCGCTTCCGCATTTCACTCGATGCCTGGTACGGCGCGGCGGTGCCCTCGCTGGAGGTGCGCTATTCCATCGCCAGCAAACGCCTGCTGGAGTTCCGCGGCGTGGGCAACCTGCGCGATGCACACGGGCGTTATCCGCGCGTGCGCATCGTGTTTCCGGACACCGCACCAGGCGCCAGTAGCGACGCCGCGTTGCGTCAGGCGCGCGAGCAGCCGCTGACCGGCAGTTGCAGCGCCCCGTGATGCCGGCCCGCGCCATCTTCACGCCTGACCACGCGCCGTTGCGTACAACGGCCCGGGCATCCATTCCGCGCACAGGAGCACCCGCATGGCAAAGGCCTATCTCTGGATCAACGCAGTGTTGTATATCGCCCTGGCGATCTGGTGCACGCTCTCGCCGGTCAAGACCGCACACGCGGTGGGCTATACCCAACTCTCGCCGGCCGGGCAATCCGAATATCTGGTCATCTATGGTGGCCTGCAGTTGGGCATGGCATTCCTGTTCGGCTACTTCGCCTGGATCGATCAACCGCGCACCGGCCTGCTGGTCGCACTCGCCTTCTACGTGCCCATCGTGCTGTTCCGCAGCGTGTCGCTGGCCAGGCTGTGGCCGGTGTCCGCGCCCACGGTGGCGCTGGCCGTGGTGGAAATCGTCTTGCTGCTCGCCGCTGCGCTGCTATGGTGGCGCAAGTGAAGGACAGCATCAGCCCAGTCCGGTAGCATCTCGCTCACCTCTCCCGACGCCCGACCGCATGAGTGCCATTCCTGGCCACGACGACGATGAGACCGGACGCCTGCTGACCGCAACCGCGGGCGGCGACCGGCATGCCTTCGAAGCGCTGTACCGGCAGACCTCGCCCAAGCTGTTCGGCGTGTGCCTGCGGTTGATCCCGCAACGCGCCGAAGCCGAGGAAGTGCTGCAGGACGTGTTTACGCTGATCTGGCACAAGGCCGGTCAATTCGACCCCAGCCGTGCCCGCGGGCTGACCTGGCTGGCAATGATCGCGCGCAACAAGGCCATCGACCATCTGCGCGCCAACGCACCGCAGCGCCGCAACGTGGCGCTGGACGATGCCGGCGAGCTGCGCGACCACGATGCGCTGCCGCTCGAGCGAACCGAACGCGCCAGCACGCGCCGCCGCATCGACCACTGCCTGGCCGAGCTGGAGCCGCCGCGTAGCGAGCTGATTCGTACTGCGTTCTTCGAAGGCATCACCTACGAAGAACTCGCCGCACGCACCGACACACCCATCGGCACGGTCAAGAGCTGGATCCGCCGTAGCCTGGCCAAACTCAAGGCATGTCTGGAACGATGAGCACGCCCTTTCCCATCGACCAGGAACCACCGCGCGACGTGCTGGCCGGCGAGTACGTGCTGGGCCTGCTCAGCGCCGACGAGCGTCTGGCGGCCGAGCAGCGCATTGCCACCGATGCCCCGTTCGCCCAGGCGGTGCTGCAGTGGGAGGACCATCTGGCCCCGCTGCTGGAAGAGATCGCCGCGGTGACACCGCCGGACCAGGTCTGGGCACGCGTGCGCCAGACGCTGGGCTTCGACACGCCGCTACGCGCCGTACCGGTCGCAGCGCCTGCAAGCACCGGCACGCCGCCCGCCCCGCTCTGGAACAATCTGCGCTTCTGGCGCGGGGCCAGCGCCGCTGGCGTGGCTACCGCGGCGGTCTGCGTGCTGGCGCTGTTCAACCTGCGTACTGCGCCCGTGCAGCCGCTGCCGCGCGACACACCCGTTTTGCAGACGCCGGTCACCCCGCCTGCGGCGACCACGCCGCCGGCGACCGGCATTGCGATGACCTCGACCCTGGCGACCGAAGACGGGCGTCCGGGCTACGTGGCGCTGATGGATGCCGACAAGCACACCATCACGGTGACACCGCTGGACCGCACCGCCACCGCCGACAAGGTGCCCGAGCTGTGGCTGATCACGCCCGATGGCAAGGCCCATTCGATGGGCACCTTCGACGATCAGCGGGCACGCCGCGCACAGATTCCCGACCAGCTGATGCCCATGCTCAGCAACGAGGCGATCCTGGCAGTGACGCTGGAACCGCCGGGCGGTGCGCCAGGTGGCGTGGCGACCGGTACGGTGGTCGCCAAGGGCGGCATCAGCACGCTGGCAATGGCGCCCTGAGCCAGCAAGGCCACGGCTGCCTGCGATCCATGCGCAGGCAGCCGTATTCACAAGCAGCCTCATTACGTGTTACCGATACTGCGCGCACATATCGCCATGCGCGATGGTGCGATCGCCGCGTGCAAGCGCGCAGTTCCGCGATTCCCGTGCGAGGCTGACCGCCACGACCTGAGCGGGGGTGCGATCGACCGGGCGGGTGCATCTGTTTGCCGGCCGCTCCCGTACAGGTCACGACTACACACGGAGATTGATGCGTGCCGAGTACCGGAATCGACCCTCACGCCGCCTCGCCCCGGCCCAGCCCCTCGCGTCGGCGTGGCGGACTTGCCGGCCGTCTGGGCAGCCTGCGCCGCTGGGTGGATTCGCAGGCCGATGGCCCGTTGGACGAGGCGCGCGCAGACCGCATCGACTGGCTGCGCGCCCTGCCCTTCATCGCGCTGCACCTGGCCTGCCTGGCGGTGTTCTGGGTCGGTGCATCGTGGTTTGCGGTCGGCACGGGGCTGGCGTTGTATGCACTGCGCATGTTCGCGCTCACCGGCTTCTACCACCGCTACTTTTCGCATCGCGCCTTCAAGACCTCGCGCGTGCTGCAGTTCGTGTTTGCCGCCATCGGCGCCACCTGCGTACAACGTGGGCCGCTATGGTGGGCCGCGCATCACCGCAACCATCACCGGCATACCGATACCGGTCGCGATCCGCATTCGCCGGCCCAGCACGGTTTCTGGTGGAGCCACACCGGCTGGTTCCTGACCCCGCGCAATTTCCGCACCGACTGGGAGGTCATCCCGGACCTGCGTCGTTTTGCCGAGCTGCGCTTCCTGGACCGCTTCGACATCGTGATGCCGGTGCTGCTGGCGGTTGGCCTGTACCTGCTCGGCAGCTGGCTGGACAGTGCCGCACCGGGCCTGCACACCAATGGTCCACAGCTGCTGGTGTGGGGGTTCGTGCTATCCACCGTGGCACTGTTCCATGCCACCTTCACCATCAATTCGCTGGCGCACCGCTTCGGCAGCCGGCGCTTCGACACCCGCGACGACAGCCGCAACAACTGGCTGCTGGCGTTGCTCACCTTCGGCGAAGGCTGGCACAACAACCACCACTTCTATCCCGGCTCCGCACGCCAGGGCCTGCGCTGGTGGGAGTACGACATGACCTGGTACGGGCTCACCGCGATGTCGTGGGTGGGCCTGGTCTGGGATCTCAAGCCGATGCCGGTGTCGCTGGTCAGCCGTGGCCGACGGGTGAGCCAATGAGCGAGCGCAGGATTGCCGTGGTCGGCAGCGGCATTGCCGGCCTGGGCGCGGCGTGGCTGCTGTCGCGCCGCTACGAGGTCACGGTGTTCGAAGCCGCCGATTACCTGGGCGGGCACACCCACACCCACGAGATCCAACTGGACGGACAGCGCTACGCGGTGGACAGCGGCTTCATCGTGTTCAACCCGCAGCACTACCCGCTGCTCACGCGCATGTTTGCCGAGCTCGACGTGGCCGCGCAGCCAACCACGATGAGCTTTTCGGTGCACGATGCGCGCAGCGGGCTTGAATACAACGCAGGCACCTTGAACGGGCTGTTCTGCCAGCGCCGCAACCTGCTCAGCCCCCGCTTCTGGGGCATGCTGGCCGACCTGCGCCGCTTCTATCGGCAGGCACCGGCGGTGCTGCATGGCGACGAGCGTTTCAGCACGCTGGGCGCGTATCTGCAGCGGCACGGCTATTCGGACGCGTTTCGCGATCAGCATCTGGTGCCGATGGCGTCGGCGCTATGGTCCTCGCCATCGCAGACCATTCTCGAATTTCCGATGGGCCAGTTGATCGGCTTCATGGCCAACCACCACATGCTGCAGATCAGCGGGCGGCCGCAGTGGCAGGTGGTGCGCGGCGGCTCCAGCAGCTACGTGCGTGCGCTGCGGCGGCGCTGGCAGGTGCTCGAGCGGCTGTCCACGCCGGTGCATGGCATCGGCCGTACGCCCGATGGCGTGGTGGTGAGCTCGCTGCGTGGGCAGGAGCATTTCGACGAGGTGGTGCTGGCCTGCCACGCCGACGATGCGCTGGCATTGCTCAGCGATGCGTCCGAGGCCGAACAGCAGATCCTGGGCGGCATCACCTACCAGAACAACGACACCGTGCTGCACACCGATGCCCGCATCCTGCCGCGCGACCGGCGCGCCTGGGCGGCCTGGAACGCGCATGTGCCGGCCGACCCGCAAGCGCCCTGCACGGTGAGTTACTGGATGAACGCGCTGCAATCGATCGACGCACCCCAGCCCTTCATTGTCTCCCTCAACCGCGATCACGACATCGACCCGGCCAAGGTGCTGCGGCGCATGCGCTATCGGCATCCGGTGCAGAACGCCGCCGCGCTGGCGGCACAGGGCCGCAAGTCCGAGATTCAGGGCAGGCGGCACACCTGGTTTGCCGGTGCGGCCTGGGGCTTCGGCTTCCACGAAGACGGCCTGCGCAGCGGCGTGGATGTGGCGCATGGCCTGGGAGTGAGCTGGTAATGCACCTGCTGCGCGAAGCCAGCACCGATGCCGTGCCGCTGCCTCCCGGTGAGGACAGCGGTGCCGGCAGCGTGGCGGGTGGCTTGCGCAGCGCGATCTACACCGGCTGGGTACGGCACCGGCGATTCGCGCCCAAGCCGCTGGCGTTCCGCTACCGGCTGTTCCTGCTGTACCTAGATCTGTCCGAGCTCGATCAGGTGTTCTCGGGCCGCTGGCTATGGTCGGTGGAGCGCGCCAACCTGGCGCAGTTCCGTCGCAGCGATTACCTGGGCGACCCGGCCATTCCGCTGGATCAGGCCGTGCGTGAGTGCGTGCAGGCGCACACCGGCGAGCGGCCGGACGGTGCGATCCGGCTGCTGACGCATCTGCGCTACTTCGGCCACGTGTTCAACCCGGTGAGCTTCTATTACTGCTTCGACCGGCATGACGGCCTGCGCTGGATCGTGGCGGAAATCACCAACACGCCGTGGCAGCAACGCCACGCCTATGTGCTGCCGGTGGCGCAGGCGCGCACGCATCGCGATGTGCATGCCTGGCGGTTCGACAAGCACTTCCACGTCTCGCCGTTCATGGGCATGCAGCATCAGTACGACTGGCGCTTCAGCGTGCCGGCCGCGCAACTGCGTGTGCATATGGACGTGCTGGACGCCACCGATGCTGCCGCTGACCGCGCGATCGACAACAGCCGCACGCGCCGCTTCGATGCCACGCTGGTCCTGCAACGTCAGCCACTGACCGCACGCACCCTGGCGCGCACCTTGCTCGCCTACCCCTTGATGACCGTGCAGGTGGTGCTCGCCATCCACTGGCAGGCCGTGCGCCTGTGGCTGCGCGGCAACCCTGTGCATGACCACCCCCACCCGCCTGTGCGAGATCGCCGATGAACGCCACGTCCCTGCCCGATACTGCTGTACCCCGCGCGGCTTCCTGGACGGACCGGCTGCTGCGCAAGCGCCTGGTGGCCACACTGGGCGAGCTGCGCGACGGGCAATTGCAGCTGCACGACGCCGACGGCATCACCACGCTGGGCACTGCCAGCGGCGCGAACGCCCTGCAGGTGCAGCTGCACGTGACCGACCCCGGCTTCTATCGCCAGGCCGCGCTCAACGGCAGCGTGGGTGCCGGCGAGTCGTACATGGACGGACAATGGCAATGCGACGATCTGGTCGGGCTGATGCGCGTGCTGCTGCGCAATCGCGACCGCCTGGATGCGATGGAAACCGGTACCGCGCGCCTCGGCGGCTGGGCCATGCGCAGCCTGCATGCGCTGGCCCGCAACACCCGCAGCGGCAGCCGGCGCAATATCGCCGCGCACTACGATCTGGGCAACCCGCTGTTCAAATTGTTTCTGGACGAGAACCTGATGTACTCGTCGGCGATCTTCGTCGATGGCGAAGAAGCGCAAGGCGAAGCGGCACTGGAGCGTGCGGCCACGCGCAAGCTCGAACGCATCTGCCGGAAACTGCGCCTGGGTCCGCAGCACCACGTGGTCGAGATCGGCACCGGCTGGGGCGGTTTTGCCCTGCATGCGGCGCGCGAACACGGCTGCCGCGTCACCACCACCACCATTTCGCGCGAGCAGTTCGACCTGGCGAACCAACGCATCGCCGATGCCGGCCTGAGCGACCGGGTTACCGTGTTGTTGAGCGACTACCGCGACCTGCAGGGCCGCTTCGACCGCGTGGTGTCGATCGAGATGATCGAGGCGATCGGCCACCAGTATCTGGACACCTACTTCGCCAAGGTCGGCAGCCTGCTCGCCGACGATGGCGAGGCGCTGATCCAGGCCATCACCATCGAGGACCACCGCTACAAGCAGGCGCTGCAGTCGGTGGACTTCATCAAGCGGCATATCTTCCCCGGCAGCTTCATTCCGTCGGTCGCGGCGATGACCGGCGCGGTGGCGCGCGCCAGCGATCTGCGCCTGTTCCATCTGGAGGACATCGGCCCGAGTTATGCGTTGACCTTGCGTGCGTGGCGGCACCGCTTCATGGCGCAGCTGCCGCAGGTGCGCGCACTGGGCTACGACGAGCGCTTCATCCGCATGTGGGAGTTCTATCTGGCGTATTGCGAAGCCGGTTTTCTGGAGCGGTCGATCGGCGACGTGCATCTATGGCTAAGCAAGCCCGCTGCGCGCCCACCGCAGTTCGTGCCCGGTCTTGCGTGAGGCATGAAGCAGCTCGGCAACTATCTCGGCTTGCAGGTGCTCTGGGTGGTGGCGGTGGCCGCCGCTGCGCACGGGCGCGTGTGGCCAACGCTGCTGGTACTGGCGCTGTTTGCGCTGTATCAACTGTGGCCCTCGAAACGCGCGGCCGGCGATGTGCCGTTGCTGATCGCCGCATTGGCACTGGGTTTGCTGCTGGACACCACGCTGGCGGCAGGTGGCTGGGTGCGCTATGCCACGCCATGGCCGGGTAGCGTGCTGGCGCCGGCGTGGATTCTGGCGTTGTGGCTGGGCTTTGCGCTCACGCTCAACCATTCGCTGCGCAGCGTGATGCAACGCCCGTGGTTGGCCGTGCTGCTGGGTGCCATCTTCGGCCCGCTTTCGTATTGGCTGGCGCAGCGCAGTTGGCACGCAGTGGAACTGTTGCCGCCGTTGCTGCATGCGGTCCTCGCCGCCGGCATCGGCTGGGGCGTGGCGTGCGGCGTATTGTCGCTGTATGCACGCCGTCTGACGCGACCATGGCCGCATGCCAAGACCGGAGAACTGCAATGACTGTGTGGCCGCTGCTGCATGTGGGCGTATTCGCAAGTGGGGTGATGCTGCTGGGCTGGCTATGGCAGCGCCGCAGCGGCAATGCCGGCCCGGTGGACGTGTTGTGGGCCGCCTGCCTGGCGGCGGCTGCGCCGTATTGCGCGTGGCTATCCGACGGTGCGCTGCTGCCGCGCGTGTTGGTGGCGGTGCTTGGCGGTCTGTGGGGCGCGCGCCTGGCCTGGCATCTGGGCGTGCGCGTGTTCGGCGACCCGCACGAAGACGGTCGGTATCGCGCCCTGCGCGAGCATTGGAATGGCGACCAGCGCAAGTTCCTCGGCTTCTTCCTGGCCCAGGCGGTGGTGGTGGTGCTGTTTGCGGTGCCGTTCCTGGCTGCGGCCAGCAACCCTGACCCGGCATGGAGCTTCTGGAGCGCGTTGGCGGTCGTGGTGTGGTTGATTGCGGTCGGTGGCGAGGCACTGGCCGACCGGCAGCTGTCTGCGCACAAGGCCGATCCGGCCAATCGCGGCAAGACCTGTCGCAACGGACTGTGGCGGTATTCGCGCCATCCCAATTACTTTTTCGAGTTCGTGCACTGGTTCGCCTATCTGGCCTTGGCGGTCGGCGCCGGGCCCTGGCCGGTGGCGCTGTGCGCGCTCGGGCCGGTGGTGATGTTCGCGTTCCTGTATCGCTTTACCGGCATTCCCTACACCGAGCAGCAGGCACTGCGCTCGCGCGGAGAGGACTACGCGCAGTACCAACGCACCACCAGCGCGTTCTTCCCGCTGCCCCCTTCGTCCTGAGTTGTCTGGAGAGTTGCATGTCCACTGTCACCGCCCCGCCCTCCTCGCTCCCGGACGAAGCGTTCGCCACGCGCCTGGCCGAATCCGGCGTGCTGCCCGACGCTGCGCTGCGCTACGGCATCCGCCGTCTGTGCGCGCAGCGCCTGCGCGATGAGCGCGGCAACGACGCCGATGGCAACGGCGAGCGCCAGCGCGCCTTCATCGATAGCCTGCGCGCCAGCGCCATCGCGATCGAAACCGATGCGGCCAACCGCCAGCACTACGAATTGCCGCCGCAGTTCTTCACCCTGTGCCTGGGCAAGCGGCTGAAGTACAGCAGCTGCTACTGGGACGCCAGCACACCGGACCTGGACGCGGCCGAAGAACGCATGCTGGCGCTGTATGGGCAACGCGCCGAGCTGGCCGATGGCCAGCGCATCCTGGAACTGGGCTGCGGCTGGGGCTCGCTGACGTTGTGGATGGCCGAGCGTTACCCCAACGCCAGCATTGCCGCGGTGTCCAATTCGCGCCCGCAGCGCGCGCATATCCTGGAGCAATGCCGTCTCCGCGGCCTGGGCAACGTGCAGGTCATCACTGCCGACGTCAACGCGCTGGCGCTGCCGCCGGTCACTTTCGACCGTGTGGTGTCGGTGGAGATGTTCGAACACATGCGCAACTACCGCGACCTGCTCGCGCGCGTGGGCAGCTGGCTGGCGCCGGGCGGCAAGCTGTTCGTGCACATTTTCTGCCACCGCGACCTGGCCTACCCGTTCGAGGTGGCCGGCGAAGACAACTGGATGGGCAGGCATTTCTTCACCGGCGGGCTGATGCCGGCGGCCGACACCTTGCTGCATTTCCAGCAGGACGTGGTCATCGAACAGCGCTGGGTCCTGTCGGGCCAGCATTACGAGAAAACCGCCAATGCCTGGCTGGAAAACCAGGACCGCTACCGCGACCAGATCATGCCGCTGTTGCAGCAGACCTATGGCGAGGATGCACAGCGTTGGTGGCAGCGCTGGCGCATGTTCTGGCTGGCCTGCGCGGAACTGTTCGGCTACGACCAGGGCCGCGAATGGAGCGTGGCGCACTACCGCTTCGTCAAGCGCTGATTGGATTCAGGCGGAAGCTTTAACGGCAGTCGCCACGCACGCCACTTGCATCTGCGCATTTCGGCAGGTTTGCAGCAACAACGTCGTCGCAGTGAAGCGGTGCGTGCACCGGCGCGCACCGCATGTCGACCGCTTGACGCAGGAACGCGGTCAGCCCGCCGCAGCGGTGATCACGATTTCCACCTTCCACTCCGGCCGCGCCAACTTGGCTTCCACGGTCGCGCGTGCGGGGGTGAAGCCGTGCGGCACCCACTCGTCCCAGGCCTTGTTCATGCCATCGAAATCGCCGATGTCGGCGAGGAAGATTTCCGCGCGCAGGATCTTGGTCTTGTCGCTGGCGGCCAGCGCAAGCAATTTGTCGATCTCGCCCAGCACCTGGCGGGTCTGGCCGGTGATGTCTTCGCTGGTGTCCTCGGCAATCTGGCCGGCCAGATAACACACGCCGCCATGGACGGTCATCTCGGACATACGCGGGCCCGCATCGAATCGCTGCAGCATTTCAGACTTCCTACGGTTGGTGGACCCGGCCATTGTCACGCGAATGCGCAGCGCATGCAGCCCCGCCATCGACCAGGCGCGCCAGCCACAGCCCGACACGCACCATCCAGAGCACGATCAGCACGATGGCGGTCTTCTGGCTGATGCCCAGTGGCGCGGCGCTTACGCTGACATGGAACAGCAATGCCGCAAACGCGGCACAGCCCACCCCGAATGCCGATGCGAAGTGCTGTCGCCATGCGCGATCACGCCGAAAATACCAGGACTGCAGCAATACCGCTGCGATCACGCACAGGAAGGTGGCGTCGGCCGACAGCACATGCACCATCTTCGCCGCGTCAGGCGCCAGCTCCGGCATCCAGCTGTCGCCGATCGACACCGCGCACAATCCCAGCGCCGCTACCCAGAACAGCCCCAGCACGGTGCGGCTGCGTGCGGCCGGCTGCAGCGCCGCATACATCCCCAACGCCAGCCATGCCATTGCCGCAGCCAATAGGCAATACGCGGTGCGCAGCAGCAGGCCGTAGGCGCCGTGCAGGTAGGCACTCAACTGCGCATCGATCCAGCCCAGGTCGCCCCGCAGCCATTGCAGGGCCAGCACCAGGCCGATGAAGGCGGCGCCCGTCACAGCGGCAAGCGCGCCCGCCCGGCCGCTCCAGGCCGGCAGATCGACCGCGGTGGGGTGCGCTGCAGGCGCGCTTTGCTGTGACGTGCTCATCCGCCGCCTGTCTGCCTTCCAAACCGTGACCTCGTGCATCCTGCTCCCCCGCGGCACGCGTATGCGCCAATGCCCTATGATGCGCGCGGCCGCGCCGGGCCGACAGGGGGCGGCGCCATCGACCTGCATTCACTCCTTCTCGGCACTCACGCGATCACCCTGCATGCACCTTCACTCCGCTGGCCCATGCAGACCCGCCGCGCACGCGGTACGCCTCGTGCATGCGTCCTACTTTCCTCTTGAACAGAACCCGTTGCCCCCATGACGGATACCCCCGTGTCTTCCGAAGCGCCGGCCAGCGGTTGGCGTCGCGCCCTGCCGGTCCTGATCAGCCTGGCGATCCTGGCGATGGCGCTGCACGCGCTGTCGGCACAGTTTACCGACCATGGCTATCGCCAGATCCGTCAGGCGTTCCGTGCACTGGGTGCGGGCCAGATCGCTCTGACGTTGTTGCTGGGCTTGAGCAGCTACGCCTGCCTGGTGGGCTTCGACTGGGTGGGGCTCAAGCGCACCGGCAAGCGGCTGCATCCGGCGCGAGTGGGCATCACCGCGTTCATGGCGCACGCGGTAGGCCAGACCCTGGGTTTTGCCGCGCTCACCGGCGGCGCCGTGCGCCTGCGTGGTTATGGCAGCGTGGGGCTGACCCTGGCCGAGATCGGCCAGGTGGTGCTGATGAGCACGCTGGGCTTCATTTTCGGCGCCTGGGTGCTGCTGGGGCTGGCGCTGATGCTGGAACCGGAAGCGGCCGCGCGCGCCTTGCCGATCACTGCTGAAGGCATCCGTATTGCCGGCATCGCCCTGCTGACCAGCTACGTGGCCATGCTGGTGCTGGTCGGCAAGCAGGGCCGCGAGTTCGGCCTGCGCAGCCATCGCTTCTGGCTACCTGATCGCAACACCGTGCTCGGGGTTACCGCGCTCAGCCTGGTCGAACTGGGCCTGGCCGCGGCCGCATTCTACGTGCTGCTGCCGCCGGATCCGGGCACCGGCTATTTCGGCTTCATCGGCATCTGGCTGGTGGCCGTGGTGGCCGGCCTGATCTCCACCGTGCCGGCCGGCCTGGGCGTGTTCGAGTGGAGCCTGCTCAAGCTGCTGCCGCATGTCACCCCTGCGGCCGTGCTGGCCGCAGCGCTGGCCTACCGCGTCACCTATTACATCGTGCCGTTGCTGATCTCGGTCGCCATGGCGGCGGCCTCGGGGCTGGGCGCGGCACCGGTCCGCGCCAGCGCCAGCACCGCGCGCACGGTGTGGAAGGCCTTGCGTCCGTGGCTGCCGCAGATCCTGGCGCTGGCGGTGTTCGCGGTCGGTGCGGCGCTGGTGATCGACGGCACCCTGCCGACCCCGCGTGCGCGCCAGGAAGTGGCGCCGCTGCCGCTGATCGAAACCTCGCATCTGCTGGTCAGCCTGGGCGGCATGATGCTGCTGCTGATCGGCCAGGGGCTGCAGCGCCGCAGCCATGCCGCCTGGATGCTGGCGCTGGGCGTGTGCGTGCTGCTGCCGCCGTTGTCGCTGCTGCGCGGCAGCCATATCTCGGTATCGCTATCGGCGGCGCTGGCAGCGGTGGCGCTGTGGGCGGCGCGGCGCGAGTTCTACCGCCAGGGCGCGTTGCTGGACGAAGCCTGGTCATGGCGCTGGCTGAGCAATCTGGGCCTGGTGCTGGTGGCCACCTTCTGGCTGTTGTTCTTCGTCTACAGCCATGTCGAATACAGCAACGACCTGTGGTGGCAGTTCGCCACCTCGGCCAATGCGCCGCGTGCGTTGCGCGCCGCGTTGATCCTGTGCGTGGGCGTGATCGTGTTCGGCATGGCGCGCTTGCTGCGCGGTGGGAGGCGCCCGATGCCGGCGGCCGATACGCAGACGCTGTCCACGCTGGCGCCGATCCTGGAAAGCAGCACCGACACCCAGGCCTGCCTGGCGCTGACCGGAGACAAGGCCTTCCTGCTGGATGAGCAGAGCCGCGGCTTCGTGATGATGCAGCGCTACGGCGGCTCGCTGATTTCGATGGGCGACCCGGTGGGGCCGCCGGAAGTGGCGCGCGCGCTGATCTGGCGCTTTCGCGAGAAAGCCGACCACATGGGCCTGCGCCCGGTGTTCTACCAGGTCGGCGAAAAATACTGGCAGACCTATCTGGACATGGGCATGACCCTGGTCAAGCTGGGCGAAGAGGCGATCGTGCCGCTGGAAAACTTCACCCTGGAAGGCCGCGACCGTGCCGACCTGCGCCAGGCCTGGAACCGCGGCAAGCGCGGTGGCCTGACCTTCCGCATGCTGCAGCCCGAGCAGGTGGATGCGGTGTTGCCGCGCCTGTCCGAGGTGTCGGAGCAGTGGCTGGAAGAAAAGTCCGGCGAAGAAAAAGGCTTCTCGCTCGGCAGCTTTGATCCGGACTACCTGCGTCGTTTCCCGGTCGCAGTGGCCGAGGCGGAAGGCCGGATCGTGGCCTTCGCCAACGTGTGGTGGGCGCCGGCCGGCGGCGAGTTGTCGGTGGACCTGATGCGGCATAGCGCCGAGGCGCCGAAGGGCACGATGGACTTTTTGTTCATCGCGTTGTTCCGGTGGGGCCAGGCCAACGGCTACACGCGCTTCTCGCTGGGCATGGCACCGCTGTCCGGGCTGGCCGAGCACCGCCTGGCCGGCCGCTGGAACCGCTTCGCCAGCCTGGTCGCGCGCCACGGCGAGCGTTTCTACGGCTTCAGCGGGCTGCGCCGCTTCAAGTCGAAGTTCGCCCCGAGCTGGCGCCCGCGCTACCTGGTTGCACCGGGTGGCATGCATCTGCCGGCCGCACTGCTGGATGTCACCCGCCTGATCTCGGTGGACCCTGGGCGGCAGGAGTAAGGCCGCTCGATACCTGCGGTTCTACGCGAATACCTCGCTCTGCTTCGGGCGCTTGCACCTGTGCCTGAAGGCATTGCTTGCCGATCAGCGATCGCAATCTTGGGAGCGCGGTGCCGCGTCCGGGGGCGGGACCGTGTGACGGCATAAATGCCGCCCGCCAGGCTGGACGGAGGCCGAACCGAACGGCGGCGACCTGGTCGTTGACCTGCATCGGCCCGGCGTCGGGCCGAACCAGCTCACATATGCCCTGCTCTTTTACGGCTTCGACAGTGCGTGCAACTGCTCCATGATCACCCTGGCCAGGGTCGCGTAATCGCCCTTGAAATGGTGATTGCCCGGCAGCGCCACGCGCTTGGCAGTGGCTGCAGGCAGGCTGGGGCACAGTGCATGGTCGTCGTCCTGGCCGTAGATGCAGACTGTGGTGCCGGCCGGCAGACGCTGTACTTCCGGCGCGATCGGCAGACCTTCATCATCCGAGCCCAGCCAGTTGCTGACATGGAATTCGTAGTCGGCCAGCTTGCCCACCGACAGCAGCGCGGTCATGCGGATGCTCTGCTTGGTCGGTGCGGGCAGCGTGTTGATCGCCGCCGGCAATACGTCGGCACCCTGCGAAAAACCGATCAACACCACGCGCTTGCGCTGCCAGCGTTGCGCGTAGACGCGCGCAATGCGGTCCAGATCGGTGGCAAAGCCCTGCGGAGTGCGCTTGGTCCAGAAGTAGCGCAACGAATCCAGCCCCACCACCGGAATGCCCTGCGCGGCGAGCGCATCGGCCACTTCTTCGTCCAGGCCCGCCCAACCGCCGTCGCCGGACACGAAGATCACGAAGGTGTCGTCGTCGCTGTCGCCGTCCGGCCTGGCCGGCAATTCCACCACCGGCAGATCGGCCAGCCCATCCGGCGGCGGCGGCAAGGCCACGCCCTGCTGGTCGCCCAGCGAACGGGCGGCCGCGCGCAGGCCGGGCAAGATGTCGCCCCGCGCAGCGCGCTTGAAGGTGCGCGCCTGCGGAATCTGCTTGAGAAAGGCCTGTTCGGCCGGCGCAGGGCACCGCTTGTCCTGGCTGCCGGCAAGCACCCACGGAATCTGCAGCGGCACCGGCATCAGGCGATTGCTCCCTGGCTGCACGCCGGGCTGGCAGATCGCCTGATCGGACACCGCCGCCGGGCACACCCCGTCGGTGAGCACGCCGGCCAGCACATGCGGCTTGGCCTGTGCGCCGATTGCGTACGCCAGTGCAGCACCTTCTCCATCACCGACCAGCAGCGGCAGGCGGTAAGTGGGGATGTGATAGAAGGCCTGCAGATAGCGGGAAAAGTTCTCCACATCGCCGACCGAGAACGCGCAGGTGCCGCCGGCCTTGCGCAGCGCCGCATACAGATGGGCGGTATCCACCACGGCGACCATGGCGCCATCGTCGCGCAGGGCCTGCGCCTGCGCCTGGCGCTGGCCGGCATTGCCGGTACCGGCCAGCCAGATCACCACACGCTCTGGCTCGCCCTTGGGCATGAGCACCGGCACTTGTTCGAACCGTCCGTGGCTGACCGGATCCGGGGCCTGCGCGGCAGCCATGCCCGACAGCGTCAACACCGCTGCGCCGCAGAACGCGCTCCATCGTTCAAGTCGTCGCATGTCGCACCATCGGGAAAGTGGTCCAAAGATAAGTGTTCCGGCACGTGCCGCGAAGCGCCGTGTTTCGCTCACCGCGCCTGCGCCTGCTGGCGGGCTTCCCAGGCAGCCAGGGCTTGGCGGTAGCGGGTCAGCTCCTCGGCATACAGATCGTGCACGCACAGCGGGCAGCCGCTCTCGCAGCACTCGTTGGGCGCTGGCGCCTGCGGCGGTTGCGGGCGTGGATCGGCGGTGGAAACGGCGAGCTCGTGCATGCGGCCATTGTAGCGTGCGTGATCCGCCTTCCCGAGGCGGCGCAACGCAGCGCACTGGCCCATCAGCGGCCCAGCCGGCGACGCAGATTGGCGCGCGCCGCGGCATCGGCGTTGGCATGGAAATATGCGCTGAGAAAGATGCGCGGCCGTTTGAGCAGACCGGCCAGGAAACGCCGCCGGTTCAGGCGGAACAGCAGCGCCGGCACATGTCCTCGGTACTCGTCGGCGATTGCGCGGTCGTAGGCATCGAAAATCGCTGCCGGTGCCGCCAGGATCGCCATGTCGCAGTCCAGAAACAGCGCCGCCTCTTCGTCGACATCGGTCGGTTGCAGCTGGCCATGCCGTGCGGTGAGCAGGATCAGCGTCTGCACGCGCGCAAGGTCCACCTCGGCCCGTGGCCACCAACGCGGGATGCAGTCCAGTGCCCACGCCGCTGATTGCGCTTCGTTGTCGCTGCGCCCGGGCTGGTACACCGCATCGTGGAACAGCACTGCCAGCCAGACCTCCACCGGCTGCCGCCAGCCTGGTCCGGCAGCGACCTCGGCATAGTGGTGCAGCAGTGCGCGCACGTGGCCGAAGTGATGATAAGCGCGCGCAGGCGTGGCATAGGCCTGTTCCAGTGCGGCCAGGTGGTCGGCATGCAAAGGTAGCGGTGCGGAGATATCCATGCGCGCAGGCTAGCGCGTAGCGCGCCGCTCTGCCCATGGGCGCGGTGGTTCAGTGCAGCGACCAGCGCCCTTCGATCTGGTAGCGCGACTGCCCCAGGAAACTGCGCACCAACGCAAATTCACGCACCGTCCAGGCCAGCGCCTCGCAACGCCGCTGCGGCAGTGTCTGATTGCAGTACAGCAGGGTCATGTGCGGTATGTACTGCGCATCGCCGGCAATGCCCACATGCGCCAGCTGCCGCCCCAATGCCCCCTGCAACTCATACAGCCCGCGCACCCGCTCTTCGCCGCGCAACACGCAGGGCAATTGCGAGCGCCGCCCACCGAAGGTACCGACGCGATCGAATTCCACAGCGAAGGCCGGCAGGGCAATGCGTTCGGCAGCCTGACTGGCCCGGCTGACCAGCGACGGCGGCAATCCGCCCGCGTAGTCGCCCAGGTGATGCAAGGTCACGTGCAGCCGCTCGCGCCCGAGCAGCTTTCCCTCCACCTGCCCTGCCTGCAGCACACCATTGGCGATGTCGCTCGCGCGTTCGGCGGTTTGTGCATCTGCCATCACCGCAAAGAACAGCCGCTCGGTAGGCTTCTCTTCGCCCAAGCCCAGCGACAGCTGTGCCTCGGCCGATGGCAGGGAGAGAAACTGCTGTTTCATGAGAATGTCCACGTCCGCCTGCGCGGGCCTGGCTGAAGAAGGGCGGCGGATACTAGCAGACCCCATGCCTGCCGAGTACGCCGTAGTCGCACGTATCGCCGTGGATCAGCCGCGTTTGTGGAGCGGCACATGGTGGAGAGCGCCGCGCGGCCGACGTCGCACACCGCACGTCGCACCCTGCATAAAAAGAAACGGGCAGCTCGCGCTACCCGTTTCCCGCCTGTATCGATTTACGCCGGAGCTGCATCAAGATGATGCACCACGGTATTGCAGCGACATTACGCCGCGTTCTTCATTGCATGCTTGCGGTTGCGCATCACGTCATGGCACGCACGCACTTCCGGCAACAAACGCAGTGCGGCGTCGCGTGCGGCAGCCGGCGTGTCCTGATCGGCAATGGTTTCGTCAAAGGCCTTCAATAGACGGTCTTCCGATTCTTCCAATTCGGCCACGTAACCGTACTTGGTGTCGCCAAGCGTTGCACGGACCTTGCCGTAGAACTGCTGCATGCTGCCAACCATGGTGCCGTGCTGTTCCGGCGTTCCGCCCACCGAAGCCACCACGCTGCTCAAATTGCTGACGATGTCGCTCTTGACGCCAGCGATGCGGCGGAACAGCGTCGCAAGCTCGGCATCGCCTACCTTGCCAGCAGCTTCATCGTAGAAGTCCTTGCCGTCGCGCGAAATGGCGATGAGGTCGTTGAGGCTGTGCTCGGTTTTGCTCTGAATGCTCATAGTTGCTCCTGGTTGCATGGGCCGCGCTGCGCGGTGATGCGTTGCGCTGGTTTTCGGGAGAACAGCGCAATCGGTGTGTTGATTGCGATGCCTTGGCGGTGTGTACGGCTCAATGCTGGCCGCGCGCGCATAATCGGCATGTGAGCGATGCGGGTCATGTCCTCACGCCATCATGCGGCCGATGAACTGCGATTCATCGATGCCAATACCGCATCAAGATCAAGATTCCTTAGGTTGCCGGCTGGCCCACATGTTGTCGATCAGATTCGGATACGGGCGCCCTGCCTCTTCTGCCCGCCTTCGGGCGGCGGCCTTCTGCGCCTCGGTCAACGGCGTGGAGGCCTGGCGTTTTGGGCTGGGGCGCTTCCATGGCGGTGGAGTGAAATCGGTCATGACGGTTCGGTCCGCTTGCGGTCAGGCACGCAGTCTCGATGGCGTGTCGTGAGATGACCGTGGATGAGACATGGCCGCGCACGATAGCAGCGCCGGCCTTCGCACTCTCTGGACGACCGGCACCGGCACGACCTGCACCGGTGCAGCCGGCATGGCGCTGTGCGCGAGCCGGAACTCAGCGCGTGGCCGGCCTGGCCTGTGACTGGCACCGCTGCAGTAACAACGCAGGCAACGGCAGATCACCGCATCCGGCAGACATCACCTGCACGCATGCGCGCTGTCCGAGCACACCGATATCAGAGGCGTCGTGTTGCCCGCCAGGGGCTGACCCGACACCGGATCACCTCAATAGCTGGCCAGCGCGCTGCGCTGACGCTGTTCCTGCCAGACCGCTGCCGCATAGATCAGCAGGCCACCCAGCGCGGTGGCGGCGCCGACGTAGCCGGTGGATGTCCAGCCCCAGCTTGCGGTGATGGCCATGCCGCCCAGCCACGGCCCCAGCGCATTGGCGGTATTGAACGCCGCATGGTTGGACGCCGCCGCCAGGGTTTGCGCTTCGGCGGCCACATCCATCAGGCGGGTCTGCAATGCAGGCGCCAGGGCGCCCATGGTGCCCACCGCGACGATGGAGACGAACACCCACAGGCCCGAGTGCGCGGCCAACGGAAACGTCAGCATCACCACGATCGACCACCCCAGCAGCACCGGCACCGCGCGGAACTGCAGGCGATCGAACAGCCAGCCCCCCAGGATGCTGCCAAGCACGCCGCCCACGCCAAAGGCGGCCATGGCCAGCGGGATGCGCGCCGGCTCCACGCCGGTCACCGCCGTCAGCGTCGGCGCCAGATAACTGAAGACGCAGAACATGCCGGAAAATCCCACGGCACCGATTGCCAGCGCCAACCACACCTGCGGCCGGTTGAACGCACGCAGCTCGCGCAACGGCTGCTGCCGTGGCTCGTCGGGCGCGGGCGGCAACAAGGCGGCCACCGCCGCGACCGTGCCCAATGCGATCACCGACACCGACGCATACGCCCAGCGCCAGCTGACGATCTGCCCCAGCCAGGTCGCCAGTGGATTGCCCACCAGCAACGCCACGCTCAAGCCCAGCAGCACGCGTCCCACCGCAGTAGCGCGCTGGTTGGGCGGGCTGATCGATGCGGCCACCAACGAGGCCACGCCGAAATACGCCCCATGCGGCAGGCCTGCGACGAAGCGGCACAGCAGCATGGTGTGATAGCTCGGCGCCAACGCGCTGGCCAGATTGCCCACTGCGTAAAACACCATCAGCAGCAGCAACAGGGTGCGGCGCGGCCAGCGCGCGCCCAGAACTGCCAGCAGTGGCGCGCCGACCACCACACCCAGCGCGTAGGCACTGATGACATGGCCCACCTGCGGCTCGCTGATCTGCAGGCCCTGCGCAATCTGCGGCATCAGGCCCATCGTGGAAAATTCGCTGATACCGATCGCAAAGCCGCCCATCGCCAGCGCCAGCAGGATCAGCACGTAATCGCGTCGGGGAACGCGCGGGGCGGAAGGGTCGATATCGGACATGCCCGACTCCAGATTGACGGGGCGGCCTATTATTGTGCAATGCAGCAATACAGAAAAGGCCGATGTCCCGGGCGATTCAGCCCGCACGCCTTGCCTGTCACAGTTTCGCCCACTTCAGTACGCCGGGAGACGCTGTGTCCTATCAGCGTCGCTCGAATCCGCTTGGGTCCGCCACCATCGCTGTGGAGCACCGCGATCGGCGCGGCGCCGCGCCTTGCGTGTGATCCAACAACGACTGGTTGCTGATGTCCAAATCCACTCAATCCCCACTGTTCTCGCCGGTGCGCCTGGGCGCGCTGGACCTTGCCAACCGCGTGATCATGGCGCCGCTGACGCGCAACCGCGCCGGCGCCGGGCAGGTTCCGTCGCCCCTGGCCGCCGAATACTACGGCCAGCGCGCCACTGCCGGCCTGATCGTCGCCGAAGGCACGCAGATCAGTCCGCTCGGCCAGGGCTATCTGGATACGCCGGGCATCCATAGCGCCGAACAGGTCGCCGGCTGGCGCGCGGTCACCGATGAGGTGCATCGCCGTGGCGGCAAGATCGTGTTGCAGCTCTGGCATGTCGGCCGCGTCTCGCACACCAGCGTACTGCCGCCGGGCGAAGTGCCGGTCGCGCCCAGCGCGATTCGTGCAGAAGGCAAGACCTACACCAAGAACGGCTTCGAGGACGTTTCCGAACCGCGTGCATTGGCGCTGGACGAAATCCCCGCACTGATCGAGGACTACCGCATCGCCGCGCGCAATGCGATCGAGGCCGGTTTCGATGGCGTGGAAGTGCATGCGGCCAACGGCTACCTGCTCGACCAGTTCCTGCGCGATGGTTCCAACAAGCGCACCGATGCCTACGGCGGCGATATCGAAAACCGCACCCGCCTGCTCGTCGAAGTGGTACAGGCCATCGCCGATGAGATCGGTGCCGAGCGCACCGGCGTGCGCCTGTCGCCGGTCACCCCGGTCTACGGCGCACACGACTCCAGCCCGCAGCCGCTGTTCGAACGTGCGGTGGAGCGGCTGAACCTGATCGGCGGCCTGGCGTTCGTGCACGTGATCGAAGGCGCCACCGGCGGTGCGCGCGACAATATCGCCTTCGACTACGCTGCACTGCGCGCAAAGTTCGATGGTGCCTGGATCGCCAACAACGGCTACGACCGCGCGATGTCCGAGCATGCCATCAGCAGCGGCTATGCCGATGCCATCGCCTACGGCCGCCCGTTCATTGCCAACCCGGATCTGGTGCGTCGCCTGCGCGAACACGCCCCGCTGGCCGAGGTGGATCAGTCCACCCTCTACGGTGGTGGCACCAAGGGCTATACCGATTATCCGGCGTTGCCGGAGTAAGCATCACGCCCGCATGCCCGATCGTCGTTGCCATGCGGCGGCGATCGGACTGCGAGCGTGATCGACTACGCCACCGATGCGCACTGCCGGAATTCCTGCAGCCGCACACCAGGTAGCACGCGTCGCCTTGACGACAGGGCGGCGCCACCTTCGCATGTCGCGCCCATCGCACGGCATCCCCCGATGACGCGCGCGCGTCTGCCCGCTAGCATCGGTGCGACCCTCCTGATGGGAACGCCGATGCGGCCCCTGCTCTCGTTCGCGCTGCTGTGCATGTTGCTGGTGAGTGGTTTCGCAGCCGCCGCACCGTTCTGGGGCGCCCGCCAGTCCAGTCCCGCGGATACCCTGCCTGCCGACCTGAAGCCGGGCGACTGGATCTGGGGTGGCGTGAGCAAGGGCTGGGGACCGATGGCGGTGATCGTCAGCCTCGCCGAACAGCGCGCGTATGCATATCGCAATGGCATCCTGATCGGCGTGTCCACCATCAGCTCCGGCAAGCCCGGACATGAGACTCCCACCGGGGTGTTCACCATCCTGCAGAAGGACCGGGATCACCGCTCCAACATCTACAACGCCGCGCCGATGCCGTATCAGCAGCGGCTCACCTGGGATGGCGTGGCGCTGCATGCCGGCGGCCTGCCCGGCTACCCGGAATCGCATGGCTGCGTGCACCTGCCATCGGAATTCGCCCGGCTGCTGTTCGACAATTCCAACATGGGCATGGTGGTGGTCGTGGCGCAGGCCGGCATCAGCGCCGACGATGTGGTGCATCCGCGTGCGCTCAGCCCGATCGACCCGACCACCGGCGCCGAGCGCCCGCTGCTGCCGCTGCCCAACGGCCAGGCATTTGCATGGCAACCGGCGTTGGCGCCCACCGGCCCGATCTCGATGCTGATCAGCAGCACCGACCAGCAATTGCTGGTCTACCGCAATGGCGTGGAAATCGGGCGTGCCCAGGTCGCCGTGCAAGCGCCGCCGGGCACGGCGCCGCCGGGCACGCAGGCCTTCATCGTCGGCCAGGGCTTTTTGCCCGGCGAAATCGCAGGCCTGCCGGGTCGTCGCATGCCCAACTGGATGCGCATCGGCATTCCCGGCAGCACGGCCGCGGCAGGCCAGGCGCTGGATGCCGACACCATCGCGCGGCTGCAGGTACCGCCGGCGTTCCTGGCCGAACTGCTGCCCTTGCTGACGCCCGGCGTCGTCCTGGTCGCCACCGACCAGCGTATCCTGCCGGAGACCACCGGCGGCAAGCTGCAGGTGCTGGATTCGGATCCGCCCGAGCCGCACTGACGCAGATCACGCTGGCCGTGCGATCCAGCGGCCGACCTGGCGCCACCCAACTCCGCTGCGTACATGGGACGCGAACTGAGGTAGCGGCCCCGCTACGCTCGCGTTTGCAGGCGCAGCGGGGCCGGCACATGATGCAGCCATCTCATTGCCAAGGGTGTGCGTGATGCGTGTGCTCCCGGCGGTTCTGCAAAGAGCAACTACCAAAACTACTGCGCGGCCGCCAGGCGGGCGCGGCCGGTGCTCGGAATCCTCATGTACCAGCCGTACACTCCGGTCCCTCCGCGCCGTCCGCGCCGTCCGCACCCACCTGACGACCGCTCGCTACGTGTTGGTAGCCGCTCTTGGCACCACCTTGCTTGCCAGTTCCGCGCTCACTGCATCCGCAGAGTCCGCGCGCCCCGCCGCGCCGGATGCCAGTTGCCTGGATGCGCGCCAGGTCTCGGAGTTTCACCAGGCCGACGCGCGCACGCTGGCGGTGGCCGAACGCGATGGCCGCCTGTTCCGCCTGCAGTTGGCGCAGAACTGCCCGCAGCTCGGCGCGCAGGCCGATGCCACCCTGCTTGCACCACACGGTTGGGTCTGCAACGGGGCGCCGGCGTATGCCAGCGCCGGACAGCAGCGCTGCGCCGTTGCCCAGGTTGCCTCGATCGATGCACGCGACTTCGCCGACCTGGCGCGTCGCCGCAATCACGGCGAGGTACCGACCCTGGAAGGAGTGAGCGTGCGCGAGGCACGTCGACGCAACTTCGCCGGCTCATCCAGCTACTGCTTTCATCCCAGCACCTGATTAGCCCCGACTCTCAGCCATGAAAATTGCTCGCTGCACGTAAAACCGGCTCTGGGCATGGTGTGGATTGCATCATGGCCGTGGCAAGTCG